>JAVHVD010000031.1:0-90001 GCA_032160745.1 Pseudonocardiales bacterium
ACCTCAAGACCGCCTTCGACGGCACCAACGTCGCACTGCTGGTCGGCGCCCGCCCGCGCACCGCCGGCATGGAGCGCGGTGACCTGCTCGAGGCCAACGGCGGCATCTTCGGCCCGCAGGGCAAGGCGCTGAACGATCACGCCGCGAGCGACGTCAAGGTGCTCGTCGTCGGCAACCCGGCCAACACCAACGCGCTCATCGCGCAGAAGAACGCTCCGGAGATCCCGGCCGGGCGGTTCACCGCGATGACCCGCCTCGATCACAACCGCGCACTGTCGCAGCTGGCCACGAAGCTGTCGGTGCCCGTCACCGCCATCGAGCACATGACGATCTGGGGCAACCACTCGGCCACCCAATACCCGGATCTCCACACCGCGCAGGTCAACGGCCGCAGCGCCGCCGAGCAGGTCGACGAGCAGTGGTTCAAGGAGACGTTCATCCCGACCGTTGCGAAGCGCGGCGCGGCGATCATCGAGGCGCGGGGTGCGTCGTCGGCGGCCTCGGCCGCGAACGCCGCGATCGATCACGTCTACGACTGGGTGAACGGCACGGAATGGACGTCCTCCTCCGTCGTGTCCGACGGTTCCTACGGTGTGGCCGAGGGGCTGATCAGCTCGTTCCCGTGCCGCGCGGTCGACGGTGAGTGGCAGATCATCCAGGGTGTCGACATCAACGACTTCTCCCGGCAGAAGATCGATGCGTCGGTGGCGGAGCTGGCCGAGGAGCGGGACGCGGTCACGGCCCTCGGACTCATCTGACCGGACTGGTTCGGTGCCCGGTCACCGGGCGCCGGCCAACCGCAGGGCGGCGGCCACGTACTGACCGGCCAGGCGTTCCGGCGGGTCATTGCGGCGCGGGTCGTACCACTCGCTGGTGCGGCTGCACATGTCGAGCACCATCACCGCGACGCGGATCGCGCCATTGCCGCCGCCGATCAGGTCGAAGTTCCGGTCCGCCGCACCGGCGCGGAGCAGCTCGCTGAGCTGGTGACGCAGTGCCCGGCGCCGGCGAACGATCCGGTCGTACCGGGCGGGTGACAGGTGCAGGTACTCGCGGCGGACGACCTGCGCCAGCTCGGGATGCACCAGGTGCCCCATCACATAGGCGCGGACCCAGGCCGACGTGCGGACGAGCGGGGTGTCCTCGACGTCGACCAGCGCGGCGGCGATCCGCTGCTCCAGGCTGGTGTGGCCGTGCTCGACGAGTACGTACAGGACGTCGTCCTTGGACGCGAAGTGGTTGTACAGCGCACCCGGGGTCAGCCCGCAGGCGCTGGTGATGTCGCGGACCGAGGTGGCGGCCGCGCCCCGCCGGTAGAAGAGGGATGCGGACGTGGCCAGGACACGCCGCGCAGCCGGAGACAGGTGCTCGAGGTTCGGGGCGCTCGCGAACACTTCCTCGAATACAGCGGGCTCCCCGCGCATGGCCGAAGCCGCGGCCGGTGGGCTGGCGGGGTGCACGGCGTCATTCTCCGACAAATCGGTCGGCCCCGCTCGTTGACGGCGACTTCACAAGGAGGTAAACAGTCGTTCATACCTGAAACCGACCCACATCGAGGTGGCTAATGGCATCCAGCTCCGCGCCGGCGGAACTCCAACCCCGGCCCGCCGGGAACACCCGGCGCCGTCGCAGGACCGAACTCGACGCCTATCCGGGCACCGCTCGCCGCTATCTGTGCCTGGGCATCGTCGTGCTCGCCACGATCGTCCTGTATTACCAGTTCTATCTGGCCGGTGCCGTCGCCGCCGGGACGGGCGGGAAGAACGGGATCCTCGTCGACTACGGGATGTCGTTCAAGTACTACGTGTACATCGCCGTCGTCGGCTACATCCTGGGCGCGATGGCCTCCTTCGCCACCGGTGTCGCCGACCGCTACGGCCGGGTCAACATCGTCACGGTAGGGCTGGTGATCGTCGCGCTGCTGTGCCTGCTCGGCATCCCGCTGGCCGACAGCAAGGTCGGGTTCGCCGTCGTCTTCGCCGCGATCGGGCTGGTCGAGGGCGTCATCCTCGTCGCCACGCCCGCCCTGATCCGCGATTTCAGCCCGCAGCTCGGCCGGGCGTCGGCGATGGGCTTCTGGACGCTCGGCCCGGTGCTGGGCAGCCTGGTCGTGAGCATCCAGATCAGCAACACGAGCAACGCCACACCGTGGCACAACCAGTACGCCGCGTCCGGCGTCGTCGGGCTGGTGGTCGCGGGGCTGGCGCTGCTCTTCCTGCGCGAGCTGACCCCCGAGCTGCGTGACCAGGTGATGGTCTCCAGCCGCGACCGCGCATTCGTCGAGGCGCGGGCCAAGGGCATCGACATCGAGGCCACCACACGGCACCCGTTCCGGCAGATGCTCAAGCCGGACATCATCGGCTCCGCCTTCGCGATCAGCGTCTTCCTGATCATCTACTACGTCGCGGTCGGCTTCTTCCCGGTCTACTTCCAGACGATCTTCGGATTCTCCCAGTCGAAGGCGAACGCATTGGGGAACTGGAACTGGACGTTCAACGCCCTGGCGCTGATCGTGGTCGGCGTGCTGTCCGACATGGTGCGGGTGCGCAAGCCGTTCATGGTGATCGGCGCCATCGGGGCGATCATCTTCACGTCGCTGTTCGCCGTGCGGGCCACTCACGCGGACACCAGCTACTCGACGTTCGTCTGGCTGCTGATCGGGATCAGCGTGTCGCTGGGCGTGGCCTACGCGCCGTGGATGGCCAGCTTCACCGAGACCGTCGAGAAGCGGAACCCGGCCCTGACCGCGACCGGTCTGGCCGTGTGGGGGCTGGTGATCCGGCTGGTGATCGCGGTGTCGGTGTTCATCGTGCCGCACATCGTCGACACCGCGACGACGCTGGTCGAGAAGGGCGCGACGGCGCAGGAGCTCGCGGCGAAGTACAAGTCCGAGCTCACGACCGCGGCGGAGTTGAAGCCGGCAACTGCGGCTGCGCTCGCCAAGAACCCGACCGATCAGGCCACCGGCATCGAGGCGGTCAGCGAGATCTCGAAGGTGCCGGTCGCTGATGTCACGACGATCGCGACGCTGAATGCACAACACGCCGACGCGATCGCCGCCGCCAAGGTCGTCGACCCGCAGACGATCACCGCGCTCGTCATCAACCCCGCCGATGCCGCCGCCGGCGCCTCAGCGGTGCAGCAGGTCGTCAGCAAGCTCGGCATCACGCCGGCCGAGGCCCAGGCCCGGCTGCGCGAGCTGACTGCCGTTCCGGTGGCTCAACTGCAACTGCTTCAGTCGCGCGGCCAGAAGGTCGTCGACGCGCAGGCGGCCCTCGTCGCGCTGGGCAAGGTACCGGCCGCCGATCTCGCCGTGCTCAAGCAGGTGCAGAAGGCGGCCGAGGAGTCACCGAAGCAGTGGCGCAACTACTTCTGGATCGCCGTCGGTGGTGAGATCGTCTTCATCCCGCTGATCTTCCTGCTGGCCGGGTTCTGGAGCCCGCGCCGGGCTCGACAGGAGGAGCAGGAGCACGAGGCGATGGTGGAGCGGGAGCTGGCGAAGCTGCGCGCGTGACGATCTTGTGCAGACACGCGGGCCGGTTCCCGCGTGTCTGCACAAGATCCAGGGGCTGGGCGCCCCCGTCAGACCAGCGGGGTGCGGCGGCGTAGGTGCGCTCCGGCGGTCGCGTCGCCCGGGCGGTCGCGCTCGGCGAGGTGAGCGTGGACGGCGGTCCGGTGCTCGTCGTCGGCGTTGCCGCCGTACTTGAACTTTGCGCGAACCTCGCGGACAGCCAGCCGCAGTCCGCGGATGCCGTTCAGCGTGCGGCCGTGCTCGCTCGGATCGGCGACGTCACTGCCCGGCTCGTTGTCGCCGAGCTGAGTGCGCAGGATCGCCGCCTTGCCGTCCGGGTCGTCGATCACGCTCGCGTCGGCGATCAGTTGGACGGCCGCGTAGTACGTGGTCGGGATGCCCATCCGCGGGTCCTCGTCCCCGATCGCCTTCCACGCCGCCGGCACGTAGGCCCAGTCGCCGGCCACGCTGAGCACGACGGCAGGGTTCTCCTCGAGCGCGCTCCAGATCGGGTTGGGCCGGGCGAGGTGCAGCAGTACCTGCTCGGCGGACACCAGGCTGAACTGCGTCGGGACGACAACGGGGACGTCGCGCCCGCGCCCGGCCGCGACCAGGTGGCCGAACGGCTGGCCACGGACGAACTCCATCCACTCGGCGTCCGACTGGCTCGCGTCCCACGGATGAATCAGCACGCGCTCAGCGTAGGTGGGCCGCTCGGCCGGAAGGTGATGCAGGCCAACGGTCAGATCTCGTCGAGGACGGCGGCGCGCAGGACGTCGAGGCCTACCGAGCCGATGTCGAGCGCCCGGCGGTGGAACGTCTTCAGGTCGAACGCGTCACCCGCCCTCGCGCGCGCCTCCTCGCGCAACTGCAGCCACAGCCGTTCGCCGACCTTGTAGGACGGCGCCTGGCCGGGCCAGCCGAGGTAGCGGTCGAGTTCGAAGCGCAGGAAGCCCTCGGCGAGGTTCGCGTGCGCCGCGAGGAAGCGCCAGCCCTTGTCGTAGGTCCAGTCGCCGCCGCCCACTTCCGCCGGTGCCGGCAGCCCGCAGTGGATGCCGATGTCGAGTACCACCCGCGCCGCGCGCATCGACTGCGCGTCCAGCATGCCGAGGAAGTCTCCCGGGTCGTCGAGGAACCCCAGGTCGGCCATCAACCGTTCCGAATACAGCGCCCAGCCCTCGCCGTGCCCGCTCACCCACGACGCCATCCGCCGCCACCGGTTCAGTGTGGAGCTGCGGTACGCGGTCTGTGCGACCTGCAGGTGATGGCCGGGTACGCCCTCGTGGTAGACGGTCGTGAGCTCGCGCCAGGTGCCGAAGTCGGTCACGCCCTCGGGCACCGACCACCACATGCGACCCGGGCGTGTGACGAGGTCCTCGCTCGGCCCGGTGTAGTAGATGACCCCGTCGTGGGTGGGCGCGATGCGGCACTCGAGGCGGCGGATCGGCTCGGGGATGTCGAAGTGGGTGTCGGCGAGGGCGGCGACCGCCTCGTCCGACTTGCGCTGCATCCACTCCTTCAGCGCCTGGGTGCCCGAGAGCATGCGGCCCGGGTCGGCGTCGAGCGTGGCGAACACCTCGTCGAGCGTCGCGCCTGGCTTGATCTGCGCCGCGGTCTCCACCATCAGGGCATCGATGCGAGCCAGCTCCTGCTGTCCCCACTCATAGGTCTCCTCCAGATCCACCTCTGAACCGAGGAACGAGCGCGAGTGCAGCGCGTAGCGCTCACGCCCGATTGCGTCGGTCTGCGGCGCCTGCGAGACCAACTCGTCACCTAGGAACGCCGCCAAGTGCTCGTACGCCGTTGCCGCGACCGCCGCGTTGCGTTCGAGATCGGCACGGACGGAAGCGGGTAGCTCGCTGCCGTCCTCGGCGGCCGCGTGGCGGGCAAAGGTGGGGAAGAACCCGTCGACGCCGACATAGTCGGCGCATTGCTTGATGCCGGCCTCGACCTGCCGGCGCGCCGACACGTGGCCGCGCGCCGCGGCGGAGCGCAGGGACTCGATGTAGCCGTCGACGGCCGAGGGCACCGCGGCGAGGCGTTGCGCGATCACCGCCCAGTGGTCGCCGGTCGCGGCCGGCATCAGGTCGAAGACGTCGCGAATGTTCTGCAGGGGCGACGCGATGTTGCGCAGCTCGGACTCGTCGGCCCCCAGCTGCCGTAGCTCCTCGGCCACGGCGAGGTCCTCGCGCAATGCGGCGATCGTGATCCGGTCATTGGCGTCCGTCGGCTCAACCGCGTCCAGCGCCTCAAGGGTCCGGCGCCGCAGCTCGGACACCTGCGCGTGCCAGTCCGGGTCGTACGCCGGCAGCTCCGCATCGTGGCCGGCGATCCCGAGGTAGGTCGCCTCGATCGGATTCAGGGACACGGACTCGTCGAGGTAGCGATCGGCGAGGGCGTCCACGGCGGTGGGGGTACGCATTTCAGTCATGCATCAGCACACTAGGACCCGGGGACAGGAGGATTCGTCCACCAGGTATCTTGATGTCAAGAGAACTGAGCAGCGAGGTCCGGAGGACGCGGCATGAAGATCATCTACACGCAGACCGACGAGGCGCCGGCCCTCGCCACGCAGTCCCTGCTGCCCATCATCGAGGCGTTCGCGGCGCCCGCCGGCGTCGAGGTCGAGCTGCGCGACATCTCCCTCGCCGGACGCATCCTGGCCCAGTTTCCGGACCGGCTCACCGCCGATCAGCGGGTCCCCGACGCGCTGGCCGAGCTCGGCGAGCTGGCGACGACGCCCGAGGCCAACATCGTCAAGTTGCCCAACATCAGCGCCTCGGTTCCGCAGCTCAAGGCGGCGATCGCCGAACTGAGCGAGCAGGGCTACGACCTGCCCGACTACCCGGAGAACCCGAGTTCCGACGAGGAACGGGAGATCCGCGCCCGCTACGGCAAGGTGATGGGCTCGGCCGTGAATCCGGTGCTGCGCGAGGGCAACTCCGACCGTCGTGCGCCGGCATCGGTGAAGGCCTACGCGAAGAAGCACCCGCACTCCATGGGTGCCTGGTCCGCCGAGTCGAAGTCGCACGTCTCGACGATGAGCGACGGCGACTTCCGGTCGACCGAGAAGTCGGTGACGGTGGGCGCCGCCGGGTCGGTGCGCATCGAGCACGCGGCCGGGAGCGGTGAGGTCACTGTGCTCAAGGAGCGGACCCCGGTTCTGCCCGGCGAGGTGCTCGACGCATCGGTCATGCGGCGGGCCGCACTCGACGCCTTCCTCGCCGCGCAGGTCGCCGAGGCCAGGGAGCAGGGCGTCCTGTTCTCGGTACACCTCAAGGCCACGATGATGAAGGTGTCCGATCCGATCATCTTCGGCCACGCCGTCACCGCGGTCGTCGGCGATCTGTACGACCGATTTCCGGATGTCAGCCCGAACGACGGCCTCGGCAGCCTGCTCAGCGCGCACCCCGAGGCCAAGGCCGCCGTCGACGCCGCCCTCGCCGCCGGGCCGTCGATCGCGATGGTCGACTCCGACCGCGGCATCACCAACCTGCACGTCCCGAGCGACGTGATAGTGGACGCCTCCATGCCGGCCGCGATTCGCTCGTCCGGCCAGATGTGGAACACCGAAGGCAAGCAGCAGGACACCAAGTTCGTCATTCCAGATTCCTCGTACGCCGCGCTGTACGCCGAGACGGTCGACCACTGCCGGGTGCACGGCGCCTTCGACCCGGCGACGATGGGCACGACCCCCAACGTCGGGCTGATGGCGCAGAAGGCCGAGGAGTACGGCTCGCACGACAAGACCTTCGAGATCACGTCGCCCGGCACGGTGCGCGTCGTCGACGAGTCGGGGACGACCCTGCTCGAGCACCCGGTGGATGCGGGCGACATCTGGCGCATGTGCCAGACCAAGGACGCCGCGATCCAGAACTGGGTCGAGCTCGCGGTCGACCGGGCCCGCGCGACCGGCGTGCCCACCGTGTTCTGGCTGGACGAGTCGCGCGCGCACGACGCCGAACTGCTGAAGAAGGTGCGTCCGGCGCTCGAGAAGCTCGACACCGGCGGTCTGCAGCTCGAGATCATGGACGTGGCCGCAGCCACGCGATTCACCCTCGAGCGAGCGCGGGCCGGCGAGGACACGATCTCGGTCACCGGCAATGTCCTGCGGGACTACCTCACCGACCTCTTCCCGATCCTCGAGCTCGGCACGAGCGCCAAGATGCTGTCCATCGTTCCGTTGATGAGCGGCGGTGGGCTGTTCGAGACCGGCGCCGGCGGTTCCGCGCCGAAACACGTCCAGCAGTTCGTCAAGGAGAACCACCTGCGGTGGGACTCGCTCGGGGAGTTCCTCGCCCTTGCGGTTTCCCTGGAGATGCTGGCCGACAAGACCGGCAACCCGAAGGCCAAGGTGCTGGCCACCGCGCTGGACCGCGCCACCGGCACGTTCCTCGAGGAGAACCGGTCGCCGTCGCGGCGCGCGGGTGAGCTCGACAATCGCGGCAGCCACTTCTATCTCGCCCTGTACTGGGCGCGGGAGCTCGCCGAACAGGTTGACGACGCCGACCTGGCCGGGGTCTTCCGCCCGGTGGCCGACGCGCTCGGCAAGGACGAGGACGCCATCGTCGCCGAGCTGAACGGTGTGCAGGGTGCGCCGGTCGACATCGGCGGGTACTACCGGCCAGACCCGGCCAAGGTGGCCGCGGCGATGCGGCCGAGTGCCACGTTCAACGCGGCGCTGGCCTCCCCGTCTCTCCGCCCCTAAACTGCGGTTGCCTTCACACGTGGCTAACGCGTAGGCTGGCCGACCGCAAGCCGATTTCCGTACCTTTGGGTATGGAAGGCGGCCGGATCACCTTACATAGCAGGCGATCCGTCGCCGCCGAATCCGGGCGTGTCGAGTAGACATAACTGGGACCTTTCGTCATTCTGTGATCCAGGTCACGAGGTTTCCGAGCGTCACCTGGGTAACGTCGGGATGACCGGCCGGTGAAATCGGTCGGCGAGCGCTCCCGCCGGGTGCGCGGCGAGGAGGCAGCAATGCTCGCGTTCGAGCGGCACGGATCGGGCGATCCGCTGGTCCTCGTCCACGGCGTCACGCACCGGCGACAGGCCTGGTATCCAGTGCTCGACGAGCTGGCCGAGCAGCGCGAGGTCATCCTCGTCGACCTGCCGGGACACGGACAATCGCCGCCGCTGGTCACCGGCGGCCGCCCGGTCGCCGAGGTCCTGCGCGACCACTTCACGGAGTTCCTCTCCCAGCAGGAACTCGACCGGCCGCACATCGCCGGAAACTCGCTCGGCGGCCTCGTCGCCCTGATCGCCGGCGCCGAGGGCGATGCCCGCAGCGTCACCGCGCTGTCGCCGGCCGGCTTCTGGCGCACGAAGGCCCAGTTCGGCTACACGAAGCAGATCTTCCTGCGCGCGTGCGCGCTGAGCGAGAAGCTCGGTGACCGGGCCCAGCTGCTCGCCCACAGCCGCGGTGGCCGGAAGCTCATGTACGGCATCTTGACCGCCCACCCGGCCCGGGTCTCACCCGACCAGGCGCTCGGCGACGTCCGCGGCTTCCTCTATGCGCGGCCGGCATTGCGTGAGCTGCTCAATGCGGCCGAGCCGTTCGAGCGCGAGATCCCGCTCGACGTGCCGGTCACCATCGCCTGGGGGGCGCGCGACCTCGTCCTCCCGCCCTGGCAGGCCGAGATCGCCAAGCAGATGTTCCCGCTGGCCGAACACATCATGATGCGCGGCGTCGGGCACGTCCCGATGACCGACGCACCGCACTTCGTCGCCAGGATCCTGCTCCGCGGCAGCGCTCCGGCGGCCAGCATCGCGCCGATCGAGTCGGCGTCCCGCGCCTCGATCGCCCGGCCCGCCTCGCAGGTCGCCGCCACCGCCTGAGCGAGCGGACCCCGAGACGGACCCGTCCGTCCGTAGACTCATCGCGTGCCTGGCACCACGCTGCTGAACATCGGCATCGTGCTGCTCCTGATCGTCATCGAGGGCGTCTTCGTGGCGGCCGAGATCGCCCTGGTCTCGCTGCGCGAGAGCCAGGTGCGCGGCTTGGCCGAAACCGGGCGCCGGGGCGCCGCCGTCGCCAAGCTCGTCGCCGACCCCAACCGCTTCCTCGCTGCGGTGCAGATCGGGGTGACGTCGACGGCGCTGCTGTCCAGTGCGTTCGGTGCCGTGACGCTGTCCGGCGACGCGAAGAGGTACCTCGTCCGGCACGGATGGGGTGACGGGCTGGCCTCCGCCACCGGTGTCGTGGGTGTCACGCTCATCATCTCCTTCGTCACCCTGGTGCTCGGCGAACTCGCGCCGAAGCGGTTGGGGCTGCAGCGGGCCGAGCAGGCGGCGACGTTCTTCGCCCCGCCGTTGAGCCGGCTCGCGACGTTCTTCCGTCCGGTCATCTGGCTGCTGTCCAAGTCGACCAACGGGGTGGTTCGACTGCTCGGCGGCGACCCCGGCGCGCGGCGCGAACCGATCAGCGAGGAAGAGCTGCGCGGGCTCGTCGCGGCCCACGAGTCACTGACCAACGACGAACGCCGGCTCATCGACGACGTGTTCTCGGCCGGCGAGCGGTCGATCGGCGAGGTGATGGTGCCGCGCACCGGCGTCACCTTCCTCGACGCTTCGATGACCGTCAGCCGCGCGGCCAAGGTCGCCGCGGACTCCCCGCACTCGCGATACCCGGTGGTCGGCCGTGATCAGGACGACGTGCTGGGCTTCGTGCACATCCGCGACCTGCTGCTGCCGACCATCCGCCACGACCGGGACCGGACGGTGGCCAGCGTGGCCCGCGAGGTCAAGGCGATGCCGGGCAGCAAACACGTCCTCAACGCCCTGTCGGAGATGCGCCGCGAGGGTCACCACATGGCGATCGTGGTCGACGAGTACGGCGGCACCGACGGCATCGTGACGCTGGAGGACCTGATCGAGGAGGTCATCGGCGACATCCGCGACGAGTACGACGCGGAGGTCACCGAGGCCCAGCGGCTCGCCGGCGGTGAGGTCGAGGTCGACGGCAAGCTCAACCTGGACGAGGTCGCCGAGATCTCCGGCGTCGAACTCCCCGAGGGTCCCTACGCCACGCTCGGCGGGTTCGTGATGGCCGAGCTCGGCCGGTTGCCCAAGACGGGCGACGAGGTGGTGTACGACGGCACCCGGTTGACGGTCGTGCTCACCGAGGGTCGGCGGGCGGCGCGCGTGCGGGTCACGCCGCCGATCCCCGCGGAGTCGAACGAGACACCCTGACCCCGCGAATCACAGCAGCGCGCAGGTGAAAGAATCGAGAGCATCATGGCTTCAACCTCCTCCGCACCGTCCCGAGTGCTGTCGGGCATCCAGCCGACCTCCGCGTCGTTCCACGTGGGCAACTACATCGGCGCAGTACGGCAGTGGGTGGCGCTGCAGGAGACCCATGAGGTCTTCTACTTCCTCGCCGACCTGCACGCGTTGACCCAGGAGCCGCCGCCACCGGCCGAACTCACCGAGCGGAGCCGGAGGGCCGCCGCGCAACTCATCGCCGCCGGCGTCGATCCCGAGCGCAGCGCGATCTTCCTGCAGAGCCACATCGGCGGGCACACCCAGCTGACCTGGGTCCTGGAGTGCCTGACCGGCTACGGCGAGGCCCAGCGGATGACCCAGTTCAAGGACAAGGCGGCCCGCGGCAACGCCGAGCGGGTCAGCGTCGGGCTGTTGACCTACCCGATCCTGCAGGCGGCCGACATCCTGATCTACCAGGCCAATCAGGTGCCGGTCGGTGAGGACCAGCGCCAGCACGTCGAGCTCACCCGCAATCTGGCGCAGCGCTTCAACTCCCGCTACGGCGACGCGTTCGTGGTGCCGGACGCGTACATCACCAAAGAGGCCGCGAAGATCGTCGACCTGCAGGACCCCACGGCGAAGATGAGCAAGTCGTTGCCGGATGCGGGCACGCTCAATCTGCTCGACGATCCGGCCGTGCTGGTCAAGAAGATCAAGCGGGCGGTCACCGACACCGGGACCGACATCCGCTACGACCCGGCGACGAAGCCCGGCGTCTCCAACCTGCTCGTCATCCTCTCGGCCGTCACCGGTACTGCGGTCCCGGCGCTGGAGGCGGAGCTGTTCGGGCAGGGCTACGGCACGTTGAAGGCCGCGGTCGCCGACGCGGTGGTCGCCTTCGCCGAACCGTTCAGCAAGCGGGTGACGGAGCTGATGGGCGATCCGGCCGAGATCGACCGCATCCTGGCTCGGGGCGCCGAGCAGGCCCGGCCGGTGGCCGCCGCGACGGTCGCCGACGTGTACGCGCGGGTCGGCTTCGTCCCACCCCTCGACCGATGACCGACGAGGTGATGCTCGGGGTCGCGATCGCGATCCCGCAGCCGCACGCGACTGTGCTCGCGAACTGGCGTCGGCAGGTCGGTGACCCGGCGGCCGACCTCGTGTTCCCGCACGTCACGCTGCTCCCGCCGACGCCGGTGCCGGCCGACTCCATGGACGAGGTCGAGAAGCATCTCACCGGTGCGGCGGCGGCCCACCATCCGTTCGTCATGCACCTCGCCGGGACCGGGACCTTCCGGCCGGCGTCACCGGTGGTGTTCATCCAAGTGGCGACCGGCGTGTCCGACTGCGAGGTGCTCGAGCAAGAGATCAGGAGCGGCCCGCTGGCCCGCGAGCTCGACTTCCCGTACCACCCGCACGTCACCGTCGCGCAAGACATCCTCGACCCCGGACTGGACGAGGCCTACGACGGCCTCGCCGGCTTCGTCGCGCGATTCCGGGTCGAGCGCTTCGTGTTGTTCTCGCGCGGCGGCGACGGGCGGTGGACCTGGCGCACCGAGTTCCCCCTTGGAAGTGCGACCCCGCCCATGGGCGGGTAGTCCTTTCCCCATGACACAGGGGCGGTTGGCCCGGTTGAAGTCCGGCGCCGGCGCTCGATGGGCCGGTCTCAAGGAGCGGCACCTGTGGCTGCGGCACGTCGTCTCGGCGTGGGATCTGCTGCGACGCAATCACGGCAACGAGTACGCAGCCGCAATCACCTACTTCAGCTTTCTCGCGCTGTTCCCGTTGATCCTGCTGGCAGCGTCCATCACCGGCTTCGTCCTGCACTCGCACCCCGAGCTCGAGCAGGACTTCTTCGCGCGCATCACCAAGGAGGTGCCGGGCAGTTTCGGCACGACGATCACCGAGGCCGTGCAGAAGGCGATCGAGAGCCGGCGCGGGGTGGGTCTCGTCGGTCTCGTCGGCGTGCTGCTCGCCGGTCTTGGCTGGATCAACAACCTGCGCGGTGCGATCGACGGCGTATGGGGTCGTCCGCCGGCGCAGGTGAACTTCCTCAAGGCGCGGATCACCAACCTGTTCGTGCTCGCCGGGCTCGGCCTCTGCATCCTCGTCTCGCTCGCCCTGACGGTGATCGGGACGTCGTTGACCGACCAGATCCTGTCGGCGCTGTCCCTCGACGACCTGCCCGGCTCGCACGCGCTGCTGAAGCTGCTCGGTATTGCGATCGCGGTCGTCGGCGACATGGTGATCTTCTGGTGGCTGTTGATCCGGCTGCCGCAGGTCGAGGTGCCGCAGCGGATCGCGTTCAGAGGCGCACTGCTCGCGTCCGTCGGCTTCGAGGTGCTCAAGATCGTCGGGACGTACACGATCGCGCACACCGCGAACAACCCGACCGCAGGACCGTTCGCCGGCATCATTGCCGTGCTGATTTGGATCCAACTCGTCGCGCGCTACATGCTGTTTGCCTGTGCGTGGACGGCCACCCTGACCGTGGAGGACCGCGTGGCGATGGCCAACCGGATGCCGGTGATGGAGCCCGAGCCGATCGCAGCGGACGAGGAGGCCGGCTCGACGATCACGCCGGCCGCGGTCGGGGTGAGTCTGGTCGGGGCGGGTGCGGTGGCCGGAGCAGTCGCCACCCTGGCCATCACACGCGGACGGGCCCGGCCCAAGCGTCGCTCGTGAGCGTCACCGGGTCCGGGCGAACCGCCAGCCGCACGCGAGGGCAACGGCCAGCAACGCGGCCAGGGCCAGGATCTGCATCGCGTACGACCCGCCTGGGCTGGTGGATCCCGAGGCGCCGAGAGCGTGCCGGGTGGCGGCCTTCGAGGAGCCCGCGGCGGACGGTGGACCGGGCGTGACCAGCGTGCCGACCGGCGCGGTCCCGGCTGGGAAGGACGCGGCCCAGGTGACGAGTTTCGTGGCCTGCTGCCATTGGTCGTTTGGCCAGCGCTGCCCGCGGAGCAGCACGACGCCGTAGCGGTGGCCGCCGCGCTCGATTGCGCCGACGAAGGTGTGCTGCGCAGCATCGGTGAAGCCGGTCTTGGCGACGAGGGCGCCCTTGACCTCGGTCAGGAACAGCGCGTTCTGGTTCTCGAGGTGGACGGGGCCGAACCCGTTGATGCGCTGCACCGGCAGGGTCGCGCGAAGCGCGCGGTCGTAGGCGAGGAAACGGGGCTGGGCGAGTGCCGCACGCAGCACGAGCGCCATGTCGTAGGCGCTCGTGAGCTGCCGCCAGCCGTCCAGCCCGGACGGTGTCTCGACGTACGTGTCGTACCCGCCGAGTTGCTGCACCACGGTGTTCATCAACGCCACGGTCTTCGCGCGTCCGCCTGCCGCCTCGGCCAGGGCCTCGGCGGCGTCGTTGCCGGAGACGAGCAGGAGACTGCGGAAGAGCTGGTCGACGGTGTAGCTGCCGCCCCCGACTAGACCCGCGTGCGAGCCCTCGGTCTCGGCGGCCTTCCGGCTGACGACGACGCGGCGGTCGCCCGGCAGCAGCGGCAACAGCGTGACGGTCGTGAGCAGCTTCTGGATGCTCGCCGGCTGGTAGCGCCCATGGGGATCACTGGCGGCGAGGACGTCGCCGTCATCCAGGTCGACGACGATCCAGGCGCGGGCGGTGACCGCAGCCGGCGGTCGGGTCGTTCCGGGCGGCAGGACGAGGTGGCGGCCGAGCAGAGCCGCGCCGCCGACCGGCCGGCCGTCCGGGCCGATGCCGCCTACACCCGGATGGGGATCAGGGGCGCCGGGTGAGTTGCCGCTGTCGGTGGGCGTCGGCGCCGGAGGCGGGACCGCGTGTGTGGTCGGCCCGTCGGACGGAGTCGGAGCCGCGACGGCCGCCGGTGCAAGGGCACCGCTCAGCAGCAGCGCGGCGAGCGCTGCCGAAATCCCGCGGTATCGCACCCGCCGAGGGTAGGCGGCGCTTCGGATTCGGCCGCGGCGACATGCGCGGACGAGACACATTCGCGATCAGTTGCTCGCCCGGGGCGGCCCGGGTGTGGGCTCCCGCGACTTCGGGCGAACGTGCGGACGCGCCCGCCGCCATTCGGCAAGATACTGATCGACCCTGTCGTCGTCGCGGCGCTCGACCACGACGAATCCGGCGAACAAGCCTCCCAGCAGGAGTGGCAGTACGACCCAGTTCCACGTCGATGTCTTGTGCTCGAGAATGTCCGGGACGATCGCTCCGCCGGCCAGACAGATCACCATGAAGGTCGCGGTCATCAATTGGTCCCGGGTGAATCTCGAGGCCGGCCGCGTGCGTTCGGGCACGCGGCTCCACACCGCCAGGACGATTGCGGCGATGACGAAGCCACCCTCCCAGCCGATGACCTCCGGCTGCGTGGATCGGTCCGCCAGTAGCAGACCGGCGATGAACACCCCGAGGATGCCGATCAGTGTCAGGAGGCGATACAGGCGGTCGACGGCCTCAGCCCGGTCGGGCCTCTCGGGTGCGCTCATGTCCGCTCCGCGTCGCTGTGTCGGAGTTGCAGACTCCTCCCAGTCGCTCGCTCACACAAGCGCTCGCAGGCCGGCGAAGAACTTACGGAGGTCGTCGGTGAGTGCGTCCGGAACCTCCAGTGACGCGAAGTGGCCGCCGGTCGGGAAGTCGCTCCAATGCACGATGTTCGTGTTGTCCCGTTCGGCGAGGCTGCGGATCGTCCTGAAGTCGTCGGCGAAGACGGCGACCCCCGTCGGCGCCGTGTTGATCGCCGGCACCGTTGCGGCGTGCGCCTCCTCGTAGTGGTAACGCCCGGCGGTGGCCTGTGTGTTGGTCAGCCAGTACAGAGTCACCTCGGTGAGGATCTGCTCGCGGCTGACCAGACTGGTGCCGTTGCCGAAGGAGTTGAACAGCTCGCTCCACGCCAGCTGGCCGACCGGCGAATCGGCGATACCGACGGCGACTGTCTGCGGTCGGGTGGCGTTGATGGCGTTGTATCCGCCGACCGACTGGAACCACTTCATGTGCTCGAGCGCCGCGTAGTCGGCTGGGCCGAAGTTCTCGAACTCCGCCGGGTCTCCGGATGGGAACGAGAACAGCTGCAGGACGTGCATCCCGAGATAGCCAGGCGGATCCAGCAGTCCGAGCTCTCGCGAGATCATCGTGCCCGCATCGCTGCCGTGCGATCCGTAACTGTCGTAGCCGAGGCGGCGCATGAGCGCGTCGAAGGTGCGCGCGACCTTGGCCATCGTCCAGCCCCCGTCCACGAGCGGCGTGCTGAAGCCGAAACCGGGGATCGACGGAACCACCACCGAGAAGGCGTCCTCGGCGTGGCCGCCGTGCGCGACCGGATCGGTGAGCGGGCCGATCATGTCGAGGAAGTCGACGAACGAGCCCGGGTAGGTGTGGATGAGCAGCAGCGGCGTCGCGTCCTTCTCGGCGGACGGCACGTGGATGAAATGAACCGGCTGTCCGTCGATGTCGGTCAGGTACTGCGGGAACTCGTTCATCCGCGCTTCTTGCTTTCTCCAGTCGAAACTCTCGCGCCAGTACTTGACGGTCTCTTGCAGGTACTCGTTGGGGGTGCCGAGGTCCCAGTTGTCGACCGCGGCCGGACGGGGGAGTCGCGTGTTGGCCAGCCGGGCGGCGAGGTCTTCCAGCTCGGCCTGGGGGATCTCGACGCGGAACGGGCGGATGTCGGAGGTCGTTGTCATGCGTTCACGCTAGAGCCGATATAGGCGCGCTTCGTTCCTATATCCGCGGAATACTTTGCCCATGCTGGAAACGTCGGCGCGGCTGCTCGCGCTGCTCTCGCTGATGCAGTCCCGGCCGGCATGGCCGGGTTCGGAGCTTGCGCAACGTCTGGGCGTGAGCCCGCGCACGATTCGTAAGGACGTCGAGCGGCTGCGCGAACTCGGTTACCCGGTCGAGGCCGTGCGGGGGACGGCCGGCTACTACCGGCTCGGCGTGGGCGCGAAGTTGCCGCCGCTGCTGCTCGACGACGAGGAGGCGGTCGCCGTGGCGATCGGCCTGCGCGCCGGCACCGGTGTCAGCGGCATTCGGGAGAGCAGCGCCCGCGCGCTCGCCAAGCTGGAACAGGTATTGCCCCATCGGCTGCGCCGTCAGGTGACCGCGATCCACGAAGCCACCTCGGCCGGACCGCAGAACACCAGCAACAACGTGGAGGATCCCGAGGTCGACGGCGCGTTGCTCACCCGTATCGCGACCGCGATCCGCGAACATCACCTCTTTCGGTTCGACTACGAGGCACCCGTCGATCCCCCCGCCGACGCGATTCCGTCAGGGACGGCGGCGACGTCTGGCGCCAAACTCGTCGAGCCGTATCGGCTCGTCAGCTGGATGCGGCGCTGGTATCTGGTCGGGCGCGACCCCCATGCCGGCACCTGGGCGACGTTTCGGGTCGACTGGATCAACCCGCGGATGGAGACGAACCGCCGGTTCGTGGCTGCGCCCCTTCCTGGTGCGGACTACACCGACTTCGTCCTGCGCGAGGTCGCGTCCACGGGGTGGAAGGTCCACGCCCGCATCACCGTGTTCGCCCCGGCGGACGAGGTGCTCGCCCGCATCAACGCCACCGTCGGCGTCGTCGAGTCGGTAGACGAGAACCGCTGCGTACTGGTGACCGGCGCTGACAGCGAGGAGACGATCGCGGTCTACATCGGCATGCTCGGGCTGGATTTCCAGGTCACCGAGCCGGCGGCGCTCGTCCAGCAGTTGGCCCTGGTGGGCGAACGGTATCTGCGCGCCGTCGGACGGTAGGTCCGACGGCAGGTCCGTCCGCCGACGAACGCGCGAACGCGAAGCGGTCGGCTACGTCACCAGCACGACGTCCAGCGTGCGCGGGCCGTGGACCCCCTCGACCCTTTGCAGCTCGATGTCGCTGGTGGCGCTGGGCCCGCTGATCCAGGTGAGTGGACGCGTCGGGTCCAGCTCGGCGATCGCGTCCGGCACGCTCGCGCGAACCTGCTCGGCGCGCACGACCACCAGGTGATAGTCGGGGACGAGGGTCAACGCCCGAGGGCCCATGCCCGGCCCGGCGTCGAGGACGATGGTGCCGGTCTCGGCGATGGCGACGCGGCAGGTGGTGATCACCGCGCTCACCTCGTCCAGTGTCGCCACGTCGACCGGCTCGCGGACGAGGTCGACGGCGGGCCGGTCAGTTTCCGGGAAACCGTCCGGCACGACCACGCGGGCGATCTGACGGGCGCGGAGCGCAGCGGTGACTGCCTCTGCCACTGCACCGGCGGCCGCGCGATGCACCGTCGCGCGATAGTCCACGACCCGCTCGACGAACAGCTCGAGATCGCCGGCGCCGAGCCCCCGCCGGTAGGTGCGCGCCACCGGGTCGGGCGCCGGGCGGTCGGCGAGCGCCGTCCGGATCCGGTCGAGGATCTCGCTACGGGCGTCCATCACGCCACCAGTCGCGCAACGTCTGCTTCGGCGGCACCGGCAGGTCGCGCGATGCCGTCCAGCCCGCGAGCGGCGGGGGCAGCCGGCGGCGTCCGCGCAGCACCCGGCCGATCCGCATCGCCCGCAGCGCCAGCGCCCACCGTTTGGCGGAGCGCATCGTCCAGGCCGCCGTGGCCATCGCCGTTCGCTCGGGCGTGCGTCCCTTCGCGTCGGCCACTCGAGAGCGCAGATGGACGAGCATCGTCGGGATGTCGATGGCCACCGGGCAGACGTCGTAGCAGGCACCGCACAGTGACGACGCGAACGGCAGCGTCGGATTCTCCTTGACGCCGGTCATCTGCGGCGACAGCACCGCGCCGATCGGCCCCGGGTACACCGAGCCGTACGCGTGGCCACCGGTGCGCTCGTAGACCGGACAGGCGTTGAGACAGGCCGAACAGCGGATGCAGCGCAGCGCGCTCCGCCCGCGCGGGTCGGCGAGGGTCGCCGTCCGGCCGTTGTCGAGCAGGACGAGGTGGAAGTCCTGACCCTCGGTCGCGCCGGTCCACATCGACGTGTACGGGTTCATCCGTTCACCGGTGGACGACCGGGGGAGCAGTTGCAGGAAGACCTCGAGATCGGTCCAGGTCGGGACGAGTTTCTCGATCCCCATCACCGTGATCAGCGTGCGGGGCAGCGTCAGGCACATCCGCCCGTTGCCCTCGGACTCGACGACGCCCAGCGTGCCGGTCGCGGCGACGGCGAAATTGGCACCGCTGATCGCCACCTTCGCGCTGAGGAACTTGGCTCGCAGGTGGGCCCGCGCGGCCTCGGCGAGCTCCGGCGGGTTGTCGGTCAGGGCCGGATCGACCCCCGGCATCTCGTTCAGGAAGATGTCGCGGATCTCGCTGCGGTTGCGGTGGATCGCCGGCACGAGGATGTGGCTGGGCTTGTCGTGCCCGAGCTGGACGATCAGCTCGGCGAGGTCGGTCTCGGTGGCGGTGATGCCGGCGGCCTCGAGTGCTTCATTGAGCCCGATCTCCTGCGTGGCCATCGACTTGACCTTGACCACCTCGGTCTCACCGGTCGCCTGCACGAGGCGGGTGACGATGGCGTTGGCCTCGTCGGCGTCACGCGCCCAGTGCACGGTGCCGCCGCGCGCGATGACCTGCTCCTCGAGCTGGACGAGGTACTGCTCCAGATTGGCGAGTACGTCGTCCTTGATCGCGGCGCCGGCGGCGCGCAGCTCCTGCCAGTCGGGGACCTCGGCCACCACCGCGGCGCGCTTGGCCCGGATGGTCGCGGTCGCCCTGCCGAGGTTGCGCCGCAGCTGGGTGTCGTCCAACGCGAGTCGCGCCGCATCCGGGAAGGCGACGCCGTCACTGAGCTGACTCGAGGCGCCGGCCGCCGGCATGCCCAGGAAGGTCATGCCACTACCGCTTCCGTAGACGCGAGGATCTCGGCGAGGTGCAGCGTGCGCGGACCCACGTGCAGGCGGGTCAGGCCGCCGCCGATGTGCATCAGACAGGACGAGTCACCCGCCGAGCAGACAGCGGCACCCGTGGCGAGCACGTTGCGCATCTTGTCCTCGAGCATCGCCGTCGAGACCTCGGCGTTCTTCAGCGCGAACGTGCCGCCGAAACCGCAGCACGACTCGGCGTCGGGCAGCTCGACCAGCTCGAGACCACGCACCGCGCGCAGCAGCTGGTACGGCCGGTCGCCGACCCGCAGCATCCGCAACGAGTGGCAGGTCGGGTGATAAGTGACCTTGTGTGGGAAGTACGCGCCGACGTCGGTCACTCCCAGCACGTCGACGAGGAACTCCGACAGCTCATAGGTGCGAGAGGCGACGTCGCGCGCGGCGGCCGCGAGCCTCAGATCGCCGGCCTGCTCGGCCAGATCGGCGTGCTGGTGCCGGATCGCGCCGACGCACGAGCCGCTCGGGACGACCACTGCGTCGTAGCCGGCGAACGCGGCGACGTGATTGCGCACGAGCGGCACGGCGGCCGCGGGATAACCGGTGTTGACGTGCATCTGCCCGCAGCACGTCTGCTGCATCGGGAACTCGACTTCGTGCCCGAGGCGATCGAGAAGGGACACGGTCGCCTTGCCGACGTCGGGGAACAGCCCGTCGACGAGGCAGGTGGCGAAGAGAGCGATCTTCATGACGTCGTCGACTCCCGAATTACCAGCTCGGGCTCGAAGACGACCTGGCGATGTTGATGCCCATCGGCGTCGGAGGCCTCTTCCAGGAGCAGCTCCATCGCGGCCTGGCCCAGCTGCACGCGCGGTTGCCGGACCGATGTCAGCGGAACCGCCGCCGCGGCGGCGAACTCGATGTCGTCGTAGCCGACGATCGCGAGGTCGCCGGGCACCGACTTGTGACGCTGGGTCGTGTCCTGCAGCAGCCCCAGCGCCAGCAGGTCGTTCGCGCAGAAGACGGCGGTCGGCCGGCGACGCGCCGGCATCGCGGCGATCTCGGCGCCGGTCGAGCGTCCCGACGCAACGTCCAGGCGCGGGGTCTCGATCACGACCAGCGCGTCCTCGGCCAACCCGGCGGCCTCCATCGCCACCCGGGCGCCGGCCAACCGCTCGCTCACCTGGTTGATCGTGAGCGGGCCCCCGACGAAGCCGATCCGCTTGTGCCCCAGGCTGATCAGGTGCGCGACGGCCAGCTCGCCGCCCACCCGGTCGTTGACCGACACCGAGCACTGTCGCCGGTTCGACCCGCGGTCGACGAGCACCACCGGTGTCCCCGTGCGGCGGATCGCGTCGATGGCCGCCGTCTCCTTGCCCACCGGGGTGATGAGGATGCCGAACGCGCGCTGCTCCTGCAGCAGGCTGAGGTAGTGCCGCTCGCGGTCGTCGTCATCGTTGCTGTTGCACAGCACGACCGACAGACCGGACTTTCCGGCGGTGGTCTCCACGCCGCGGGCCAGGTCGGTGAAGAACGGGTTGCCGACATCGAGGACGACCAGCCCGATCGTCCGGCTGCGTCCGGCCCGGAGCTGGCGGGCCGCCTCGTTGCGGACGAAGCCGAGTTCCTGGATGGCCCGCATGACGCGATCGCGGGTCGCCGGAGCGACCCGGTCCGGGCGGTTGAGGACGTTGGAGACCGTGCCGAGCGAGACCCCAGCCCGGGCGGCGACGTCGACCACGCTCGCCGACTCGCTCATCCGGTCGCCTTCCTGCCGAGCAATTAAAACGTTTCGGGAAATATAGCCCCGACTCCGCCAATCTTGAACGGGACGCGACCTCGCCGGTCGAGAACTCCCTTTCCAAGATCAGCTGCAAAATCCCCGTAACGAGCCGGAAACTTGTGCTTGACGTCGGACCGTGAGCGAGATTACCTTTTCGTCAACGGAACTGAAAGGTTTCATTTCAAACCGGCTGTGAAGAGGTGAACGCCGCATGACGGAGGTCCCAGCCCGGTTGGTTCTCGAGGGAGCCACCAAGAGCTTCGGCCCGGTCGTCGCCCTCGGCGACGGGTCGATCACGCTCTACCCGGGTGAGGCGCATGCGTTGCTCGGCGAGAACGGCGCCGGCAAGTCCACACTGGTGAAGATTCTCGGCGGCGTGTACGACCCGGACGCCGGGACGCTGACCATCGATGGCGAGCGGGCCGTCTTCGGCGGACCGGCTGACGCTCAGGCCGCGGGCGTCTCGATCATCTACCAGGAGCCGTCGCTCTTCCCCGACCTCACTGTCGCGGAGAACATCTTCATGGGCCGTCAGCCGCGTAGCACCGGCCGGCGCATCGACCGGCGCGCGATGGAGCGCGAGGCTCGCGCCACCTTCACCCGGCTCGGAGTGCACCTCGATCCGTCCCGGCCGGCCCGCGGCCTGTCGGTGGCCGACCAGCAGATCGTCGAGATCGCGAAGGCACTGTCCTTCAACGCCCGGGTGTTCGTGATGGACGAGCCGACCGCGGCGCTGACCACGGTCGAGGTGCTGCGCCTGTTCGAGGTCATCAAGACGCTGCGCGCACAGGGCGCGGCGGTGCTGTTCATCTCGCACCGGCTCGAAGAGGTCTTCGCCTGCTGCCAGCGCGTGACGATCATGCGGGACGGTCGCTTCGTGCGCAGCGCGCCGGTCGAGGAGCTCACCATCGACGACATCATCCGGTCGATGGTCGGCCGCGATCTCGAGGCGCTGTTCCCCAAGACGGAGACCACCCCGGGCGACGTCGTCCTCGAGGTCCAGGACCTCAACAGCGAGGGCGTCTTCCACGACATCTCGTTCACCGTGCGCGCCGGCGAGATCGTCGCCCTCGCCGGACTCGTCGGCGCGGGACGCTCCGAAGTCGCCCGCGCGGTCTTCGGCATCGACAGGCGCACGTCGGGAACCGTCCGGATCGGTGGCCATGCCCTGCGCAACGGCGACGCCCGGGCCGCGATGGCCGCCGGGATGGCGCTCGTGCCCGAGGACCGCCGGCAACAGGGTCTCGTCATGGATCTCGGCATCGACCAGAACGTCGCGCTCGCGTCGCTGTCGCAGCTGACCCGCATGGGATTGATCTTCCGGGGCAGCGAACGGCGGCTGGCCGACACCTGGGCCGGCAAGCTGCAGCTCAAGTTCGGCCGGCTCCGCAACGCGGTCTCGACCCTGTCAGGGGGCAACCAGCAGAAGGTCGTGCTGGGCAAGTGGCTGGCCCGGGGACCGCGGTTGCTGAT
The DNA here is from genome assembly GCA_032160745.1 of Pseudonocardiales bacterium. GTDB lineage: Bacteria > Actinomycetota > Actinomycetes > Mycobacteriales > Jatrophihabitantaceae > Jatrophihabitans. The sequence goes on from JAVHVD010000031.1 coordinate 22,742, forward strand.
CATCGACGAGCCGACCCGTGGCATTGACGTCGGCACCAAGGCCGAGGTGCACCGCATCCTCGACGGCCTGGTCGCCGACGGCATGGCTGTCCTGATGATCTCGTCGGAGCTGCCCGAGGTACTGGGCATGGCCGACCGGGTTCTCGTCCTGCGCGAGGGCCGACTCACCGCCGAGCTGAGCCGCGCCGAGGCCGACGAGACGTCGATCATGCGCGCGGCCACGGGCCAGAACGTGGAGATCGCCGCATGACTGCAGTAGCCGACCGCACGGAGAACAAGGAGCCTCGCGGCACCGACTCGATGGTGATGACGCTGCTACGGGCCCGCGAGGTGGGCATCGCGCTGCTGATCGTCGTCGTCGTCCTGGTCACTGCCGTCAACAACAGCCACTTCATCGACCGCAACAGCATCGAGCAGTTGCTCAGCGGCGCCGCCCTGATCGCGCTGCTGGGCGTCGGCGAGACGCTGGTGATCGTCACCCGCAACGTCGACCTGTCGGTCGGCTCGGTGCTCGGCCTGTCGGCCTACATCGTCGGTGACCTCTTCAAGTACCACCACATCCCGGCGTGGTCCGGGTTCGTCATCGGCACGCTCGTCGGCGTCGCCGCCGGCGCGCTCAACGGCTTCATCGTCACCGTCATGCGGGTGCCGAGTCTCGTCGTCACGCTCGGCATGCTGTACGTGATCCGGGGCATCGACGGCGTCATAGTCAGCGGTGACCGGATCGATCCGGAGGCGATCCCGGGCGGCTTCGCCGCCGTCGGCTACAAGGACATCTTCGGCATCCCGTGGCTGGCGATCATCGTCGCCGTCGTGGTTGCCGTCGTGGGATATGCCATGCGCTCGTTCCGGGCCAGCCGGGACCTGTACGCCATCGGGTCCAACCCCGACGCCGCGGCGCTCGCCGGCATCCCGATAGAGCGGCGCGTCTTCAGCGCGTTCCTCATCAGCGGGGCGCTGGCCGGTCTGGGCGGTGCGCTGTTCCTCGCGTTGCACACCCAGATCGACAACAGCGGCGGGATGGGCTACGAGCTCAGCGTGGTCGCCGCGGTGGTCGTCGGCGGGGTCGCCATCTTCGGCGGCAGCGGCACCGTCGTCGGCGCCGCCCTCGGGGCCGTCCTGCTGAACACCATCAACCAGGCGCTCGTCGCATCGCGGATCTCGGCGTTCTGGAACCAGGCTGTCGCCGGCGCCCTGCTGCTCGCGGCGATCGCCTTCGACCGGTGGCTCTCGCTCCGGGTGACCAAGACGCTGAAGTCGGCCGAGGGGGCACACCGTGAGCTCTGACCTCGCTGTTCCGATGACCAAGCCGCAGACCCCGCCCCCCGCGGGTGGCCGGAAACGGCGGTTGTGGCGCGAGGGCGCCCGCTGGGAGACCGGTCTCGTCGTGGTCCTGATCGGCGTGCTGATCTTCGGCTCGGTGAAGTCGCCGACGTTCACCGACCCCAGCACCATCTTCTTCTTCGGCATCAACAGCGGCTACCTCGCGATCATGGCGCTGCCGGTGACGTTCGTCGTGATGACCGGCGAGATCGACCTGTCGGTGGCGTCCATGCTCGGACTGTCCGGTGCGACTGTCGGCTTCCTGTGGCACCACGGCTGGAGCATCTGGCCGTGCTTCCTCGCCGCGCTCGTGGTCGGCCTGGTGGGCGGTGCGCTGAACGGGCTGCTGGTCGCTCGCTTCGGGCTGCCGTCCATCGCCGTCACCATCGGCACGCTCACGCTGTTCCGCGGTCTGGCCGAGGTGCTGCTCGGTTCGCAGACCATTCCCGGGCTCGGGGACCGCGAGTTCCCGCAGTGGCTCACCAACATCGGCGCCAACTCCATCCCCGGTACCCAGTTCTCCTGGTCGATGCTGTTCTTCGTCGTGCTCGCGGTGATCTTCGGGGTGATCCTGCACGCCACGCCGCTGGGCCGCAGCATGGTGGCCATCGGTTTGCAGCCCGAGGCCGCGCAGTTCGCCGGCATCCGGGTCAACCGGATCAAGTTCTGGCTGTTCGTCGTGAGCGGTGTGCTGAGCGCCTTCGCCGGCATCCTGCTCACGCTGCAGAACGCGTCGGTGAGCTACAGCGCCGGCACCGGGCTCGAGCTCAACGTCGTCGCCATCGTGCTCTTCGGCGGCGTGTCCATCTTCGGCGGGCGCGGCACCATCTTCGGCGTCGTCCTGTCCGTCGTCATCGTGGGCAGCCTGCAGATGGCGCTGACCCAGATCAACGTCTCGGCCGACAAGCAGAACATCGTCACCGGCGTCCTGCTGCTGATCAGCGTCATCGTGCCCAACGGCGGCGATGCACTGCGTCGGATCCGGGAGCGAATTCGGCGCCGCCGTACCCCGGCCGCGCTGAAGTCGGCATGACAACTCACCACGACATCTCGTCCACTGCTTCATCCATCGAGGGAAGGGCACTACACATGACCGGAAACCGGACGGCGCGTCGCGTCGCCACCGCGGCGCTGTCCGTGGTGCTCGCCGGCGGCGTTCTGGCCGCCTGCGGGTCCACGTCGAAGAACAACAACACCAACAGCGGCGGCGCGTCGACCGGCGCGGCCGGCGGCGTCAAGAAGGGCCTGAAGGTCTACTTCATCCCCAAGGACACCCAGAACCCGTACGAGGTGCTGGCCGACAAGGGCGGCGAGAAGGCGCTCAAGGAACTCGGTGGATCGGTGACCGTCAGCAGCGGCACCGCGGACACCGCCGCGGCGCAGCTTCCCTCCATCCAGGCCGCAATCCAGGCCAAGGCCGACGCGATCGTCATCGCGGCGAACGACCCGTCGGCGCTGTGCCCCTCGCTGAACCGGGCGGCCAAGCAAGGCATCAAGATCGTCGCCTTCGACTCCGACATCAGCTGTGGCAGCAGCCCGAACCACCTGTTCATCAACCAGGCCGACACCAAGGACATCGGGACGTCCGAGGTCGACCTGCTGGCCAAGCAGATCAACTCGACCGGTGAGATCGCGATCCTGTCGGCCGCCGCGAGCGCGACCAACCAGAACGCGTGGATCAAGTACATGAAGCAGCAGCTGACGAAGTACCCGAACATGAAGCTCGTCTCGACCGTGTACGGCAACGACGACCCGGCGACCTCGCTCACGGTGCTGCAGGGTCTGCTGTCCGCGTATCCGAACCTGAAGGGCATCATCTCGCCCACGACGGTCGGCATCTCGACGGCTGCGCAGTACCTCTCGACGCACAAGGACATCGCCAAGCGGGTCACCCTGACCGGCCTGGGCCTCCCGTCGCAGATGCGCAAGTACATCAAGGACGGCACCGTTCAGTCCTTCGAGCTGTGGAACCCGTCCGACCTGGGTTACCTGGCCGGGTACGCCGCCGCGAGCCTCGCGTCCGGCACCGAGCTCAAGGCGGGGGCGACCTTCACCTCCGGCGCGTTGAACAAGACGTACACGATGGCGGCCGGTGCGGGCGAACTGTCCGTGGTGCTCGGCCCGCCGACCGTCTTCGACAAGTCCAACATCGACCAGTTCAACTTCTGATCCGCGTCCGGCCGGCGCGCGCCCACCTGACGCGCGCCGGCCGGAGAACACCCAAGGACGTCGCATGGCTTCGCGGTACTGCTTCCTGCTGCAGGTCCGTCCGGAACTGCTGGCCGAGTACCGCGAGCGGCACGCGGCCGTGTGGCCGGACATGCTGCAGGCCCTCCGGGACACCGGTTGGCGGAACTACTCGATCTTCGCCCGCCCGGACGGGTTGCTGGTCGGCTACGTCGAGGCGGACGACCTGGACGCGGCGCAGGAGGCGATGGCCCGCACCGAGGTCAACGCCCGCTGGCAGGCCGGGATGAGCAAGTACTTCGTCGGGCTGGACGGGCGCGGACCCGACGAATCGTTCGTGTTGCTCGAGGAGATCTTCAACCTCGACGACCAACTCGCCCAGCGCTCGAAGAACACACGCGAGGAGCCGACACCATGACCACCGTCGCAGCAGGCGCGGGCCGCGCCACGGGACTCGACCGGGTCACCGCACGCCGGACCAAGATCGGTCTCGTCGCCGGCGGTCTGGGTGCCTATTGGCCGCAGTTCCCCGATCTGCTGCCGCAACTGCAGACATCCGCCCGTCGCGTGTCCGAACGCATGCAGGCGCTGGACTGCGACGTCGTCGACGTCGGCTTCATCTCCGATGCCGAGGACGGTGCCCGGGCGGCCGAGCAGCTGCGGGTGGCCGGCTGTGACCTGATCGTCGGCTTCCTCACCACGTACATGACCGCCTCGATGCTCGCGCCGATCGCCCAGCGCAGCGGCGCGCCGGTGCTGCTCATCAACCTGCAGCCGACCGAGGCGATGGACCATGCCACGTTCGACACCGGTCAGTGGCTCGCATACTGCGGCGCCTGCCCGTTGCCGGAGATGGCCAACACCTTCCTGCGCCTCGGCGTGCCGTTTCGTTCGGTGTCGGGATATCTCGAGGACGAGCGGGCGTGGTCGCGGATCAGCCGCTGGATCAAGGCCGCCGGCGTCCGGGGCGCACTGCGGACCGGCCGGCACGGCCTGATGGGGCACCTGTACCCGGGCATGCTCGACGTCTCTACCGACCTCACCCTCGTCCCGGCCAACTTCGGCGGGCACATGGAGGTTCTCGAGTTCGACGATCTACGGGTCCGGGTCGACGCCGTCACCGACGCGCAGGTCGACCAGCGGATCGCGCTGGCCCGCGACGTCTTCCAGGTCGACGACTCAGTCGTCGAAGAGGACTTCCGCTGGGCAGCGAAGGTCTCGGTGGGCCTCGACCGGCTGGTCGACGACTTCGGACTGGACAGCCTCGCCTACTACCACCGCGGCCTCGAGGGCGAACAGCACGAGCGGCTGGGCGCCGGGATGATCCTCGGCGCCTCGCTGCTGACCGCGCGCGGCATTCCGGCGTGCGGTGAGTACGAACTGCGCACCTCGCTCGCGATGCTCATCGTCGACCGGCTCGGCGGCGGCGGCTCGTTCACCGAGCTGCAGGCGCTCAACTTCAACGACGACGTCGTCGAGATGGGCCACGACGGACCGGCACACCTGGCCATCAGCGAGCACCGTCCACTCCTGCGTGGCCTCGGCGTCTACCACGGCAAGCGCGGTTGGGGTGTGTCCGTCGAGTTCGACGTGAAGCACGGCCCGGTCACCACCTTCGGCATCGCCCAGCAGCGCGACGGCGCGTTCCGCTTCGTCGTCTCGACCGGCACCGTGGTGCCCGGTCCGGTGCTGCAGATCGGCAACACGACCTCGCGGGTCGACTTCGGCTGCGACCCCGGCGAGTGGGTCGACACCTGGAGTGCGACCGGCATCTCCCACCACTGGGCGCTCGGGGTGGGCGACCTCCTCCCGGAACTGCGGGCGACCGCCGACCTACTCGGGGTCGAGCTGGTCGAAGTCACCCCCTGAGATCCACGACTACGCAACGAAAGCAGGTCAGACATGGTCGACGGTGAGGCCGTCAAGGCGGTTCTCCGGACGCAGCGCATCGAACTCCCGTCGTGGGCGTTCGGCAACTCCGGAACGCGGTTCAAGGTGTTCGCCCAACCGGGTGTGCCGCGCGACCCGTTCGAGAAGATCGCCGACGCCGCGCAGGTGCACCGCTACACCGGCGTGGCTCCGAGCGTTGCGCTGCACATCCCGTGGGACAAGGTCGACGACTACGCCGTCCTCGCCGCCGCGGCCAAGGACCTGGGTATCGAGCTCGGCACCATCAACGCCAACGTCTTCCAGGACGACGACTACATGCTGGGCAGCATCACCAACCCGGACCCGCGCATCCGGCGCAAGGCGCTGGACCACCTGTTCGAGTGCGTGGACGTGATGGACCAGACCGGGTCGCGCGACCTCAAGCTCTGGTTCTCCGACGGCACGAACTACCCCGGCCAGGACAACATCCGCGCCCGGCAGGACCGGCTGGCCGAGGGCCTGCACGCGGTGTACGAGCGGCTCGGCGAAGACCAGCGGCTCATCCTCGAGTACAAGCTGTTCGAGCCGGCGTTCTACACGATGGACGTGCCGGACTGGGGCACCTCCTACGCGCACTGCCTGCAGCTCGGGGAACGGGCCAAGGTGTGCGTCGACACCGGGCACCACGCACCCGGGACCAACATCGAGTTCATCGTCGCGTTCCTGCTGCGGGCCGAGAAGCTGGGCGCGTTCGACTTCAACTCACGCTTCTACGCGGACGACGACCTCATGGTCGGCTCGGCGGACCCGTTCCAGCTCTTCCGGATCATGTTCGAGGTGGCGACGGCCGGCGGCTTCGACGCGGACAGCGACATCGCCTTCATGCTCGACCAGTGCCACAACATCGAGCCGAAGATCCCCGGCCAGATCCGCTCGGTGATGAACGTCCAGGAGGCGACCGCCAAGGCCCTGCTCGTCGATGTGGACGCGCTGTCCGCGGCGCAGCAGGCCGGTGACGTCCTCGGCGCCAACGCGGTGCTGATGGACGCCTACAACACAGATGTCCGACCCCTGCTCGCCGACCTCCGTTCCGAGCAGGGGCTGCGGGCGGACCCGATGACGGCCTATGCCGCGTCCGGTTATGCGGAGCGCATCGTCACCGAACGTATCGGCGGCCAGGCGGCCGGCTGGGGTGCGTAATCAATCTGAATGCGAAGGCAATCTCAACGCGAAGGAAGTCATGACCGAGACCAGCACCGTCGACCAGTTGATCGTTCGCTCCAACCGGCTCGGCGCCGACCCCCGCAACACGAACTACGCCGGCGGCAACACATCGGCCAAGGGCACGGCGACCGACCCGGTGACGTCCTCGCCCGTCGAGTTGATGTGGGTCAAGGGGTCCGGCGGGGATCTCGGCACGTTGAACCCGGCCGGGCTGGCCGTCCTGCGGCTGGATCGGCTGCGGGCGCTCGTCGACGTGTACCCGGGCGTCGAGCGTGAGGACGAGATGGTAGCGGCGTTCGACTACTGCTTGCACGGCAAGGGGGGCGCGGCGCCGTCCATCGACACGGCGATGCACGGGCTCGTCGACCAGCCGCACGTCGATCACCTGCACCCGGACTCCGGTATCGCGTTCGCGACGGCGGCCGAGGGCGAGAAGCTCACCGCCGCGTGCTTCGGCGACCGCGTGGTGTGGGTTCCGTGGCGGCGTCCCGGTTTCCAGCTCGGCCTCGACATCGCCGCAATCGCGCGGGCCAACCCGCAGGCCATCGGCTGTGTGCTCGGCGGCCACGGCATCACGGCGTGGGGCGCGACCAGCGACCAGTGCGAGGCCAACTCGCTCGAGATCATCCGCACGGCCGAGGCGTTTCTCGTCGAGCACGGCCGCCCCGAACCGTTCGGTGCGGTGGTCCACGAGACCCTGCCCGAGGACGAGCGGCAGCTCCGGGCCGCGGCGCTCGCGCCGGTGCTGCGCGGCCTCGCCTCGACCGACCGGCCGCAGGTCGGGCACTACACCGACTCCGAGGTCGTCCTCGACTTCGTGTCGCGCGCCGAGCATTCGCGGTTGGCCGCGCTGGGCACGTCCTGCCCGGACCACTTCCTGCGGACCAAGGTGCGCCCGATGGTCCTGGACCTGCCGCCGACGGCGCCGCTCGAGGACGTAATCGCCCGGCTGAAGGAATTGCACGCGGCCTACCGCGACGACTACGCGGCGTACTACCAGAAGTACGCGACCGCCGGCTCGCCCCCGATGCGCGGCGCCGACCCGGCGATCGTGCTGGTGCCGGGCGTCGGCATGTTCAGCTTCGGATCGAACAAGCAGACCGCGCGCGTGGCCGGCGAGTTCTACGTCAACGCGATCAACGTGATGCGTGGTGCCGAGTCGATCTCGACGTACGCGCCGATCGACGAGTCGGAGAAGTTCCGCATCGAGTACTGGGCGCTCGAAGAGGCGAAGCTGGCCCGGATGCCGAAGCCGAAGGCGCTCGCCACTCGCATCGCCCTGGTGACCGGCGGCGGTTCGGGCATCGGCCGGGCCATCGCCCATCGGTTGGCCGCAGAAGGCGCGTGCGTCGTCGTCACCGACCGGGACGCCGCCGCGGCCGCGACCGTGGCCTCCGAGTTGGGCTCGGCCGACGTCGCGGTCGCCGTGACCGTCGACGTCACTGACGAGGCCGGTATCGCCGACTCGTTCGCCGCCGCGGCCCTGGCCTTCGGCGGTGTCGACCTCGTCGTGAACAACGCCGGCCTGTCGATCTCCAAGCCGCTGCTCGAGACGTCGACCGCCGACTGGGATGTGCAGCACGAGGTGATGGCCCGCGGCTCGTTCCTCGTCGCCCGCGAGGCGGCGCGGGTGATGCAAGCACAAGGGATGGGCGGCGACATCGTCTACATCGCGTCCAAGAACAGCGTCTTCGCCGGACCGAACAACGTGGCTTATGGCGCGGCGAAAGCGGATCAGGCGCACCAGGTACGGCTGCTCGCCGCCGAGCTCGGGGAACTGGGCATTCGGGTGAACGGGGTGAACCCCGATGGAGTGGTCCGCGGGTCGGGCATCTTCGCCGGCGGGTGGGGGGCGCAGCGCGCAGCCGTCTACGGCGTGGCCGAAGAGGACCTCGGCGCGTTCTACGCCCAGCGCACTCTGCTCAAGCGTGAGGTACTGCCTGAGCACGTGGCCGACGCGGTCTTCGCGCTCACCGGCGGTGACCTTTCGCAGACGACCGGTCTGCACATTCCTGTGGATGCCGGAGTCGCCGCGGCATTCCTGCGCTGACCGACGAGAGGGAGCACTGATGAGTGGAGTCGCCCTGAGTGAACGCCTGACGCTCGACCCCGAGGAGCGGGAGCTGGTCCGGCTGCTCGCCGAGGGTCTTGTGCTCGACGCCGTCGCGCGCCGCCTCGCTGTCAGTGAACGTACGGTGCGGCGCCGGATCCGGACGCTGTGTGATCGCTTCGGTGTGGACACGCCGGTGCAGGTCGTGGTCATCCTCGTGCGCAACGGCGTCTTGTAGGTGCCCGTGGTTGCGTCGTTCGCCGCGGTCGATCTCGGGGCGTCGTCGGGTCGGGTGATGGTCGCCGACATCGGCGCGGACGGCGTCGGGCTGCGCGAGGTGCACCGGTTCGTCAACCGACCGGTGCGGGTGGACGGCACGCTGCAGTGGGACGTGCTCGCGCTGTGGGCCGGGGTCGTGGACGGGCTGCGGATCGCGAGCCGGCAGGCGGCGTCCCTGGGGGGGATCGGCGTCGACTCGTGGGCGGTCGACTACGCGCTGCTGGACGGGGACGGCGCCCTGCTCGGCAACCCGGTGCACTACCGCGACACCCGGACCGACGGCGTGGCCGACGCGGTGGCCGAGGTGATTCCGCCGGAGGAGCTGTATGCGGTGACCGGCGTCCAACGGCTGCCGTTCAACACCATCTACCAGCTGGTCGCGGCTCGAGAGAGCGCGGCGATGCGCAACGCGTCCTGCCTCCTGATGATCCCGGACCTCTTCGGCTACTGGCTGACCGGCGAGCGCAGCGGCGAGGTCACCAACGCGTCCACGACCGGGCTCTTCGACGTGCGGGCGCGCGAATGGTCGACCGAGTCGGCGAAACGGCTGGACCTGCGGGTCGAGCTGTTGCCGCCGGTGCGGGAGCCCGGCGAGCGGATCGGGACGCTGCTGGCGTCAGTGGCGGACGAGTGCGGATTGGGGCAGGTGCCGGTGTGGACGGTCGGCTCCCACGACACCGCCTCGGCCGTGCTCGGCGTCCCCGCGCGTGATGAGCGCTTCGCCTACATCTCGTGCGGCACCTGGTCGCTCGTGGGCGTCGAGTTGGACGCACCGGTGACGACCGCGGCCGCCCGGGCGGCCAATTTCAGCAACGAGCTGGGCGTGGACGCGACGGTGCGCTTCCTGCGCAACGTGATGGGATTGTGGCTGCTGCAGGAGTCGGTCCGCACGTGGGAGCGCGACGGCTCGTCGGTCGATCTGCCGCGGTTGCTGGCCGAGGCCGCGGCCGTGCCCGCTCGGCGCAGCGTGATCGACCCGGACCGGCCCGAGTTCCTGCCGCCCGGTGACATGCCGTCGCGGTTGCGGGCCGAGTGCCGGCGGACCGACCAGGCGGTGCCGCAGACGCGGGCCGAGATCACCCGGTGCATCCTCGACAGCCTCGCCGCGGCCTATCGGCGCACGGTGCGCGACGCTGCGGCGCTGTCGGGCGCGGCGGTCGAGGTGGTGCACCTGGTCGGTGGCGGCGCGCGCAACGCGCTGCTGTGCCAGCTGACCGCGGACGCCTGCGAGCTGCCGGTGGTGGCTGGGCCGGTGGAGGCCGCGGCCTACGGGAACGTGCTCGTCCAGGCCCGGGCGGCCGGCGTGGTGAGCGGTGACCGCACCGAGCTGCGGTCGCTGCTGCGCGGCACGGACACGGTGACTTACCAGCCCCGGCCGAGCGTCTGACCGAGTTACGGCTCACGACCCGATGCCCGGCGGCTCGGCCGGGTCAGGCCGCTGGTCATGGGCGATGGCGATGCCCCGGCGAAGCGTGATCATCGTCAGGCTGGCCTGCACCTGCGCGCGGGTCGTCTGCCGGCGGACGTCCAGCGGGAGGCGGCCCCAGACCGCGTCGAGGATCTCGTCGACGGTGACGTTGGAGGCGGTCTCGTCGCGCTCGCGGGCGTCGCGGTCGTGCCGGGTGAGGGCGTCCTCTATCCAGGCGCGCAGTTCGGCTCGGTCCACGGCTCCAGTGTGCGGGTTTCCGCACCAGCCCCGGCGATCGTGACAGCCCTTCGCCCGCCATGGCGAGCAAGGTGCTCGGCACGCCCGTGACGCGCAGCGCGGCGCCGACCGGTTTGGCCGGATTCGGTCATCTCGTCGGGAGCTCTTGTCCGCCTACGTCCGATGCCATAGCAATGGGCATTGAAACGTTTTATGTCTCGATTGGGTGGTGAACCACGTGGGCCTGCGGAGGACGACGGCGATGGGCAGCGCGGTTGCGCTGACCGTCGGCCTGATCGTGACCGGCGCAATCACCGGGACCGCGGGGGCGAGCGCCTCGGGTCCGTCGCCCCGGCCCACCGTGCAGCCGCCCTCGAACCTGCGCGTCGGCGGGCAGGCCGACGGCGCGCTCGTGGGCACCACGCGCCCGACGCTCTCGTGGACGGTCAACGACACCGGCCGGTCGGAGGTGCAGGCCGGGTACGAAATCCGGGTCAGCGCAATCGCGTCCGATCTCAACGGGCACGGCACCCAGGTGTGGGACTCCGGGCGCACTCGCTCCGCCGCCTCGACCGGTGTGGCCTACGGCGGTCCGCAGCTGGAGGCCGACCACACCTACGAATGGACGGTGCGCACGTGGAACCGCGAAGGGCAGCGGTCGTCGTGGTCGCACCCGCAGCGCTTCGACGTGGGGCTGCTGACCGTCGGCGACTGGCGCGCGTCCTGGCTGCAGGCCGCTGACGGCGCGCTCGTACGCCGCGACTTCGTCCTGCCGAAGAAGGTCGCCCGCGCCCGGCTCTACTACGGCGCGCAGGGCCTGCTCGAGCCGCACCTCAACGGCGCGCCGCTCGACCCCAAGCAGGTGCTGGACTCGTCGGTCACCGACTACGCCAAGCGCGTCGTCTACCGCGACCTCGACGTCACCGACCGGCTGCACAAGGGCAGCAACGCGCTCGCGTTCATGCTCGGCAAGGGGCAGTACGCGGGCACGCCCACGTTCATCGCCCAGCTCGAGATCACCTACACCGATGGCAGCCACGCCACGATCGCGACCGACGACGGATGGAGGACCGCGGCCGGCCCGGTCACCCGCGACGACTTTTACTACGGCGAGAGCTGGGACGCCCGCCGGCAGATCACCGGCTGGGACGCCGCCTCGTTCGACGACAGTGCCTGGGCGCCCGTGCCGGTGTACGCGCCGGTGGCGCAGCCGCAAAGCCTCGCGCTGAACCGGCCGGTCACCGCCCTGGACGAGACCGCGTGTTGCGGCTGGTCGCGCGCCGCGCTCGTCGACGGCATCGACATGTCCACCGACCAGAGCGAGGGCTACCACTCGGCCGTCGCCTCGAGCGCTGACAGCTCGAAGTGGGTGCAGGTGGACCTCGGCAGTGACGAGCAGATCGCCGGTATCACGCTCTTCCCCGCGCACCCCACGAACGACACGGCCGGCGATTTCCCCGGCGCCGGTTTCCCGGTGCGGTACCGGGTGCAGGTCAGCGACGACCCGACCTTCGCCACGTCCACCACGGTGGCCGACCGCACCGGCAGCGACCAGCCCAATCCGGGCACGACACCGGTGCCGATCAGCGCGTCGGCCACCGGTCGCTACGTCAGGGTCACCGCCACCGTGCTGGCCTGCCGCGACACCAGCTGCACGTTCCGCCTCGCCGAGCTCGGCGTCTACAGCGCCCACCCGACCCAGACGTTCGGGCTCACCCATCTCGAAACCGACACGACGCCGCCGGCGCGCATAGTGCGCACCGTCGCGCCGACGAAGACGACCGGCCCCGCCCCAGGAGTGCGCGTCTACGACTTCGGTCAGAACTACGTCGGTCAGGTGACGCTGCGGGCCGACGCGCCGGCCGACACGAAGGTCACCGTCACGAAGGGCGAACTGCTCGATTCGAGCGGACGGGTCAGCACCGCCAACATCAGCTTCTCGGCATCGGACACCGGTCGCCAGATCGACGACTACACCTTCGACGGCTCGGGCGAGCAGGGCTGGACGCCGAACTTCAACTACGCCGGCTTCCGCTACGCCGAGGTCACCGGGCTGCCCGCGGACGCCCCGGTCAGCGTGGTCGCCGACGTGATCCACAACGACGTCGCGCAGACCGGCACGTTCAGCACGTCCAACCCGCTGCTCAACAGCATCCAGGGCGCGCTGCTACAGACCCAGCTCAACGACCTGCAGGGCATGCCGCTGGACTGCCCGACGCGGGAGAAGCGCGGCTGGCTCGGCGACGCCGGTGACACCGACGCCGAAGCGATGGCCAACCTCGACATGCAGGCGCTCTATTCGAAATGGCTCGGCGACATCCGTACGAGCATCAACCCGGACGGCAGCGTGCCGTCCGTGTCGCCGGACCAGGGCGAGGGCAGCCGGTACTACACCGATCCCGCGTGGGGCACGGCCTACCCGCAGGTGGTCTGGGACAGCTACACCCAGTACGGCGACAAGACGGTCCTGCGCGACAACTATTCACAGGTCAAGGGCTGGGTGGACTACCTCGCGACGATCAGCGACGCCAACCACATCGTGACGAACTCGCCCGGCTCGTGGGGCGACGACTGGCTCGCCACCGTCAGCACCCCGCACGTGTACTTCCAGACGCTCTTCTATCTGATCGACAGCCGGTTGCTGGCGAACATGGCCACCGCGCTGGGCAACACGGCGGACGCCACGAAGTACCAGCAGCTGGCGGCCGCCATCACGACCGGGTTCACCGACAAGTACTTCGACGCCGCGACCGACACGTACAGCCCGAATACCCAGCTGGCCTACGCGATGCCGCTCGCGCTGGGCATCGTCCCGGCCGGCCACGAGCAGGCCGTGCTCGGCCGGCTGGTCGCGGACATCGTCGCGCACGGCGACCACGTCACCACCGGCTTCGTCGGGACGACCTACGTCTACCAGGCGCTGGGGCTCTACCACCGCAACGACGTCGCCCTCGCGATCGCCGAGCGCACTGACTTCCCCAGCTTCGGCTACATGCTCGCGAACGGCCCGGGGACCATCTGGGAGAAATGGACGAACTCGTCCGCGCCGGACGGGACCTCGTCCAAGGATCACATCGGTCTCGCGGGTTCGATCGGCCAGTGGTACTACCAGCAGCTCGCCGGCATCCAGCCCGGGACGGCCGGCTGGCGCACGTTCACCCTCGCGCCCTCCGTCGTGGGCGATCTGACCCACGTCGACGGGACGCAGCAGACGGTCCGCGGCACGGTCACCAGCTCATGGCGCACCGACGGCGACACGCTGACCTACCACGCGCAGGTGCCGGTGGGCTCGACGGCCACGATCGAGCTGCCACTGCCCGGCGGGCCGGGCTCGACCGTCCAGGAGAGCGGGCACACCGTGTACGCAGGCGGGCCCGCGCGCGACGCCGACCCCGGCCTCACCGTGCACAAGTTCGCCGCCGGCACGCTGCAGATGACGGCGGGCTCGGGGAGCTACACGTTCACCGTCCGCGCGCCGCATACCCCGACGACGACGCTTGCGATCAGTTCAGCGACCGCCCACACCACGATCGCCCCGGGCCAGACCGGAGATCTCAGCGTCGCGGTCGACGGCAGCTCGACCGGCGGCGGATCGGCGACGCTGGGGGCGCAGGCGCCGGCCGGCTGGACGGTCTCGGCGACGCCCGCTCAAATCGCCCTCAACCCAGGGCCGACCCACACGCTCGCGACCGTCCACCTGACGCCGCCGCCGGATGCCCTCGGCAGCTACCCGATCGCGCTGACCGTGCACGCCCCTGACGGCACCATCGCGAAGGCGACGGTCACCGTCGACGTCTTCCACACGACGACCGTCTACGACTTCGAGTCCGGCCCGCAGGGCTGGCAGGCCGGGGCGAACGTCGACAACGTCGCTGCGGTCACCAGCTTCGCGAACGGTCCCGGCACCCCGCACGGCGGTAGCAAGTCGCTCGAGGCGAGCCCGTCGAATGTCGATGCCTCACTGTGGCGCACGATCTCGGTGACGCCGGACAGCCCGCTCGACCTGTCCTCGGCGACCCACCTCGCGCTGTGGATCGACAGCTGGGGCGGCCTGCCAGGGGCGGCCTACCAGGCGCAGGTGGTCCTGCACAGCGGCAGCGCCGACCGCACGCTCACCACCGCGATCGCCAACGACTCGTGGAACCGCCTGGATCTCGACCTCTCGGACTGGGCGCAGCGCAGCGCCATCACCTCGATCGACGTCAGCTTCCGCGCCGCAGGCAGCACCGCGGTGTGGGGCGGACGGTTCCAAATCGACGATCTCGAATGGACGGACCAGAAGTCATGAGAGCCACCTATCTGCTCGCCACCACCGTGCTCGCCGCCGGCCTGTTGACGGCGGCCGCGGCAGCCGCCACCCCGGTCGCGGCCGCTCCGCAGCCGACCGGTCACGGCGGGTCCGCCCAGCCGTGGGACGCGTACAACTACTCGCCGGCAAGCCGGACGGTGACCGCGAAGCGGATCTTCCGCGAAACCGGAACCGTGTCGGCACCGGACGGGGTGCTGACCGGCCAGCCGACCACGCTGCAGGGCGCCGGCTCGTCGGTCACGCTCGACTTCGGCGAGGAGGTCGGCGGCCTGGTCACCGTCCATTCGACGGCCGCCACCGACACCGGTCAGCGCCTCGGCCTCGCGTTCTCCGAGTCGTCGCAGTACGTGGGGACGACCAGTGACGCCAGCAACGGGGGCAGCGGATCGGACGGCGCGATCTTCGCCGACCTCACGCCCAACGCATCGTGGACGATGCCGCAGGACAAGCTGCGCGGCGGGTTCCGCTACCTGACCCTGTTCGACGAGTCCGGCGGGTCGATCGCGATCGACAAGGTCAGCCTCGCGATCACCTTCGCCCCGTCGATGTCGAACCTGCGCAACTACGACAACTACTTCTACTCGAGCGACCCGCTGCTGAACCGCATCTGGTACGCCGGTGCGTACACCGCGCAGACGAATGTCATCGCCCCGACGACCGGCCGGGTCTGGGGCCCACCGGCCAGCGGCTGGAACAACAGCGGCACGGTCGGCGTCGGCGACGAGGTGCTCGTCGACGGCGCGAAGCGCGACCGGACGGTGTGGCCCGGCGACCTCGGCGTCTCCGTCCCGACCGAGTACGCGTCGCTCGGCGACGTCACCCCCACCCGCAACGCGCTGACCACCCTGTTCAACCATCAGGCGGCGTCCGGCGAGCTGCCCTTCGCCGGGCCCGAGGTCAACTTCTACGGCTCGGACACCTACCACCTGTGGACGCTGATCGGGACGGCGAACTACTACCAGTACAGCCACGACTCGACCTGGCTGTCGGGCGAATGGGCGAACTACGTCCGGGCGCTGCAGTACTCACTGGCCAAGGTGGGCAGCGACGGCCTGATGAACGTCACCGGCACTGCCGACTGGGCCCGCGGCGGACAGGGCGGCGAGAACATCGCCGCGAACGCGCTGCTCTACCGCGCGCTGGTCACCGGGGCCGAGCTCGCCGGCACCCAGCACGACGACGCCGACGCCGGCAGCTGGGCGGCCACCGCCGCGCGCCTGAAGGCGGCGGTCAACGCCACGTTGTGGGACGACGCCGCCGGCCAGTACCGCGACAACCCGACCAGTAGCCTCCACCCTCAGGACGGCAATTCGCTGGCCGCCTGGTACGGCATCGCCTCCCCGGCGCAGGCGGCGCGGATCAGCACGGCACTCACCCAGAACTGGAACCAGTACGGCGCCACCACGCCGGAGAAGAACGGCGAGATCGGGACATTCCCGGGCTCGATGGAGGTGCAGGCGCACCTGCAGGCCGGGGACGCGACCACGGCACTGGAGCTGATCCGCCGCGAGTGGGGCTACATGCTCGACTCGCCCCTCGGGACGAACAGCACGTTCTGGGAGGGCTACCTCGCCAACGGTCAGTTCGGCTACGGCGGGGCGTACATGAGCGCCGCGCACGGGTGGTCGACCGGCCCGACGTCGGCGCTCACGTTCTACGTCCTGGGCATCCGTCCGACCACCGCCACCGGCGGCTACGACATCGCCCCGGAGACCGGCGACCTGGCGTCGGCCCAGGGCTCGCTGAAGACCCCGCTCGGTGACATCAAGCTCGCGTGGCGGCACGACGCGGCCGCCGGCCGGTTCACCGCCGACCTCGATGCGCCTCGCGCCGCGGTGGCCCAGGTCGAGGTCCCCACCTACGGCGCGCGGACGAACGTGTCCGTCAACGGGCAGCCCGTGTGGGTGGCCGGCAAGCACAGCCTCGGCTACGGCGCGCACCTGGCCGGTGACTACGTGGTGCTGACCGGGCTGCCGCAACACGCGCAAATCAGCAGCACCGCCGTCGGGCACGTCACGCCGACCCTCTCCGTCACGCCCACCTCGTCCAGCACCGCGCCGGTGCTCCCGGGCGCGAGCGCGACGATCCCGGTCACCGTGCGGGCCACGGGCGATCAGGTGGTGGACGGCAGCGTGACCGCAACGGTTCCCGACGGGTGGACGGTCACCGCGGCGCCGTTCTCGCTCGACCCGCGCAACGGCCCGGCGACTGCGGTGGTGAACGTGCACGTTCAGGCGCCGGCCATTGGCAGCGGCGGGCAACTGGACGTGCCGATCGTCGCGACCGCGGACAAGTTGCACGCCACCAGCACCGCCCACCTGCTCGCCTTCGGCGGGTGGCCCCAGGGCACCAGCGCGACCGCGTCCAGCTACCACGCGCCCAACACCTACAACGGCGCCGTCCGCACCTACGACCCGAGCAACGCGCTGGACGGCGACCTCGCCACGTTCTGGAACGACGACACGTCCGGTGCCTACCCGGACACGCTGACGGTCACCGCGCCGTCGGCGGTGAACCTGACCGGCGTCGGCTTCGCGTCCATGGTCGACGGCGTGCCGACCGACTTCACGGTGCAGACGTGGGACGGCGCGGCGTGGGTCACCCAGGCGCAGGTCACCGGAAACACCGAGGTCGCTCGCTGGATCCCGTTCGCGAGCAGCGTCGCCACGACACAGGTGCGCCTCGTGGTCACCGCGTCCCAGACCCAGAACGGCAACTTCACTCGCGTCGCCGAGTTGACGCCGTGACATCGGAGGTAATCCCTGTGCGTGCCCACACCCGCCGACCCGCGAAGCGCCTCATCGGCCTGGCCGCGGCCGGCCTCACCGTCGCCGCGCTGCTCCCCGCCACGGCCCAGGCCGAGCCCGGGAACGCGCGCGGGCCGAACCACGCACCCACCGCGCCGACCGGACTCAACGTGAGCGACCAGACGAACCCGCTGGCGATCCAGGGCACGCCCCAGTTCGGTTGGCTGCCGCAGGACAAGGACCCCGACGAGGTGCAGACCGCGTACGAGCTGCGGGTTTCCAGCAGCGCCGGCGACGAAGTGTGGGACTCGGGCAAGGTCGCGTCCTCGGAGGAGTCCTGGGTCGCCTACGCCGGCCCGGCGCTGGCTCCGGGGACGACCTACCGCTGGGCGGTGCGCACGTGGGACCGGGCGGGTCTGGTGTCGCCGTACGCCGACGCCCGCTTCGATACCGGCATCGGTGACCAGGACTGGTCAGGCGCGCAGTGGATCCGGCGCACGACCAGCGGAAGCAACGATGCCGCCAACGACTACACGCTCGCCCGCAAGACGCTGAACGTCAGCGCCGGCAGCCCGGTGGTCCGCGCGCGTGCCTACGTCGCCGCGATGGCCGACTGGGAGCTGCACGTCGACGGCAGGACGGTCGACAGGACCTCATCGGCCGGCTACCCGGGTGAGGGCTACTACGACGTCAGTGATCTCACCAGCGAGGCCGTCGCCGGGCAGCCGCTGGCCATCGGCGTGCGCTACCACTACTGGACCTGCACCTGCCAAGGCCGCGCGAACGGCCCGGTAGCGCCCGCGGGGCCGTCCGGCCTGCTCGTGAAGGTCGTCATCCAGCACGCCGACGGCAGCACCGACACGATGGTGTCCGACGGTTCGTGGAAGGTCACGCAGGACGCCTCGGAGAGCATCTCGACCGTCACCTACCGCAACAGCGACTCGGGTGACCGGGTCGAGTACATCGACGCCCGGCACGCGCTGACCGGCTGGGACACACCCGGCTACAACGACGCGTCCTGGTCGGCGCCGGCAGTCATCGGCGCGCACCCGCGTCCGGCCGCCGCGAGCTGCGCGTCCTACAAGGGCGGATCCGCGCCGTGCACGTTCACTCACCTGGTGGCCGAGCAGGCGCACATCGCCACGCAGGTCATCCACCCCACCCGCGTGCTGCACCTGCCGGACGGCACCGCGTTCGCCGACTTCGGCAAGGTCTACTCGAGCGTGCCGTCCGTGCACCTCAGCCAGGGCGTCGCCGGGCGAGCGCTGACGATGACCACCAGCTACCGCCAGAACAACTCGACGACCACCGCGGCCAGTGCAGCCGGCGCGACGACCGTCGCGCTGAAGGCGGTGGCGAACCTCCACGTCGGCGACGAGATCACGATCGACGCGCCGGCCGACGGGTACGGAGCCGGCCACCCCGAGACCCGAACCGTCGCCGCCGTCGACGGCAACACCGTGACCCTCGACCAACCGCTCGCGCAGGCACACGACAGCGGCGTCTGGGTCGAGAACTCCCGCTCCGGGACGTCCAAGCTGGACACCCAGGGCAGCAACATGCACTTCTACTACACCGAGACCGACGGTGCCCAGACCGCGCAGCCGATGCTGTACTGGGGCTGGCGCTACCTCGAGATCAGCGACCCGGGCGAGACGCTCACCGCCGCTGACATCTCGGCCGTCGTGCAGAACACCGACGTCCCCGAGGGGCACGCCGCGACGTTCGACAGCAGCAACCCGACGCTGGACTCCGTGTTCACCCTGATGCAGCGCTCGGCGCTGCAGTCGGAACAGGACACCTTCCTCGACACCCCGACCCGGGAGAAGGGGCAGTTCCTCGGCGACACCGTCGACGAGTCCTACGCCTCGATGTCCTCGCTGGACGAGCGGCTGCTGACCCGCGAGGCGATCGTCGACTTCATCAACTCGCAGAACCGGTACTGGGCCAACGGCGCGATGAACGCCGTCTACCCCAACGGGGACGCCAAGCGGGACATCCCCGACTACACCGAGATGTTCCCGGACTGGGTGATGCGCTACTACCAGCAGACCGGCGACCGCGCGCTGCTCGCGCAGGCCTACCCGGCGATGAAGCGGGTCGCGGACTACATCAACGCGGCGGTGAACCAGACCGGCATGGTCTATCAGCTGCCAGGCGGAAGTGGGCCGTACCAGTACGGCATCATCGACTGGCCCGCGGACATGCGCTACGACACCGTCGTCAACGGCAACGGGGCCGAGCTCGTCGTGAACGCGCTCGCCGTCGGCGCGAACGACGCGGTGGCCAACGCCGCCGACGCCCTCGGCCAGCCGGGCGAGGCCAACACGTACAGCGGGCACGGCTCGTCGATCGCCGCCGCCGTCAACGCGAAGCTGTACAACGACCAGAGCGGGCTGTACTCGGACGGACTCGCGACCGACACGCTCACCCGGATCGAGAACTACTCCCAGCACGCGCAGTCCTACGCGGTCGACTACGGCATCGCGCCGGCGAGCGGCTACGACCGGCTCGGTGACGCCATTGCCGCGGCCGGCATGCAGCAAGGACCGATGGACCTGCGTCAGCTCGAGCTCGCACTCGGCAGGACGGGGCAAACGGACGCGCTGGTGTCACTGCTCACCGACCCGAGCCATGGCGGCCCGGCGCAGATCCTCGCCGAGGGCGGCACGTTCATGTGGGAGAACTGGAACCCCGGCTGCACGGTCGCCGGCTGCACCGGCAGTGCGGTCAACCAGAACGACAGCACCAGCTTCTCGCACGGCTGGGGCTCGGCCGGCATCGACGGCATCCTCGAGTCGCTGCTCGGCATCACCGTCACCGGCGCCGGCGCGTCGCAGGTGCTCATCGCGCCGCCGACGAGCGGGCTGACCCACGCGGCGGGCACCGAGTGGACCGAGCGCGGTTCGGTCACCGTGTCCTGGAAGCGCGTCGGGCACGTGCTGATGGCCGACGTCAGCGTCCCGGTGAACGTGACCGCGACGGTCGTCCTCGGCGACAAGCACATCGCCGTCGGATCCGGCCAGCACCACCTCGTCGCCACCCAGCAAGGGAAGTAGGACCATGCAACTGCATCGGATACGCATCATCGCGGTGGCTGCCGCCGCTCTGGCCGGCCTCGGACTCGCGACGGCGCCGTCCGACGCGCTGGGCACGGCGCCCGCCCAGACGGCCCCGCACCCGAATGAGCCGTCGTGGGCGAAGTACGTCGTGGCCCCGTCGAGCCGCGACGTCCGGCCGGTCCGGGTGATCGCGAGCAGCGGCGACGTCACCAACCCCAACGGCCTGCTCGGGACGGGCACCACCTCGCTCTCGCGACCCCAGCCGCCGGCCCGACCCACCTGGCCTTCGGGCACCACAGCCGGTGCCTCGTCCTTCCATGCCGGCAACAGCGGCAACGACGGCAAGCCCCGCACGTACGTCCCCGGCAACGCCGTCGACGGCAACACCGATACGTTCTGGAACGACGACACGTTCGGCGCCTACCCGGACGTCCTGACGATCAGCACGCCCGCGGCGCAGTCCCTCGACGGAATCACCGTGCTGTCGAACTCCGACGGAGTGCCGCAGGACTTCACCGTCGACACGTGGGACGGCGCCGCGTGGCAGCCGGTCGCTACGGTCACCGGCAACACGACGGTGCTGCGCCGCGTCCCATTCACCGCATCGGTCTCGACGACCCAGGTGCGCATCACCGTCACGAAGGACCAGTCCTCGGGCAAGGGCGATTTCACCCGCGTCAACGAGGTCTATCCCGGACTGGTCCCGGACGATCCGCCGGTCCCCAGCGTCACCGTCGACTTCGGCAAGGTCGTCGTCGGCTACCCGCAGGTGGACTTCGCCGACGCCTCGACCAACAACCCGGGCGTACGGCTGGCGTTCTCGGAGACGACGCAGTACCTGACCGACACTTCGGACTTCTCCCGCTCGTACAACGGCGACTCGATCACTCCGGGCACCGACCAGCACGCGGTGCCCGCGGGACAGAGCAGCTGGACGGACACGCACGGCTGCGCCGACGGCACCAAAGTCTGCGCCGACGGCCTGCACGGCTTCCGTTACGTCAAGATCAGCCTGGACGCGCTGGCGACCGACGCTCCGGACACCGCGGCGTTCGGGAGCGTGCAGATCAGCGGCGTCGCATTGAAGTTCACCGCGTACCTCGGCACCCCGTCGTCGTACAAGGGCTGGTTCGAGTCGTCCGACCCGGCGCTCAACCAGTACTGGTACGACGCGTCGTACACGAACGAACTGATCACCGACACGTTCCGTTCCGACGACATCGACCCGCGCGGCGCCGACTCACCCGGCCTGGACGGCAAGCTGGTGCTCACCGACGGAGCGAAGCGCGACCGCGACCCGTACGTGGGTGACGTCTACGTCTCGGGCGTGACCGACTACCTCACCCACGACGTGGGGGCCGCGGCCCGCAACGTGCTGGGCGACCTGGCCGACCATCAGCGCAGCGACGGGTGGATCCCGCCGGCCTCGATCAACAATTACACGCTGCCGCTGTTCGACTACCCGATGTACTGGGTGACGTCGAGCTGGGACTACCTGCTCTACACCGGCGACACCGGTTACGCCCAGACGTACTACCCCAATCTCGTCAAGGTGCTCGACAGCTGGTACCCGTCGGTCACCGACGCCAACGGCCTGCTGCAGAAGGGATTGAACGGCACCGGCGGCTACGGCGACTACGCCTTCCTCGGGCGGACGGGCGAGGTGACGTACTACAACGCGCTCTACGTGCTCGCGCTGCGCGACGCCGCCGCGACCGCGACCGCGCTCGGGCGCACCGTCGATGCGCAGCGCTGGTCGGCGCGGGCGGCCACGGTCGCATCGGCGATCAACGCCCATCTGTGGGACGCCAACGCGGGCGCCTACCTCGACTCGGCTTCCGGGGCGGTCCGGCACGGCCAGGACGGCAACGGGTACGCGATCCTGGCCGGCGTCGCGCCGGCGGCGCGCGCCACGTCCGCGCTCGACTACCTCGACGCCAAGACCGCGCTGCCCTACGGCAACGCGTTCATGGACAACGACACGCTGGTCTCGGACGGGTCGAAGCGGGTGTACGCGTTCACGTCGTACCCGGAGATCACCGCGCGGTTCATGACCGGCGCGGCCGACTCGGCGATCAACGAGATCAAGCGGTTGTACGGCTGGATGGCCGGTCACGACCCGGGAACCACGGATTGGGAAGGCATCGGCGCGAACGGATCGATGTACGAAGGCCCGTACACGTCGGCGGCCCACGGCTGGTCCACCGGCGTGGTGTCCGAGCTGACGAACCAGCTCCTCGGCGCCGCGCCCGCCACCCCCGGCTACGCGACCTGGACGGTGCAGCCGCACCCGGGCACCGTCCAGTGGGCGCGCGGCCAGCTGCCCACGCCGCACGGTCCGCTCGACGTCAGCTGGCGGGTCGGCAACGGCAGCCGGACGTTCACCCTCACGGTCACCGCGCCGCGCTCGACGGCCGGAACGGTGTCAGTCCCGGTGAGTGGCGCGCACGTGCAGGTCCGGGTGGACGGCCGCATCGTGAACGCCCCGGCCGATAGCGGCTACGCGAGCGTGCCGGTCGGCGCCGGCCGGCACACCGTCACCGTCACCGCCCCACAAGGCTGAGGAGCTTCCTTGATGAAGCGCAGTCATGACCGGCCCCCGCGCGGGCTGAGCCGGCGCGGCTTCCTGCAGGCCGGCGCCACCATCGGCGCCGGCGCGGCGGTGGCCGGGACGGTCTCGCCCGCGTGGGCGGCCGGGTCGCACGACGAGCTCGTCGTCGGTGGCCCGCGGGTGGGCGCGATGCGCGACCCGCTCGGCATCCAGTCGCCGCGTCCACAGCTGTCCTGACAGTTGACCGGCGTGGGGGCAGACCGCCGGCAGACGGCTACCAGGAGCGGGTCGCGACGACGGTCGCCGGGCTGCGCAACGGGCGCGCCGACCTGTGGGACAGCGGGCGGGTGGCGTCGGCCGTGCACAGCCAGGTGACGTACGGCGGTAAGGCGCTGGCGTCCCGCACGCGGGCGTTCTGGCGGGTGCGGGCGTGGGACGAGCGCGGCGCGGCCTCCGTCCGGCTGCCCGGCGCAGCGGACCGCCAGGTGGGCTCCGGCGACCACCGCTTCCGCGCCACCCTCCCGTCCTGAACTGGCGGCGGAACGGTGATGCGTGGTGACCGCCATGGCGGTCAGGACGCATCACCTTCTGCGCAGGCCGGTGCCGAGGCGGACGCCGAGGGCGCGAGTGAGCTGGTCGACCACCAGTTGCTCCTCCGTTCGGACGACCACGCTGGGGTAGCGCAGGACGAGCGCGCCCGCCAGCGACAGTTCGTTCTGCCGGAGTTGGTCGTCGAACCAGCGGCGCGGCGCGAGGTGCACCGCGCCGTCGACCTCGACGACGACGCGGCGCCCGTCTGACAGCGTCCACTCCGCGTCGATATAGCGTCGGCGGCCGCCCGCGTCCCGGCGCACCCGCTGCAGGGTTGGAGGCGGCAAGTCGTTGCGCCGGCACAGCCGGACGAAGTCGATCTCGCTCAGCGCCTGCGCACCCATCTCGATGTCGTCCACCGCGTGCAGCAGCGCCCGATGGTGTCGCCCGGTCGGGGCGGCCTCGACGGCTGCTCGCAGCTGCGGCACGGTGGTGAGCCGCTGCTGGACCGCCGCCGCCACGAGTCCACAGGCGGGGCGCGGGCTCCGAAGATCGCTCGCCGCGAGCACGACAGCCGATGCCATCCGCTGACACCGCAGGTTCGGGTGGACCGCCGATGCGTCCATTTGACGAGCGCGGTGCAGCACGATCGGAAGGCGGATGTCCGGAGTCCGCGTCCCGGCCGGGGCGAGAACGTGAACCTCGTCCCGCACCCAGCCCGTCAGACCGCGGGATTCGGCGGCGGAGAACGAAGCGAGGACCGCCCGCGGGCCGCAGTTCAGCACCGCGACCTGCCATTGCTGCTCGCGCGTGAGGTCGGCATTGCCCAGCACCACCGCCTTGCCGATCACCCGCCAGCGGTGGGCGGCGACGCGGGCGGCGATCTGCGATCGCGTGCAGCCGTGGGCCAGCAGTTCGGCCCGGGTATAGACGCCCGGGCCGATCTGGTCGGCGACGCGAACGGCCCGCGCGGCGGCCTGGGTGAGCATGCCGTGAAGCCTGCCGCTGCCGGTCGACGCGCCGGGCTGTCCACATCGTTCTGTGGACGAATGTCCGATCTGTGGACAACCGGGCGGGTTCGCGCCCGGCCCTCGCCCGAGGGTGATGCAGGATGACCGCCATGGCGGGCGCCCGGCATCACCTTCCGGCGTGACCCAGCGAGCGCGTTAGCTCCAGGTCACGTCGTCGATCTGGAAGGACCCGTTCCACGGCGCGAACGTCGTGCCCACCGCGGCGAAGCCGACCTCGATCCGGGTCACCGCCGCAGCCCCGGCCCAGTCGGCGACGTCGAGCGACAGCGTCGTCCATGCGTCCGGTGACACGGCAAACTGCTTGGTCAGCACCGCCCCGCCCGCGCCGGTCAGTGTCACGACCGCCTCGTAGCCGGTCGCTCCGGGCACGCCGCCGTAGCAGTTGAAGGCGAGCTGCAAGGTCGACGCGGCGGAGAGGTCGAGCGGCTGCCCTGGTGCGACATAAGCACTACGGACCGTCGTCGCCGGCACCTGTGCGCCGGTCACCTGCAGGCAGCCGCCGGAGACACAACTCCCAGGGCGATTCGCGAACGAGGTCACCCGGGCGACCCCCGCGGTGTTGGCGCCGGGCTGCCAGCCCATCGTCCCGGACTCGAAGCTGTAGCCCGGCGGCTCGACAGTGACCGCGACGGCGTCCTCGGCTCGGACGCCGTTCGCATCGGCCGACACGGTGACCGGGTACGTTCCCGGCTTCGCATCGGCCGGCACCGACACCGTGAAGTCAGCCGCCCCCGAGGCGGGCCGGCCCTGGTCGCCGAGGGCAACGTCCTGCGCGGTCGGGTCGACGCTCCATCCCGCCGGCGCGGACGCGCTCACCCGGGCCGTGAGCGGGCTCTGCGCCGTGCCGCTGACCACTGCGTGCACCGACATCGTTGCGCCGGCCACCACGGAAGCCGAGGTCGGCGTCGTCACCACGCTCAGCGTCGTTGCCAGTGACGCGCGCCGAGCCGTCATCGTGTGCCGCCCCGCGCCCACGCCGGACACCGTGACGTAGGTGCCATCGCTGGTCACCTCCGCGCCGCCCAACGCACGCCGGCCGTTCCACACCACGTGCCCGTCCAGCTGCACCACCACCTTCGAGCCCGACGTCGGGACCGACAGCGACGCGTGCGTGCCGCCAGGCACGGTTGTCTGCAGGGTGAAGCCCGCGTGCGTCGACGCCCACGACGCGGCGATCGAGCCGTGCGGCGTGGGCACCACGCCCTGCGCCCAGTCCAGGTCACCGGGGTGCGGAATCACGGCGAACGTGGCGTACCCGCCCGATGTCGGGGTGACCCCGAGCGTCTCGTTGGTCAACGCGGCGGTCGGCGCCGAGGCCCAGCCATGGGCCAGGCTGGTGAACTGGCCGATCGTCGGGTCGCCGGACGGGTTCACCTTCTCCCAGAACGTGCTGCCCGGATCCTGACCGAGCTGGTACCCCCAGTACTGGCGCAGGAGCTGCTCACCCTGCAGCTGGCTGAGCCCGCTGGGATCCGCGGCCGCCAGCCGCGCCTGGGCCTCGAAGCCGCTGGGCAGCGGTTCGTAACTCGGGCTGATCGAGGGGTTCGGCGTCTCCGGGGAGACGGTCAGCGAGCCGTACGTACTCCAGTTGTGCTTGCGCAGGTAGGCCAGTGCCCGCGTCGCCTGGGCGGCGGATGCCACGCCGGTGAGCACCGCTGTCGCATTTGCGTCCTGCGGGTACGCGGTCGGGATCTCGCGCGACAGGCGGTAGGCGCCGACGGCGGGGTCCCACAGCTGCGCGTTGATGGCCGCTGCGACTGTCGCCGCGCGCGCGGCGTAGGTGGCGGCGTCGCTCCCGCGGACCCGCGCCAGGCTCGCCATCTCGTCCAGGTTGCGGGCATAGAGCGCGTTGACATAGGTCTCGTGACCGCAGTCGCTGTAGCCGTAATGGCCGCACGACCCGACGGACCCGAACGCGATCAGGCCCTGCGGGTCCTGCGCTCGGACGGACTCGAGCCAGGCCATGGCGCGTGTCAGCGCCGCCCAGTTGGCGTCGAGGTAGCCCCGATCGCCGGTGTAGAGCCAGTGCTCGTACTCGTTGTGGACGAACCAGGTGACGTACTCACCGTAGGTGCGCAGCTCGTCGAAGTTGTGCTGGCCGACCAGGCTCTCGGCCGGCATGTAGCCGTCCGGCAGCTGCTGGGCGGCGAGCGAGGTCAGTGAGTTGTCGACGGCGGCGACGTCGCCGGTGCTGAGGTAGGTCACCGGCGCTTGAACGGCGAGGTCGCCCTGCCACACGACCCGGTCGCGCTTGGCGCCGTCCAGGATGACCTCTTGCTGCGGATCGGCGTGCGGGATCTGCGCGTCGGAATGGTCGGCCTCGCCGTTGGCGTACGGCCAGCTCTTCGCGGTGTCCGACATCCAGGTGTTCATCTGCACGGTGTACGCGCCGGCGTACCAGAGCTTGTTCAGCTCGTTGTCGCTGCTGAGGAACCAGCCGGCGTAGGCCGCCGGGTCCGCCTGCTTCGGCGCGGCCTGGAAGTCGAGCGAGACGTCGCTGAGCGACACCGAACCCGGTCCGTCCAGGAAGAAGGTGGCGTAGCGGAAGCCGCCGCGCGGCTGCTTGTCCTGGACCGCGGCCGGCAGCGCCGCGGCATCGAAGGACAGCGTGTGGCTGTCGGCGTCGTAGCTGTACGGCTGGCCGGGGTAGCCGTTCCAGATGTTCGCGGTGTCGCAGCCCGGCGCATAGGCGGCCTCGCCGTTGTTCTGCGTCGGTGTGAGTGCCATCTGCGACTTCGACTCGCTGAAGCAGACGTGCAGCGCCGGTGCCGGAGTGGACGCGCCGGTCACGCGAACGCGGATCTCGCCGCCCACCTCCTTGCCGAAGTCCAGGGCCAGCAGCGGGGACGAGGTGCGCGGGCCGGTGCTGTGCAGCGTCACGCTGGCTTGATCGCCGAGCGCGGCCTCGGGATCACCGGTGACGGATCCGCCGCGCGGGTCGGCGAAGAGGACGGACGTGGGCCGGACGGTGTGCGATTGCGGCGCCAGGACGTAGGGCTGCCAGTCGCCGGCTCGCGGCACGTAGTCGGGGTTCGTCCAAGGGCTGCTCTGGTGCCCGGCCGGCTGCCCGGCCGGCTGGTCGGCCGGCGTGGCGCCGGCGTCCACGGCGGTCGCCGCCACGAGGGCGCCCGCCAGCGCGCAAAGCAGGGCGGCGCTGCGCCGCGTCGTCTTCCGGTGGTACGGCCGCATGCCCGGTACTCCTCGCCTCGGTCGTTGCGACGGGGCGACTCGGAGGGGCGGCCACCCCGGAACGAAACGTTTCAACAGGTGCGTTCCGAGCCTCGGTGGCTAAACCGGACGTGTCAAGCAGATGGCCGATATCGGACGCGCCCACCCTGAGCTCGGGCGGCCGGAATTCAGGGCAATCGCCAGGGTCGCTCCCGATGCCCCGGACCGGCGCTCCGGCGCATCCTTGCGACATCCGAAAGCAACCACGATGAAAGTGAGCACGATGATGGAATCGATTCGAGCGGCATTCCGACGTGAAGGTCTCGTCCGGGTCAAGGACGAACGCGTGTTGGGCGGCGTGATCGCCGGACTCGGCCGCCGCGTCGGCCTCGATCCTTGGCCGGCCCGCCTGCTGTTCGTGCTGGTACTGATGCTGATCCCGGGTAGCCAGCTGCTGATCTATCCGGTCCTGTGGATCCTCATGCCCCAGGAGATCAAGCCGTCATCCGCCCGGCCCGCGTGGACGACCCCCACCGCCTGAGAGGCGTCCAAAATGAGGCGGGCGGGGTCAGCGGCGCGGCTCTCCGACCTCGTCGCGCCAGGAGTGTTGCGGCTCGTAGCCGAGGACACGGCGGGCCTTGTCGATCGACAGCAGTGTCTCGTTCGGGCCGACGGGCCGGGTGAGCGGGACGTCGGGGAACACCGCGGCCAGCAGCTCCTCGTTCGGGCGTGACATGACCGTGTCCGCGTTGGCGATGACGAACACGTCGGCGCCGACCGCCTCGTGCTCCAAGGCCCGCCGTACCGCCTGCGCGCCGTCCCGGGCATCGATGTAGCCCCACAGGTTCCACCGGCGCAGCTGCGGGTCGGCGTCGTAGGAGGGGAACTGCGCGTAATCCTCGGGGTCCATGACATTGCTGAAGCGCAACCCGGTCATCGACAGGTCGGGATGCCACCGGCACAGCTGTCGCGCCATCTCCTCCTCGAGCGTCTTGACCAGGGAGTAGGTGCTGTTCGGGCGCGGTGGGTAGTCCTCGTCGACCGGAACGTAGGGCGGCGGTTCGTCGAACGGCAGGCCGAGCACTGTCTCGCTCGACGCCCACACGATCTTGCGCACGCCGGCGCGCAGCGCTGCGGTGTAGGCGTTGTAGGAGGCGGTGATGTTGTTGGCGAAGGTGGTTGCATTGGGCACCAGGCCGGGCGCCGGGATCGCCGCCAGGTGGACCAGCGCGTCGACACCGTCGTGCCGGTCGTCGATCCCGCTCAGCGCCTCGGCGGCCTGGCCGAAGTCCGTCAGCTCGACCGCCGACGAGATCGCGTCGCGGGTCGGCGAGACGACCCGGTCCAGGGCGACGACCTCCCAGCCCTGCTCGATCAGGTGGGCGACCACGGCGCGTCCCAGCTTGCCGCTGCTCCCCGTCACTGCAACCCGTGCCATCGGCCGTCCCTTCGCTCGGGTCTCATTCTGCCCGGACGTCCGAGCACCAACGCCCGCCGGTCGTCGTGGTCGTGGGTTCGGGCGCATCCATGGGCAACCGTCCGAATTGTCCCTGGCCTCCCGGGGTCGGCAGTGCTTGGATCGGCGGGGTAGCCGGACGCAGTCTGGCGCCCGGCACCGAGCCGTCGGGGGTGGTCCGTTTATGGACACACAGATCAGCAATCTCGAGCGTGACGGGGAAGTCCGCCCGTTCGCCGCACACGGACACGCGGTCATCGGAAGCGCAGGTGGCCTCACCCTCTTGAGGGGGGTCTACGAGCCGGGGTGGCGGTGGTCGACGGACCTCGCGCCTATCGCCGGCACCGACTCCTGCCAGATCCACCACCTGGGCTACCTCGTCTCCGGCCAGATGCAAATCCGGACCGACGACGGCACCGAGACGACGATCAGGCCGGGCGAGCTGTTCGACCTGCCCGCCGGGCACGACGCGTGGGTGGTCGGCGACGAGACCTGCGTGATGATCGACTACTCGCCGGACGCGGCGCGTTACGCGCGCCAGGTGGCGAACGAAGCGCCCGCCGACGACAAGTACATGACCATCGTCCGTCGCGGCTACGAGGCCTTCAACAGCGGTGACCTCGACACGTTGCGTTCGATCATGGCCCGGGACGTCGTGCAACACGTGCCGGGTTCGAGCCAGCTCGCTGGTGCCTACAAGGGCATCGACGCGGTACTCGGTTACTACGGCAAGCTCGCCGAGGTGACCGACGGCCGATTCCGCGCCGATCTGATCAACGTCTTCGGCGACGGGCAAGGGCACGTCACGGCGTTGCACCAGACCACCGCCACGCGGGGCGGGGTGACGCGGGTGAGCCGCGGCGCCATCCTGTTCAGCTTCCTCGGCGATCGAGCGACCGACCTGCTCGAGATGCACGAGGACCTGCCGGGCGACGACGCGTTCTTCGGCTGAGGGGAAACACCTACGCGATCTTGACACCGATGCGTCGTCATGACGGCGCTTCGGTATCGAGGTCGCTCATGTTCAGACGCGGCGGAAGAGCAGCGCGCGCTTGACCTCGGCGATGGCCTTGGTGATCTCGATGCCGCGCGGGCAGGCCTCGGTGCAGTTGAACGTGGTGCGGCAGCGCCACACGCCCTCGCGTTCGTTGAGGATCTCGAGGCGCTCCTCGGTGCCCTCGTCCCGGCTGTCGAAGATGAACCGGTGCGCGTTGACGATCGCGGCCGGCCCGAAGTACGTCCCGTCCGTCCAGTACACCGGGCAGGACGTGGTGCAGGCGGCGCAGAGGATGCACTTGGTCGTGTCGTCGAAGCGTTCCTGGTCGGCCTGCGACTGCCGGTGCTCGCGCGAGGGCTGGTTGCCGTAGGTGATCAGGAACGGCTTGATCGCGCGGTAGGCCTCGAAGAACGGCTCCATGTCGACGACGAGATCCTTCTCCAACGGCAGGCCCTTGATCGGCTCGACGGTGATCTCGTCCGGCAGGTCCTTGACCAGCACCTTGCAGGCGAGCCGGTTCACGCCGTTGATCCGCATCGCGTCGGAGCCGCACACGCCATGGGCGCACGACCGGCGGAACGTCAGCGAGCCGTCGATCTCCCACTTCACGTGGTGCAGCAGGTTGAGCACCCGGTCCGTCGGCAGCGCCGGGACGTCATAGGACTCCCAGTGCGGCTCGGCGTCCACCTCGGGGTTGAACCGGCGGATCCTCAGCGTGATCGTCCGCGGCTGCGGCGACGCGGCCACGGCCGGTGACGAGTCAAGAACAGTCATCGAATCTCCTCCGAGCCGCTCACTGCGCTCGAGCCTGTCGTCGACCCCAGCCGGCTCTTCGCGCGAGCGCTCATCACTAGTACTTGCGCTCCATCGGTTGGTAGCGGGTCTGCACGACCGGCTTGTAATCCAGGCTGATCGAGCCGTCCGGGTTGCGATGAGCCATCGTGTGCCGCATGAAGTTGACGTCGTCACGGTGCGGGTAGTCCTCGCGGAAGTGCCCGCCCCGCGACTCGTTGCGTGCCCGCGCGCCGACGACCAGGACCTCGGCCAGGTCGAGCAGGAAGCCGAGCTCGATCGCCTCGAGCAGGTCGGAGTTGAACCGCTTCCCCTTGTCCGACACGGCAACGCTGGCGTAGCGCACCTTCAGCGCGGCGATGTCCTCCTCGGCCTGCTTCAGCGACTCCTCGGTCCGGTAGACCTGCGCGTTGCGGTCCATCGTCTCCTGCAGTTCGCGCCGGATCGCGGCCACTCGCTCGGACCCCGTGGACGTCAACAGCCCCTCGACCATCGACACGACCACTGACTCGGGTGCCACCGGCAGCTCGGAGTACGAGCGACTTGTTGCGTACTCGGCGGCGGCGATGCCGGCACGCCGGCCGAACACGTTGATGTCCAGCAGCGAGTTCGTTCCCAGCCGGTTCGAGCCGTGGACGGACACGCACGCCACCTCGCCGGCCGCGTACAAGCCGGGCACCACCGTGGTGTTGTCGCGCAGCACCTCGGCCCGGATGTTGGTGGGGACGCCGCCCATCGCGTAGTGCGCGGTCGGGTAGACCGGCACCGGCTCGGTGTAGGGCTCGACCCCGAGATAGGTGCGGGCGAACTCGGTGATGTCCGGCAACTTGGCGTCGATCTGCTCGCGCGGCAGGTGCGTGAGGTCGAGCAGGACGTGGTCCTGGTTTGGTCCGGCGCCGCGTCCCTCCCGGACCTCGAGTGCCATCGAGCGCGCGACGATGTCGCGGGGAGCGAGGTCCTTGATCGTGGGCGCGTACCGCTCCATGAACCGTTCGCCGTTGACGTTGCGCAGGATGCCGCCCTCACCGCGAGCCGCCTCCGACAGCAGGATGCCGAGCCCGGCCAAGCCGGTGGGGTGGAACTGGAAGAACTCCATGTCCTCCAGCGGCAGGTTCTTGCGCCAGACGATCCCCATCCCGTCGCCGGTCAGCGTGTGCGCGTTCGACGTGGTCTTGAAGACCTTGCCGAACCCGCCGGTCGCGAGCACCACCGACTTGGCCGAGAAGACATGGATGTCGCCGCTGGCCAGCTCGTAGGCGACCACGCCGGCTGCTCTTGACTCGCGTGCCGGGCCGCTCAGGACGAGGTCGAGGACGTAGAACTCGTTGAAGAACTCGACGCCCTGCTTCACGCAGTTCTGGTACAGCGTCTGCAGGATCATGTGGCCGGTACGGTCGGCGGCGAAGCACGAGCGGCGCACCGCGGCCTCGCCGTGGTTGCGGGTGTGGCCACCGAATCGGCGCTGGTCGATCCGTCCGTCCGGCGTGCGGTTGAACGGCAGCCCCATCTTCTCCAGGTCGATGACCGCGTCGATGGCCTCTCGGCACATGACCTCGGCAGCGTCCTGGTCGACGAGATAGTCGCCGCCCTTGACCGTGTCGAAGGTGTGCCACTCCCAGTTGTCCTCTTCGACGTTGGCGAGCGCCGCGCACATGCCGCCCTGCGCGGCGCCGGTGTGCGAGCGGGTGGGGTACAGCTTGGTGAGGACAGCGGTGCGAACTCGCGAGGACGACTCGAGCGCGGCGCGCATCCCGGCGCCGCCGGCTCCGACGATGACCACGTCGTACTGATGGTGATGAACGGGGGGCATGTCAATCTCTCGTCTCGTCGCACATCACAGCGTCGGGTCGAACGTGAAGATCACCAGCGTGCCGAGCGCGATCGTGATCGTCGTGGCCGTGTAGAGCAGGGCCTTCAACGCGAGGCGAGTGCCGTCGCGGCGGGTGTAGTCGTTGATGATCGTGCGCAGCCCGTTCGTCCCGTGCAGCATCGCGAGCCACAGCATCAGCAGATCCCAGACCTGCCAGAACGGGGAGGCCCAGCGGCCCGCGACGAAGGCCCAGTTCACCCGCTGCACGCCGCCGTCGAGGATGTTCATGATGAACAGGTGCCCGAGCACGAGCACGACCAGAACGATGCCGGACACCCGCATGAACAGCCACGCGTAGAGCTCGGTGTTGGTGCGGCCGCGGCGGGGACGGCCGGGCGCCGAGCGCGGCGCTTCGATGACCGGCGGGATGGACGAGTGCATGCTCATTTCGACCCGAACAGGGACTCGGCGGTGTGCTTGATCATGAAGAAGCCGCCCGGCACCATCACGACGACCCAGATCACGATGATCGCCCACAGCATCTCGCGCTGGTAGCGGGTGCCCTTGCTCCAGAAGTCGATCGCGATGATCCGCAGCCCGTTCAGCGCGTGGTAGAGCACCGCGCCGACCAAGCCGATCTCCATCAGGTTCACGAACGGGTTCTTGTACGTGTCGATCACCCGGTCGTAGGACTCCGGCGAGACCCGGACGAGCGCGGTGTCGAGCACGTGGGCGAAGAGGAAGAAGAACGTCAGGACGCCGGTGATCCGGTGAGCGACCCACGACCACATGCCCTCGCGGCCGCGGTACAGGGACCCCGCCGGTCGGATCCTGGGAGACGGCGGGGCGATCTTGGGCGCGCCCGGAGCAGCGGTCACGTCGAAACTCTAGTTCCCGTCGCGCCCGGACGCGGCGGCCGTGTGACTTGGCAGGCACCCCGCGCGACTGTGAGATTCGTACATTCCGCCGCCCCGATACACAGGCAACGATCCAGTGACGACACGGCTGCGGCGGCGCCAGCCCCTTGCACGGACGCGCCCGCTGTATACGGTGTCGCTCATACACATCACGGTCCTGGACCGTATTCGAAAGGATGACCTATCGTGCATCGTCTGCGTGCAAGCGCTGCGGTAGCCGGAGTAGCGGCGCTCGCATTGGTTTTGTCCGGCTGTGGAAGCAAGTCGGGCAACAACAACAAGTCCACGGGTGCCGGGGGCAGCTCGTCCAGTACGACCGCAGGCGGCTCGTCCACGGCTCCAGCCGGCACTGCCCTTACCGCGTGCATGGTTCTGGACACCGGGGGCGTCGACGACAAGTCGTTCAACCAGTCGTCCTACGCCGGTATGCAGGCGGCGCAGAAGGACAACCCGAAGCTCAAGATCTCCTACGTTCCGTCAAACTCGGGCAACGACTACACACCGAACCTCAATGCCGAGGTCAGCAAGGGCTGCTCCCCGGTCATCGCGGTCGGTGGCCTCATGTCGGCCAACGTGAAGACCGTGGCCGCAGCGAACCCCAAGACGCAGTTCGCCGAGGTCGACGCGCCGTCGTCGGGCCCCAACGTCTACGGCCTGCAGTTCAATACCGCCCAGGGCGCCTTCCTCGGCGGATATCTTGCCGCCGGGATGACGAAGAGCGGCAAGGTCGCCACGTGGGGCGGCATCAACATCCCGCCGGTCACCATCTACATGGACGGTTTCTGGGAGGGCGTGCAGTACTACAACCAGCAGAAGAAGAAGAGCGTCCAGGTTCTCGGCTGGGACGAGACGAAGCAGAAGTCCGGCACGTTCGCCCAGTCGTTCACCGACCAGAACAAGGGCAAGCAGATCAGCCAGACGTTCATCCAGCAGGGTGCCGACATCATCTTCCCGGTCGCCGGTGGCGCTGGGCTGGGTGCCGGCGCTGCCGCGCAGGCATCGGGCGGCAAGGCCAGCGTCATCTGGGTCGACACTGACGGCTGTGTGTCGGCTGCGCAGTACTGCAAGTACTTCGTCACCTCGGTCACCAAGAACCTGGCCGGGTCGGTGCAGGAGTACCTGACCAAGGCGGCCGGCGGATCGTTCCCGACCGGCTCCTACGTGGGCACGCTCGCCAACGGCGGCACCGGCCTCGCACCGTTCCACGACTTCGACTCCAAGGTCCCCAGCGGCCTGAAGACCGAACTCGACACGGTCAAGAGCGGTATCTCCGACGGCAGCATCAAGATCAAGTCCAAGGCCCAGCCGACAGCCTGACACCTCATTCGCGCGAGCTCGCGGGTGGGCCGCTACGGCCCACCCGCGACCGCGTAAGAAGGGACGTCCCGAGCCAGTGAAACTCGAGCTCCGAGCGATCACCAAACGCTTCGGCTCGCTGACGGCCAACGACGCCGTCGACCTCGTCGTCGAGCCGGGTGAGATCCACGCGCTGCTCGGGGAGAACGGGGCCGGCAAGTCCACGTTGATGAACGTGCTGTACGGCCTCTATCAGCCGGACGAGGGCCAGATCCTCATCGATGACAAGCCGACGACCTTTGCCGGGCCCGGCGACGCGATGGCCGCGGGCATCGGCATGGTCCACCAGCACTTCATGCTCATCCCGGTCTTCACCGTGACCGAGAACGTCATGCTCGGCCATGAGCAGATCAACCCGTTGGGGTTCCTGGCCCGCCGGCGAGCCCGGCGCGGCGTCGCCGAGATCTCGCGCCGGTACGGCCTCGACGTCCCGCCCGATGCCCTGGTCGGGGACCTTCCCGTCGGCGTCCAGCAGCGCGTCGAGATCCTCAAGGCGCTCAGCCGGGACGCTGAACTGCTGGTCCTCGACGAGCCCACCGCGGTGCTCACCCCACAGGAAACCCAAGAGCTGATCACCGTCATGCGCGCCCTGCGCGACGGTGGCACCTCGATCGTCTTCATCAGCCACAAGCTGCACGAGGTCCGCGAGATCGCTGACCGGATCACCGTTATCCGCCGGGGAAAGGTCGTCGGCAGCCCGGAGCCCAGCGCGTCGTCCGGCGACCTGGCAGCGCTGATGGTCGGCCGCCCGGTCCAGCTCGTCGTCGACAAGACCCCGGCGAGCCCGGCCGAGACGGTGCTCGAGGTCCGCGAGCTGTCGATCATCAGCCCCCAGGGCGTGGTGCTGGTCGACTCCGTCTCCTTCGACGTGCATGCCGGTGAGATCTACGCGATCGCCGGCGTCCAGGGCAACGGGCAGACCGAGGTCACCGAGGCGCTGGTCGGCCTCGTGATCCCCACCAGCGGCGAGATCGTCATCGAGGGCCGCCGGGTCACCACGCTGACCACCGACGAGGTGCTCGAACTCGGCGTCGGGTACGTGCCCGAGGACCGGCTGCACGACGGGCTGGTCGGCAGCTTCTCCGTCGCCGAGAACCTCGTCCTCGACATGTACGACAAGCCACCCTTCGCGTCTCGTGGCAGCCTCAATCTGGACGAGATCGATCGCAACGCCGACCTGCGGGTGCAGGAGTTCGACGTGCGGACGCCCAGCGCGCAGGCGTCGGCCGGGACCCTGTCCGGCGGGAACCAGCAGAAGGTCGTCCTGGCTCGCGAGCTGTCCCGCCCGCTCAAGCTGCTGATCGTCGCGCAGCCCACCCGCGGTCTGGACGTCGGGTCGATGGAGTTCGTCCACCGCCGCATCGTCGAGGAGCGCGACAAGGGCACGGCCGTCGTCCTGGTCTCCACCGAGCTGGACGAGGTCCTGGGCCTGGCCGACCGGATCGCGGTCATGTACCGCGGCAAGATCGCCGGTGAGGTGCCGCCGGGTACGCCGGCCGAGCAGATCGGCCTGCTCATGGCGGGCTCCTCGGCGCAGGACGCGGCGGCGGATGCACCGACGAGCGACACGGGCACGGGCAATCCGGAAACGGGGGAAGCCGTATGACCGCCACGCTGGCCAAGGGACCGCCGGCCGACGACTCGCCGACACCGCCGGAACGGATCAACCCACCCTGGTGGCGCCGCGCGCTGGACGGCTACCTCTACGGCAACCAGTTCGTCGTCACCCTGCTGTCGTTCCTCTGCGCGCTGGTGTTCGGCGCGTTCCTCATCGCACTGGCCGACCAGCCCACCCGCAGCGCGCTCGGCTACTTCTTCCAGGCCCCGAGCGATACGTTCAGCCGGGCGTGGACGGCCATCTCGGCCGGCTACTCGGCGCTCTTCCGCGGTTCGATCTTCAATACCGACTCGCTGTACTCCAACGGCGGTGTGCCGTTGTTCGACCCGCTGTCGAACACGCTGGTGAACGCCGCGCCGCTGATCCTCGGCGGTCTTGCGGTCGCGGTCGCCTTCCGCGCCGGGCTGTTCAACATCGGCGTGCAGGGCCAGCTGATCATGGGCGCGATCTGCGCGGGGTACGTCGGCTTCAAGTGGCACCTGCCGGCCGGCATCCATTTGATCGTCGCGCTGCTCGCCGGCATCCTCGGCGGCGCGATCTGGGGCGGCATCGTCGGCCTGCTCAAGGCCAAGACGGGGGCGCACGAGGTCATCACGACGATCATGCTCAACTACGTCGCGTTCTACTTCCTCGGCTACCTGCTGACGTTGAAGGGTTTCCAGGCGCCGAACTCGACCGAGGCCACGACCAGCCCGATCGATTCGACGGCCCGACTGCCCAATCTGTTCCAGCACGTCCACTCCGGCCTGATCATCGCCGTCGTCGCCGCCGTCGGGTGCTGGTGGCTGCTCTCCCGGTCGACGCTGGGGTTCTCGATCAAGGCGATCGGGCAGAACCCCTTCGCCGCCCGGACGGCGGGCATGAAGGTCGAGCGCGGCTACATAACCGTCATGATCATCGCCGGCGCGCTGGCCGGCCTCGTCGGCTGCTCGCAGGTGCTCGGCACGCGGCAGGTGCTCACCCAGGACGTCGATGCCGGATTCGGCTTCGACGCGATCACGGTCGCCCTGCTGGGCCGCGGCTCGCCGATCGGCACCGTCCTCGCCGGACTGCTCTTCGGAGCGTTCCGCGCCGGCGGCGTCACGATGGGCGCACAGACCACCACCCCGCCGGACGTCGTCTCGGTCATGGAGCCGGTGATGGTGCTGTTCATCGCAGCCCCGGCGCTCATTCGCGGAATCTTCCGACTGCGCGCATCCCAGGGTGGTGGAGGCGGCGCCGCCGCCCTGGCGAAGGGGTGGAACGGATGACCACCGCATTGTCGGAAGAGGAGGAGGCCCTCGTCGTCACCCACGAGGTGGTGGAGGTCCGCCCGTCCAGCCGCAAACGGCTCATCACCGGTGCCGCCCTCGTCGTCACCGGTCTGGTGATCTTCCTGGCCTGGGGCATCGGTGCCCGCAACGGTGATGCCGCCTTCCAGGTCTCGCAGTTCGGTGACCGCTGGCAGATCGGCAACCTGCGCTTCCCGGGCGGCGCCGTCGCGATGATCATGGGCGTTGTCGTCGTACTGCTGGGCGTCGGCCAGCTCGTCCGCGGTTACACGAAGTCGCAGATGCGCTGGGTGGTGGCGGCGACGCTGCTGCTGTTCATCCTGGCGTTCCTCGCCTGGGCCGGAACCGGCTCGCCGCAGAACCCGATCAGCCTGTCCGGGCTGGTGCAGAACTCGATCACGGCGTCGATCCCGTACGTGCTGGGGGCGCTGGCCGGCATCGTGTGTGAGCGCTCCGGCGTCATCAACATCGCCATCGAGGGGCAGATGCTCGTCGGGGCGTTCGCCGGTGCGATGTTCGCGTCGTCGGCCGACAGCCTCGGCATCGGTCTGGCTGCGGCGATGCTCGGCGGCGCACTGATCGGCATCCTTCTCGCCGTCTTCGCGATTCGCTACATCGTCAACCAGGTCGTGCTCGGCGTCGTCTTGAACACCTTCGCGCTGGGGCTGACGAACCTGGGCTTCCACGCGATCATGTCGGGCGAGAAGAACGCGGCCAAGTACAACGCCGGGGCCACCCTCGGGCCGATCAAGATCCCGTTGCTCGGCGACCTGCCGGTCATCGGCCAGGCGCTGTTCAACGTCAACATCATCGTCTACATCACCTACGGGCTCATCGTGGTGATCGACGTCGGTCTGTTCCGGACGCGGTGGGGGCTGCGGACCCGCGCCGTCGGCGAGCATCCGAAGGCGGCGGACACCGTCGGCATCAAGGTCAACCGCATCCGTTACCGCAACGTCGTCATCGGCGGGCTCATCGCCGGCCTCGCCGGCGCCGCGCTGACGATCGGAGGCTCGGGCCAGTTCAACGCGAACATCTCCTCGGGCAAGGGCTTCATTGCCCTCGCGGCGGTCATCTTCGGCCGCTGGAGCCCGCGCGGCGCGATCGCGGCGGCCCTGCTGTTCGGCTTCACAGACCAGCTGCAGATCACTCTCGGGATCGTCGGCACGCCGGTGCAGATCCCGTCCGCATTCCTCAGCATGGCGCCTTACGTCGCGACGGTGATCGCCGTGGCCGGGCTCGTCGGCCGGGTGCAGGCGCCCGCCGCCGACGGCGAACCGTATGTGAAGGGTTGAGATGACCGAGATCGATTGGCCGGCGCTGCGCCGAACCGCGCTCGAGGCGATGGGACGGGCGTACGCGCCGTACTCGCAGTTCCCGGTCGGCGCAGCGGCGCTGGTGGACGACGGGCGCACGGTGGCCGGGTGCAACGTCGAGAACGCGTCCTACGGCCTCGGGCTGTGCGCGGAGTGCGGACTGGTGTCGGCACTGCACGCGTCCGGCGGCGGCCGGCTGGTCGCGTTCGCATGCGTCGACTCCCGCGGTGACGTGCTGATGCCGTGCGGACGGTGTCGCCAGCTGCTCTGGGAACACGGCGGCCCGGACCTGCTCGTCGACACGCCCGAAGGCATCAAGCCGATGACCGAGGTCCTACCGCTCGCGTTCGGGCGGGCGGACCTTCCCCTTGGCTGAGTTGTGAGTGAGCATCGCAGCGAGCGCCAGCGAGCGAGGAGCGGAGCGAACAGGCGATGAGCGCTCGCGCGAAGAGCAATCAAGATTTCGATGTCGTAGACATCATCCGGACGAAGCGGGACGGGGGCGCGCTGAGCGACCCCGAGATCGACTGGGTGATCGCGGCCTACACCCGCGGCGACGTCGCCCACGAGCAGATGTCCGCACTCGCGATGGCGATCCTGCTGCGCGGCATGACCGGTGTGGAGATCGCGCGCTGGACGGCGGCGATGATCGCGTCGGGGGAGCGCCTCGACCTCTCCTCGGTGCCGCGCCCGACCGTCGACAAGCACTCGACCGGTGGCGTCGGCGACAAGATCACCCTGCCCCTTGCCCCGCTGGTGGCGGCCTGCGGTGCAGCGGTACCGCAGCTGTCCGGACGCGGACTCGGGCACACCGGCGGCACGCTCGACAAGCTCGAGTCGATACCGGGATGGCGGGCGGCGCTCAGCAACCAGGAGTTCCTCGCTCAGCTGTCGTCCGTCGGCGCCGTGGTCTGCGCGGCCGGCGACGAGCTGGCGCCGGCCGACCGCAAGCTCTATGCGCTTCGCGATGTCACCGGCACGGTCGAGTCGATCCCGCTGATCGCCTCGTCGATCATGAGCAAGAAGATCGCCGAGGGATCGTCGGCCCTGGTGTTGGACGTGAAGGTCGGCACCGGAGCGTTCATGAAGTCCGAGGACGACGCGCGCGAGCTGGCCCGCACGATGGTCGAGCTCGGCGGCGCGCACGGTGTGCAGACGGTGGCGCTGCTGACCGACATGTCGACGCCGCTGGGGTTGACGGCCGGCAACGCGCTGGAGGTGCGCGAGTCGATCGAGGTCCTCGCCGGTGGTGGGCCGTCCGACGTCGTCGCGCTCACCCTGGCCCTGGCGCGGGAGATGCTGGCGTGCGCCGGGCTGGCCGACGTCGATCCCGCCGACGCGCTGCGCGACGGGCGGGCGATGGACGCCTGGCGCGCCATGATCTCGGCCCAGGGCGGCGACCCCGACGCGGCCCTGCCGGTCGCCCGGGAGACGCACGTCGTGACCGCGCCGTCCTCGGGAGTGTTGAGCCGGCTGGACGCGCTCGCTGTCGGCGTGGCCGCCTGGCGGCTCGGGGCGGGACGGGCTCGTCAGGAGGACCCGGTTGCGGCCGGCGCCGGGATCGTCCTGCGCGCAAAACCGGGCGACGAGGTGCGCGAGGGTCAGCCGCTGCTGGAGCTGCACGCCGACGATCCGGCGCGCTTCGAACGGGCGCTGGCGGCGCTGCAGGACGGGTACGACATCGGCGGGCCGGCCGCGTCCCGGTCGCTCGTCATCGACCGGATCGCGTAGCTCGGACGGCTCACTCGGGCAGGACGAGGTACCACGTCGCGGTGACCGCGGCGTGCACCTCCACCTGTTGCGGGGTGAGATCGAGCGAGGCAACGTCGGGCGGGCCGCCGCCGCGCCACGAGTCCATCGACGCGGTCTGCATGTGGAAGTGGCTGCCACCCTCGTCGCGCAGTTCGACCAGTCGGCCCAGGACGCCACCGAGCGTGGCCGCGTAACGCTCGGCCCGGGTTCGCGCCTCGTGGACTACCCGGCCCTGCAGCTCGGCATGGACGGCCGCGTCAGGCCCCAACCGCCAGTGCGGGCCGTCGAGAGCGACGTCGGGCACCGCCGCGACGGTGTTGGCGACTTCGCCGACCAGTGCGAGGTCGGCGCCGGTGAGCGTCATCGTCCGCTCGGCGTGCCAGTTGCTGCGCTTCGCACCGTCCGGCCAGTTCGTCATCGGGCCGTGACCGATCTCGACCGAGGCGGGCAGCCGGGCCACTGCGGCTTCGAGCTGGGCGTATCGGGTGATGAGCGTCTTCGCCGCCTTGGCCGTGTCCCCGGCGTGCGCGGCGACCCGGGCCGTGATGACGAACGAATCGGGAAGCGCCGCGCCCTGCGCGTTCGCGCTCACGGTCACCCTGGGCAGTGCGGCCGGCGACGTCATGTCCCGAACGGTAGCGGGCTCGCTACGGTAGCGGCATGCCCGTCGCGCTCGATGCCACCTCCATCCAAATCGCACCCAAGGTCCTGCTCCATGA
The DNA here is from genome assembly GCA_032160745.1 of Pseudonocardiales bacterium. Taxonomy (GTDB): domain Bacteria; phylum Actinomycetota; class Actinomycetes; order Mycobacteriales; family Jatrophihabitantaceae; genus Jatrophihabitans. The sequence continues at coordinate 64,722 of JAVHVD010000031.1, forward strand.
CCACCTGGACGGCGGGCTGCGCCCGGCGACGATCATCGATCTCGCCGACCGCATCGGATACCGGGCGCTGCCCACCACCGATGCCACCGAGCTGGCGCACTGGTTCCGCGAGGCCGCCGACTCGGGCTCGCTCGAGCGCTACCTCGAGACCTTCGCGCACACCGTCGCGGTCATGCAGACGGTCGCCGGGCTGTCCCGGGTGGCCCGCGAGTGCGTCGAGGATCTTGCGGCGGACGGCGTCGTCTACGCGGAGGTCCGCTGGGCGCCGGAGCAGCACGTCGATGGCGGGCTGACGCTCGAGCAGGTCGTCGAGGCGGTGCTCTCCGGCTTCCGTGAGGGTGCGGCGGTCGCGGCGGCGGCCGGTCGCTCCATCCGGGTCGGCGCGATCGTCACCGCGATGCGGCACGCCGCGCGCTCGCGGGAGATCGCCGAGCTCGCGGTGCGCTACCGCGACGATGGCGTGGTCGGCTTCGACATCGCCGGCGCCGAGGCCGGCTTCCCGCCGAGCCGGCACCTGGACGCGTTCGAGTACCTGCGCCGCGAGAACTTCCACTTCACCATCCACGCCGGCGAGGCGTTCGGGCTGCCGTCCATCTGGGAGGCGATCCAGTGGTGCGGGACGGACCGCCTTGGACACGGGGTGCGCATCGTGGACGACATCACCGCCGGCGGCCGGCTGGGCCGGCTCGCGCAGTACGTGCGGGACAAGCGCATCCCGCTCGAGATGTGCCCCTCGTCCAACGTGCAGACCGGTGCGGCCAAGTCGATCGCCGAGCACCCGATCGGGCTGCTGCGCCGGCTGCAGTTCCGCGTCACCGTCAACACCGACAACCGGCTGATGAGCGGCACCTCGATGAGCCGCGAGATGACCCTGCTCAGCGAGGCGTTCAACTACCAGTGGTCGGACCTGCAGTGGTTCACCATCAACGCAATGAAGAGCGCGTTCATCGGCTTCGACGACCGGCTGGCCATCATCAACACCGCGATCAAACCGGGTTACGCCGCGTTGCTGCGCTGAGCAGTATCTGCTCAGCCGAGCAGGCCGCTGGCCTGCTTGGCCTGCAATACGCGCAGCGCGGCCGCGTCCACCAGCCGCCGGAACGCCGGGCTGCTCCGCGCCTTCTGCGTCAGGTCGAACGTCATCTGGGCGGCCTGGTTCGCGTTCACCGTCAGCACCATGTCGCCGCCGGCCGCGACGAAGGCGACGGCACGCTCGCCGGGTGAGTAGTTCGCGACCTGGGCCGCGGCGCCGATGTCGTCGCTGATGATCACGCCGCGGAAGCCGAGGTCGTCGCGCAGCAGCCCGGTGACGATGGGTCGGGAGAACGCCGCCGGCACGCCGGGGTCGATCCGCGAGTAGATCGCCGTCGACATCATGACGAACGGGACGCCCGCCGCGATCGCGGCGCGGAACGGCGCGAGATAGGGGTCGTTGCGGGTCGTGATCGAGTCGGTCACCCCGCCGGAGGTGTCGGTGTTGCCGGCCACCCGGCCGAGGCCGGGGAAGTGCTTGACCGTCGCCTCGATGCCGGCCGCGCGCATGCCCCGAGCAACGGCGAGCCCGTGCGTGGTGACAGCCGCGGGCGTCCGTCCGTACTCGCGGCTGAGGTCACCTATCGGCGGGTTCGGTCCGGAGTTCGGCGGGACGACGTCCAGCACCGGCGCGAGGTTGACGTTCACGCCGGCCTGCCGCAGTTCGTCGCCCCAGCCGCGGGCCTGCGCCTGCAGCGTCGACGGGGCGAGCGCGCCCTGCTCGACACCGCTGGGGATGCGAGTGAAACCCGGGCCCTGCAGGCGCTGGACGATCCCACCCTCCTGATCGGTGGCGATGAACAGACCCGTCCGCTTCGGCGCCAGGGTGCGCAACTCGTCGGTCACGGCGCGGGTCTCCTGCCGACCGGCGTAGCTCGTGCCGTCGAGGATCACCGACCCGACTCGATACTGGGTGATCGCCGTGCTGGTCGCCGCGGAGACGCCGGTGGTGGAGCAGTCGACCATCAGCAGCTGGCCCACCCGCTCGCGCAGGCTCATCGCGGCGAGGACGCGCTGGGCGCTCGATTGCGGCGGAGGCGGCGGCTTGGTCGACGTGGGCGCGGCGCGGCTCGACGAGGACGCCGATGAGCTGCTCGCGACCGGGCTGGTCGTCCGCACCGTCGTCGTGCCGGTCGGTGGCGTGGACGTGGTCGGGCCCGGCCCGCTCGAGCTGCAGCCGGTCAGCGCCAGTGCGGCGAGGACGAGGGCGCGGCGCATGCTCAGACCCTACGGAGCCCAGTCGAAGGTGCGGGTGACCGCCTTCTTCCAGTCGCCGTACATGCTCTCCCGCTGCTCGGCGTCCATCGTGGGTCGCCACTCCCGATCGGCCGCCCAGTTGGCGCGGATCTCGTCGGTGGACGACCAGAAGCCGACCGCAAGACCGGCTGCGTACGCCGCGCCGAGCGCCGTCGTCTCGGCCACTACCGGCCGCACCACGGGCACGTCCAGCACGTCGGCCTGGAACTGCATGAGCAGCTCGTTGACGACCATCCCGCCGTCCACCTTCAGCGACGTGAGATCCACGCCGGAGTCGGCGTTCATCGCCTCGACCACCTCGCGGGTCTGGAAGGCGGTGGCTTCGAGCGCGGCCCGCGCGAGGTGGCCGCGGTTGACGAACCGGGTGAGTCCGACGATCGCGCCGCGGGCGTCCGGGCGCCAGTACGGCGCAAACAGCCCGGAGAACGCCGGTACGAAGTACGCGCCGCCGTTGTCGCCGACCGAGCGGGCGAGCGCCTCGATGTCGTCGGCGGACGAGATCAGCCCGAGGTTGTCGCGCAGCCACTGGACGAGGGAGCCGGTGACCGCGATCGAGCCCTCCAGCGCGTAGACCGGCGCCTGGTCGGGCAGCGCGTAGCAGACGGTGGTCAGCAGGCCGTTCTCGCTGAGCACCTTGTCGGTGCCGGTGTTGAGCAGCAGGAAGTTGCCGGTGCCATAGGTGTTCTTGGCCTCGCCCGGCTCGAGACAGGCCTGCCCGAACGTGGCCGCCTGCTGGTCGCCGAGGATGCCGGCGATCGGGACGCCGGCCAGCGGGCCGCGAGCGCGGACCGTCCCGTACACCTCCGAGGACGTGCGGATCTCGGGCAGCATCGCCACCGGTACGCCGATCTCCGCGGCGATCTCTGGCACCCACTGGAGCGTGTCGAGGTCCATGAGCATCGTGCGCGAGGCATTGGTGGGGTCGGTGACGTGCACGCCGCCGTCCGGTCCGCCGGTCAGGTTCCACAGCAACCAGCTGTCGATCGTCCCGAACGCGAGCTCGCCGTTTTCGGCTCGCGCGGGGGCGCCGTCGACGTTGTCGAGGATCCAGCGGGCCTTGGGTCCGGCGAAATAGGTGGCGAGCGGCAGACCGACCCGGTCACGGTAGCGGTCGGTCCCACCGCCCAGCGCCCCGAGCTCGTTGCAGATCTGCTGGGTGCGGGTGTCCTGCCAGACGATTGCCGGGCCGATCGGCTGGCCGGTGCTCCGGTCCCACACCACCGTGGTCTCCCGCTGGTTGGTGATCCCGATCGCGGCGACGTCGCCTGACGTGCACTCCGCCTTGGCCAGCGCGCCACCCATGACCGTGCGCGTGTTCGACCAGATCTGGGCCGCATCGTGCTCGACCCAGCCCCGACGCGGCAGCTGCTGGTCGTGCTCGAGCTGCTCGATCGCGACCACCCGGGCCTCGTGATCGAACAACATGCAGCGGGTGGATGTCGTGCCCTGGTCGATCGCGGCGACGACGGTCGGCGGGTCGGTCACTGCGCTAGCGTGCCAGGTGTGCAGGTTGCCGTCCCGCAGATCCCCAAGGGCGGCGCGGCATCGCGCCTCGACGGGGCCTACCGCGAGGCGTCCTGGGCCCGGTTGGCCGAGGACGAGTTCGACGTGGTCGTGCTCGGCGGCGGGGTCACCGGCGCCGGTGCCGCTCTGGACGCCGCCACCCGGGGCCTGTCCGTCGCGCTGATCGAGGCGCGGGACTGGGCCGCGGGCACCTCGAGCCGCTCGTCCAAGCTCTTCCACGGCGGCCTGCGCTATCTCGAGCAGCTCGAGTTCGGGCTGGTGCGTGAGGCGCTGCGCGAGCGGGAGTTGATGCTCACCCGGCTCGCGCCGCACCTCGTCAAGCCGGTGCCGTTCCTGTATCCGCTGACCCATCGCGGGTGGGAGCGGCCCTACGTCGCGTCCGGGCTCACCCTCTACGACACGATCGGCGGGCACAGCAGCCTGCCGCGGCAGAAGCAGCTGTCCCGCCGGGCCGCGCTGCGCATGTTTCCCGGGCTGCGCGACGACGCGTTCGTCGGCGCGGTGCGGTACTACGACGCCCAGGTCGACGACGCGCGGCACACGCTCACCGTTGCCCGCACCGCGGCTCGCTACGGCGCCGTCGTGCGGACCTCGACCCAGGCGGTCGGCTTCGTGCGGGAGTCCGACCGGGTGGTCGGGGTGACCGTCCGCGACGCGGAGGACGGTCGGGAGACGACGGTGCGGGCGGGTGTCGTGATCAACTGCACCGGCGTCTGGACGGACGGCATCCAGGCGCTGTCCGGCGGACGCGGCCGGTTCCGCGTCCGTGCATCCAAGGGCGTGCACATCGTCGTCGCTCGGGAGCGGATCACCGGCGACGCCGGCCTGATCCTGCGCACCCCGTCGTCGGTGCTGTTCGTCATCCCGTGGAAGAACCACTGGCTGATCGGGACGACCGACACCGACTGGAACCTCGATCTCGCGCATCCGGCGGCGACCAAGTCCGACATCGACTACCTGCTCGCCTGCGTGAATGCGGTCCTGGTCGCGCCACTGACGCACGACGACATCGAGGGTGTGTACGCCGGCCTGCGCCCGCTGCTGGCCGGGGAGTCGGAGGAGACGTCGGCCCTGTCGCGTGAGCACGCGGTCGCCCGGGTCGTGCCGGGCCTGGTCTCGATCGCCGGCGGCAAGTACACGACCTACCGGGTGATGGCCGCCGACGCGATGGACGCCGCGGCCGGTGAACTCCTCAAGCGGGTCGCGCCGTCGTGCACCGATCAAGTTCCGCTGCTCGGCGCTGATGGCTTCTTCGCGATGCAGAACCAGATCGAGTCGCTGGGCCGGGAGTACGGACTGCATCCGTACCGCGTCCGGCACGTGCTCGACCGCTACGGCTCGATGATCCGCGACGTCCTCGAACCCGGGCTGGCCGAGCGCGGCCTGCTGGAGACGGTGCCCGGCGCGCCCGACTATCTCCTGGCCGAGATCCGGTACGCGGTCACGCACGAGGGGGCGCTGCACCTGGAGGACGTGCTGACCCGCCGGACCCGCATCTCGATCGAATACCCGCACCGCGGGGTGGAGTCCGCGCCGGCGGTGGCCGAGTTGATCGGCGGGATCCTCGGCTGGTCGGAGGCCCAGCAGGCCACGGAGGTCGCAGGGTATGTCGCCCGGGTCGACGCCGAGCGGGCGTCCCAGTCACGTGCCGACGACGCAGCGGCCGACGCCGTCCGCACGGCCGCCCCGGAGATCCGCGCCGCGCTGCGCGCCGGGAGCCCGGTCAGTCCTGGGGCTGGAAGCAGGTCCGGATCTCGGTGATCAGGTCGGTCCAGTCGTCCTTGTCGATCGAAGGTCGGTCGAGCACGTCGAGGTCGGCCTCGAGACCGCAGAACTCGGCGAGCTCGCGGACCAACTCGGCCCCCTCGGGCGAGGGCTTGCGCAGGTCGTAGCGGGCGTCCTCGTCGGGCGCGAAGCTGTCGTCGTCCTCCTCGTCGGCGAGTTCAGCCCACCACTCGAGCTTCACGAGGCGGTGCTCCTTGGCCGTGCGGCAGTAGCGCGCCAGGTCGGCGACCTCGGTGAAGACGGCGACGTAGTCGTCGCCGCCGATGAACACGACCTCGACGTCGTTTCCCTCGATGTCGGCGAGGATCTCGCCGCGGACGGTCAGGTAGGTGGCGTCGGGGAGCACGACCTCGATGGGCTGAGCGCCCACCCGCTCCCACAGGGTCTCGTCCTCGCTGAAGTCGCTGGTCGTGAAGTCGCCCTGCCAGGACAGCCAGGAGTCGACGCGGCTGATCGCCCGCTCCCACGAGTCGGCGATGGTGTCACCGAGCTCGTTCCAGCGCTTGCGACCGTCCTTGCCCTGGTAACTGACCTCCGCGTCGACCAGCTCGGCGTAGGCGGGGGTGCCCTCGACGAGCCGGCGCAGCGCGCCGTCGTCGCAGCAGTCGGCGATGCGGCCGACCATGTCGACCACGTTGGCGAGAGCGGAGACGTGGATCGGGTCGGGCTCGTCACCAGCCCACTCGTAGACCGCATCGAGGTCGTAGTGGTCCTCGCTGGACGGGCGCAGGTCGTCGGGCGTGGCCCGCAGGATCTGGCCCCATCCCGGGTGGTCGGACAGGTCGTTCTCCTCGCCCGATGCGATGAACGCGGCGAGGTCGGCGGTGTTCGGGTAGAGGAGGATCTTCGCGCCGTCACCGAGGAAGCCCTGCCACTCGTCGCCGTCCGCGTCCTCCCACGGCGGTGCGTACAGGGTGAGTCCGGTGCGGTCGTTCACGGTCAACGTGATCGGGACGATCGGCGCGTTCGAGCTCGTCATACGGCGAACCTATCTCGACGGCTGAGCAGCGACAGAGGCTGGGGGATGTGCTTCCAGCCGATCGGGGTCTGCTCGCAACTCTGCAACATGGGCCGGCACCCGCTCCCGTTGCCGCCCCGTCGCACTGATGCGAGCAGACCCCGATCAACCGGAGCACCACTGTCCGGCCGCCGCGGTGCATGCGTGCGAGCAGACCCCGATCGGCTGGACACAGGGTTGTCCACAGCTCCAGCCAGGCCCACACGCAATGGACCAGGCGCGCGGCACAGTGAAGCAGTGGACTCCGGGGCCTGGTTGCGCGCAGCACGGCGATCGCGCCGGGTGAGTCAGCGCGAGCTCGCCGCGCTCGCCGGCTGCGCGCCGTCGCAGGTCGGTCGCATCGAGTCGGGCGCAACTACGCCGCGCCTGGACACCGTGCTCGTCCTTCTGCGGGCCCTCGGCTACGAGCTCGCGATCGCCGATCCCCGGGGTCGGCTGCTTGACGTCGATTCAGATCACGAACGGCTCGTCGATCGCGGGGGCCGGCACTTTCCAGCCCATCTCGAAGCCGGAAAGACACCCGGCTACTTCGAGCACGGTGCGCGCACCTGGTGGGGATGGCATCACGTGGCGTGGCCGTTCGGCCCCGACGAAGCCCCGGAGCACACCTACTGGCGCCGGCCCGCTCCGCCCGGCTCGGGCAAGTGGGGCTTCCTCGACGAACGCTTCGAACCGTGGGACGACGCGACCTAGCAACCCGGCGCTACACGCCGATCGGGTGCCACACCGTCTTCGTCTCGACGAACGCGTTCAGCCGAGACAACCCCGGCGCGGCCGCCCAGTCCTCGTCGCGCGGCACGAAGACCCGCTTGACGTTGTCCGCCGCCGCGGCCTGCAGGTCAGCCCGGGCGCCGGCCGTCGCGCCCGTCAGGTCGATCGCGTTCACGTCCCGGTGCGAGGCCAACCAGGGCGCCAGCTCCGCGGTGAACCCGGTGAGCAGGTTGACCACCCCACCCGGCAGGTCCGACGTGGCCAGCACCTCGGCCAGTGAGATCGCCGGGAGCGGCCGGTCCTGCGACGCCACGACGACCGCGGTGTTACCCGTCGTCAACACGGGAGCCACGACCGACACCAGCCCCAGCAGCGAGGACGCCTGCGGCGCCAGCACCGCCACCACCCCCGTCGGCTCGGGCAGCGAGAAGTTGAAGTACGGACCGGCCACCGGGTTCGTCGAGCCGACGATCTGCGCGTACTTGTCCGCCCACCCGGCGTAGTGCACCCAACGATCGATCGCCGCGTCGACCTGGGCCGCCGCCGCCCGCCCCGAGACGCCCTCGGCCGAGGTCACCTCGGCCGCGAACTGCGCCGCCCGGCCCTCGAGCATCTCGGCCACCCGGTACAGCACCTGCCCACGGTTGTACGCCGTGGCGCCCGTCCAGCCGCCAACCGCGCCCCGGGCGGCAACCACTGCGTCGCGGACGTCCTTGCGCGACGCCTGCGCCGCGTGCGCGAGCAGCGTCCCCTTCGCGTCGGAGACCGGGTACGACCGTCCCGACTCCGAGCGCGGGAACGCGCCGCCGATGTAGAGCTTGTACGTCTTGCGCACGCCGATCCGTCCCGACTCAGACATCGAGGTACGCCGCCAATCCGTGCCGGCCGCCTTCGCGGCCGAAGCCCGACTCCTTGTACCCGCCGAACGGCGCCGACGGGTCGAAGCGGTTGAACGTGTTGGCCCAGACGACTCCGGCCCGCAGCCGGTTCGCCATTGACAGGATCCGCGAACCCTTGTCCGTCCACACGCCGGCCGACAGCCCGTAGGGCGTGTTGTTCGCCTTGGCGACCGCCTCGTCGGGCGTCCGGAAGGTGAGCACCGACAGCACCGGCCCGAAGATCTCCTCCTGGGCGATGCGGTGCGCCTGGGAGACACCGGTGAAGACCGTCGGCGCGAACCAGAAGCCGCGGTCGGGCAGATCGCACGGCGGCGACCAGCGTGTCGCCCCCTCGGCCTCACCCGCCGCGGACAGCTCACGGATTCGCGCCAGCTGCGCCGCCGAGTTGATCGCACCGATGTCGGTGTTCTTGTCCAGCGGATGCCCGAGGCGCAACGTCGCCAGCCGGCGGTGCAGCGCCGCGATCAGCTCGTCCTCGATCGACTCCTGGACGAGCAGTCGCGAGCCGGCGCAGCACACCTGGCCCTGGTTGAAGAAGATCCCGTTGACGATGCCCTCGACCGCCTGGTCGATCGGCGCGTCGTCGAAGACGATGTTCGCTGCCTTGCCGCCCAGCTCGAGCGTCAGCTTCTTGCCGCTGCCGGCGATCGCCCGCTGAATCGACTTGCCGACCTCGGTCGACCCCGTGAATGCGATCTTGTCGACACCGTCGTGCTCGACGATCGCCTGTCCGATGGAGGGCCCGCCGGCGAGGACGTTGACGACGCCGGGCGGCAGGTCCGCCTCGGCGATGATCTCGGCCAGTACCAGTGCCGTCAGGGGCGTCGTCTCGGCCGGCTTGAGCACGACCGTGTTTCCGGCCGCCAGCGCCGGGGCGATCTTCCATGCCGCCATCAGCAGCGGGAAGTTCCAGGGGATCACCTGGCCGGCCACGCCGAGGGCGCGAGGTGACGGCCCGAAGCCGGCGTAGTCGAGCTTGTCGGCCCAGCCCGCGTAGTAGAAGAAGTGCGCGGCCGCGGTCGGGATGTCGACGTCGCGCGACTCGCGGATCGGCTTGCCGTTGTCGAGGGACTCGAGGACTGCGAGCTCGCGGCCGCGCTCCTGGATCGCGCGGGCGATCCGGAACAGGTACTTGCCTCGCTCGGCTCCCGACATCGCCGACCACGGCCCGTCGAATGCCCGCCGGGCCGCGCGGACGGCGTCCTCGACGTCAGACGGTCCGGCCTCGGCGACCTCGGCCAGCGGCTCCTCGTCGGCCGGATTGATGGTCTTGATCGCCTCGCCCGATCCGTCGCGGAACGCGCCGTCGACGAAGATCTGGTAGCTCGGCTTGAGCCGGGCGATGTCGCGCGACTCGGGTGCGGGTGCGTAGTCAAAGGCAGCCATCGCTAATCCACCGTCACGTAATCAGGGCCGTCGTAGCTGCCGGTCGACAGCTTGTGCCGCTGCAGCAGCAGGTCGTTGAGCAGGCTGGACGCGCCGAAGCGGAAGAGCGCCGGGTCGAGCCATTCCTCACCGGCCACCTCGTTGACCATCACCAGGTACCGGACGGCCTCCTTGGCCGCGCGGATGCCCCCCGCGAGCTTCACGCCCCGCAGCTCGCCGGTGCGGTCGCGGAAGTCGCGGACCGCCTCGAGCATCACCAGCGAGACCGGCGGTTTGGCTGCGGGATTGACCTTGCCGGTGGACGTCTTGATGAAGTCGCCGCCGGCGAGCAGCGCCAGCCACGACGCCCGGCGCACGTTGTCGAGTGTCGCAAGCTCCCCGGTCTCGAGGATCACCTTGAGGTGCGCGTCGCCGCACTCCGCCTTGGTCGCCACGATCTCCTCGAACACCTGCAGGTAGTGCCCGGCCAGGAACGCACCGCGGTCGATCACCATGTCGATCTCGGTGGCGCCGGCGGCCACCGCGTCCCGTACGTCCTGCAGCTTCGTCGACAGCGCCGCGCGGCCGGACGGGAACGCCGTCGCCACTGACGCGATCTGCACCGTGCGGCTGCCCGGCAGGTGCGACGCCCGCAGCGCGTCCACCGCCGTCTCGACCAGGTCGGGGTAGACGCAGACCGCGGCAACGGAAGGCACCGTCGGGTCGGACGGGTCGGGGCGGGCCGCCTTGGCGCACAGCGAGCGCACCTTGCCCGGGGTATCCGCACCTTCCAGCGTGGTGAGGTCGACCATCGAGATCGACATGTCGATCGCCCAGGCCTTGGCCGTCGTCTTGATGCTGCGGGTGGCCAGGGACGCGGCGCGCGCCTCGGCCCCCACCTGATCGACACCCGGCAGTCCGTGCAGGAACCGCCGCAGCGCCGCGTCGTCGCGGGCCACATCGCCCATCGCCGAGCTCTCGAGAACCGTCACCTGGCCACTCTATGACCGTCGCGCCGCTCGGCCATAAGGTCGACGGGTGCAGACCAACGTCGTCGACCATCCGATCGTCCAGGCGCGACTGACGGTCATGCGCGACGAGCGGAGCACGAACTCGGAGTTCCGCGCGGCGCTGCGCGAGCTCGCGACCCTGCTCGTATACGAGGCCACCCGCGATCTGGAGCGCGCGGACCACCCGATCACCACCCCCGTGGCGCCCACGGTCGGCACGGCGATCGCCAACCCGCCGCTGCTGGTCCCGGTCCTACGGGCCGGGCTGGGCATGGCCGAAGCGGCGTTCAACCTGCTCCCGGAGTCGCAGATGGGCTTCGTCGGGCTGGCGCGGGACGAGAAGACGCACGAGCCGCACGCGTACATGGCCTCGCTGCCGGATTCGCTGGCCGGCCGGCCGGTGATCGTCCTAGACCCGATGCTCGCCACCGGAGGCTCGCTGTTGCACTGCCTCGAGCTGTTGTCCGAGCGCGGGGCGGAGGACCTCACCGTCATCTGCGCGCTGGCCGCTCCGGAGGGGCTCGGCGCGCTGGAACGTTCCGGGCTGCCGATCCGCCTGTTCACCGCCAGCGTCGACGAGCGACTCAACGAGAACGCCTACATCGTGCCCGGCCTCGGGGATGCGGGGGACCGCCAGTTCGGTCCCCGCTGACTCACGCTCCGCCGGCGCTGTGACCACATCGTTACGGGCAGTTCGCGTTCAGACGCAACGTTCCGTCCGATCATTCCGTCTGTATGGACGTGCGGGTGTGTGGCGGACGAGGGTCGCTGCGGCTGATCCTCGGTATCGTCGCGCTCGCGCTCGCGCTCGTTTTGGCCGGATGCGCGGCACACTCCGCCCGGCAGACCGGCTCCTCCCCGCACACCGGGACGAAGACCGAGTCCTTCCACGCGTACGACGCCAGCGGCCAACTCGTGGTGAAGGTCGCCGATGTGGCGAGCGGGAACTGCTGGACGAACAGCGTGGCCGCCCCCGCCCCGGACTCCTACCGATGCTTCGCCGGCAACAACATCCTCGACCCGTGCTTCGCCCCCTCCGTAACCACCGCTCCGGCCGAGGTGGCGTGCCTGGCCAGCCCGTGGTCAGCGGCCAGGGTCCTGAAGCTGACCGGGCCGCTGCCCGTCGCTGACCCGGCCGCCGTTGTCCGGCCCTGGGCGTTCCAACTCGACAACGGCGCCCGGTGCGTGGCCAGCACGGGCACCGTCCCGGCCGTCCACGGCATCAACCTCGCCTACCACTGCACGGACGGCCGCAACGCCAGTCTGCGGGACACCTCGGCCGACACCGTCACCGCCGATTACGGCGATGTGAAGGCGCAGACCATCCAGCTGGTGACCGTCACCAGAATCTGGCGCGGCTGAGGCAACCGAACACCCCCGTCGCGCGACTTCTCTACATGCAGGTCGTTACCCGGTTCGCCCGCGCCTGCACGGCGTCGGACCGGGAACCGTGGGTGTGGCAGTCTTGACCGCCGTGGCGGCTGACAATCCGGTCCAGCCGGTCGTCGACGAGCCGACCCCGCGGACCGAACTGATCGATCTGCACACGCTGTACACCAACCACTGGCGCTCCCTCGTCCGGTTGGCCGTCCTGCTTGTCGACGACATCGCCAGCGCCGAGGACGTCGTGCAGGACGCCTTCGTCGCATTGCACAAGCGCAGTGGCGGGCTGCGCGAGCCGGAGGCCGCCCTGGCCTACCTGCGGGCGTCGGTCGTCAACCTGTCCCGGTCGGTTCTGCGCCGGCGGCAGGTCGCCCGCAAGCACCTGCGCGTTGCCGAGCCGGAGGCCACCGCATCGGCTGATCATGACGTGCTGCTCCGCGACGAGCACCGCGCGGCGCTCACCGCGGTGAAGGCGCTGCCGCGTCACCAGCGCGAGGTGCTCGTCCTGCGCTACTGGTCGGGGCTGTCAGAACGCGAGATCGCCGCCGCGCTCGGCATCTCGGCCGGTTCGGTGAAGTCCGCGGCGAGCCGCGGGCTGGCTGCCCTGCAACGCGTCCTCGGAGGTGAGTTCGGATGACCGAGAACGAGTTCGAGCGCACGCTGCGCGAGGCCTTCGACGCACGAGCCCGCGCCGCGGTGGGCGACCAGGTCAGTCCGCCACCGCCCCGGTTCGCGACCGGCGCCCGCTCGGCGCGGCGGCACCGCCGGGCGCGGCTCCTGGCGCCACTGGCTGCCGCCGCGGCCGTCATCGGAGTGGTCTCCTCGGTCGCCGCGCTGCGTGACGACTCGTCGGGTGACAGGCACGAGGTCGGGGTAGGCGGGCAGAACTCCACCGTGTCGTCGACCGGCTCGCCCGACCTGCGCCCGACCACCGCGGGGTCCCTGCCGTCGTCGTCCCCGCAGATGGCTGCAGTGCGGCAGGTGCACATCAAACTGCACAACGCCGACGGGGCGGTGTACGGCGTCGGCATGCCGGTGATCGCCTACTTCTCCGGCATGATCGCCGAGTCGAAGACCCTGAGCGCCGCCACGTCCATCACGGTCAACGGCAAGCCGTGTCACGGTGCGTGGTACTTCGAGAGATCGTCAGCCCTGCCCGGGTACCCGCTCGAGGGTCATCTCCGGATGTCGACGTACTGGCCGGCCCACGCCAAGATCCACGTGGGGTTGGACACCGGGGGACGTTCCGCGGGGCAGGGCCGCACCTTCGACGACTCGCTCACGCTCGACTTCTCCACTGGTGCCCAGACGATCGCGGTCGTCGATGACAAGACGCACCGGATGACCGTGACCAGCGACGGCAAGAAGGTGGGCACCTTCCCGGTCTCGCTCGGCTCCGCGAGCACGCCGACAATGAGCGGGACGAAGGTGATCATGGCCAAGGGTGACCCGATCTGCATGAGTGGCCCCGGCTACGACAGTTGCGACATCAGGTACACGCAGCGGCTGAGCTACGACGGTGAGTACCTGCACGCCGCGCCCTGGAACCTCGAGAACATCAAGGCCGGCATCGACTCCTCCCACGGAACGACCAACCTGTTGCCGGACGACGCCAAGCGGCTGTTCGGCGTCCTCGAGGTCGGCGACATCGTCCGGTATCCCAACGCGTCCGGCCCGCTCATGCCGGTCAGCGCAGGCTTGGGCGACTGGAACGTGCCGTGGAAGGTCTGGCTGCTCGGTGGCGCGATCCCGACTCGCTAGCCGGCGAGCAGGGCCGACACCTCGGCCCGCACCCGGCGCAGCGTCGCGGCCGCCGCCTCGGCCGAACCACTGGGCTCGATCACCTCGAGGTAGGCCTTGAGCTTCGGCTCGGTGCCGGACGGCCGGACGACCACCCGCCCGCCCGGCCACCGCCAGCGCAGCACGTCGGCGTCCGGCAGCAGGTCCTCGACGCCGAGCGTCTCACCCAGCAGCGTTGCAGGCGGCGCGGCCCGCAGGCGGCGCATCGTGTCGTCGATGATCGACAGGTCGTCCACCCGGATCGCGATCTGGTCGGTGGCGTACCGGCCGAATCGAGCGGCGAGCTCGTCCAGCCGGGCAAGGAGGCTGGATCCGTCGGCCTTCAGCCGGGCGGCCAGTTCGGCCACCCGAAGGGCGGCGCTGATCCCGTCCTTGTCGCGGACCAGGTTCGGGGCCACCGCGTAGCCGAGCGCTTCCTCGTACCCGAAGACGAGATCAGGCGCGGCGCGCGAGACCCACTTGAAACCGGTGAGCGTTTCGGCGTAGCCGACGCCGGAGTCGGCCGCCAGCACGCCGAGCATCGACGACGACACGATGGTGGTGGCGTAGGTGCCGCGGATGCCTTCGCGCAGCAGCGCGTCGGCGAGCAGGACACCCACTTCGTCGCCCCGCAACATCCGCCACTCGCCGTCGGGTGCATCCAGCGGGACCGCGACGGCGCACCGATCGGCGTCGGGGTCGTTGGCCAGCACCACATCGGCCCTCCGCTCGCGGGCCAGGGCCAGGGCCAGATCCAAGGCCCCTGGCTCCTCGGGGTTCGGGAATGACACGGTGGGGAAGTCGGGGTCCGGCTGCTCCTGCTGCGGCACCGGCGCGACGTCGGTGAACCCGGCCGCGGCGAAGACGGCGTGCACCGTCTCCGTCCCGACGCCGTGCATCGCGGTGTGCACGATCTGCAGGTCGCGTGGGCCGGCGCCGATGAGCCCGGCAACCGCGGCGACGTAGGACGTGAAGATCTCCTCGCCGACGACCCTGACCGCGGCGTCGTCCAGCGGGATCGCGGACGTCGCCCCGACCGCCTCGATCGCCGCCTCGATCTCCGCATCGGTCGGCGAGACGATCTGTGCGCCGTCGGCGGCGTACACCTTGTAGCCGTTGTCGCGCGGCGGGTTGTGCGAGGCAGTGACCATCACGCCCGCGGCCGCACCGAGATGCTGCACCGCGAAGGCCAGCACCGGGGTGGGCAGGACCCGAGGGAGCAGCCGGGCGCCGAACCCGGCCGCGGCGAAGATCGCCGCGGAGTCGCGGGCGAAGTCCGACGAGCCGTGCCGGGCGTCGTAGCCGACGACGACGGGCGCGCCACGGTGCCCGTGCTCGGTCAGCCAGGCGGCCAGTCCGGCGGCCGCCCGGCGTACGACCGCCCGGTTCATGCCGTTGGGGCCGGCGCGCAGCGGTCCGCGCAGGCCGGCGGTGCCGAACAGGAGTGGGGCGGCGAAGCGGTCGGCCAACTCGGCGTCGTCGCCGGCGTCGAGCAGCCCTTGCAGCTCGGTCGCCGCGGCGGGGTCGACCTCGTCGGCGATCCAGGCCTCGACGTCGGAACGGGCTACCACCGCGACCCCACTCCGTCACTGATTCTCATGATCGACTCGCCACCTCGTCGATGCCGAACCCTTCGGAGGTGAACCCGCCACCGACGTAGCCGTCGGACGGGTGCGGCTCGGCGTCCGGGATCTCGGCCAGGTGGTCCTCGGCGTCGTCGTGCGGCTCGTAGCCGAGCCTGCGCCCGGCGTCGAGCGACCACGTCCGGCGGGTGTTCGCCGAGATGCCCCACACGAGTGCGTAGGTCAGCGACGGTGACCGCAGGGACGCGTCGACCAACCGCGCCGCGTCGTCGGGGGAGAGCCAGGTGCTGAGCGAACGCGGGTGCGAGGGCCGGTCCTCGAAGGTGCCGATCCGCAGGCAGGCGACGCGCATCGCGTAGCGGTCGACGTAGTAGCGGCCGAGCGCCTCGCCGAACACCTTGCTGACGCCGTAGAGGGTGTCCGGTCGCGGCGGCAGGTCGGCGGGCTGGTCGTCGGCCAGCGGTGTGTATCCCACGGCGTGGTTGGACGAGGCGTAGACCACGCGCGGCACGCCGGCTCGGCGGGCGGCCTCGAAGACCTGGAACGTCCCCTCGACGTTCGCGTTGCGGATGATCGGCCACGGGGCCTCGGTCGGTTGCCCGGCGAGGTGGACAACCGCGTCGACGTCCGACATGGCGGCGTCGAGGTCGGCAGCCGAGGTGACGTCGCCGATGATTCCGCCGGGAACGTCGTCGCGGTCGAACGGGCGTAGCTCCCAGCCGAAGGCCGGCAGCCGCTCCATCAGTGCGCGGCCGATCCGGCCGGCCGCGCCGGTGAGCAGGACCGTCATAGCCGGGGGATCACCTGACCGAGCAGCGTCCCCATCCGGGTCGCCGACGCCTTGCCCACGGCCAGGACCTCCTCGTGGTCGAGCGGGTCCCCCAGCCCGGCCGCGAGATTGGTGACCAGCGAGATGCCGAGGACCTCGCAGCCCTCGGCGTGCGCGGCGATCGCCTCGAGGACGGTGGACATGCCGACGAGATCGGCGCCCAGCACCCCGGCCATCCGCACCTCGGCCGGCGTCTCGTACTGCGGCCCGGGGAACTGCGCGTAGACGCCCTCGGGGATGGCCGGATCGATCTCGTGGACGAGCGCGCGCAACCGGGCGGCATACACGTCGGACAGGTCGACGAAGCGCGGACCGACGAGCGGAGTGCGCCACGTGAGGTTCAGGTGGTCGCTGATGAGGACCGGGTCGCCGACCGACAGACCGGGCCGCAGCCCGCCGCAGGCGTTGGTCAGCACAATGACCCGGCAGCCCGCAGCGGCGGCCACGCGTACGCCGTGGACGACCGGCTCGACGCCGCGTCCTTCGTAGAAGTGGGTGCGGCCCAGGAAGGCCAGCACCCGCCGCCCACCGACCTCGAGCGAGCGGATCCGCCCGGCGTGCCCCTCGACGGCCGGCGGCAGGAAGCCGGGGAGGTCGGTGACCGGCAGATCGGCGACGGCGGTGCCGAGCGCGTCGACGGCCGGCACCCAACCGGAGCCGAGGACGACCGCAACATCGTGGCGGTCGATCCCCGTGCGGCTGGCCAGTTCGGCGGCCGCTGCCGCGGCAGTCTCGGCGGGGGTGGCGTCAGCTCCGGTCACGCTCGCCGACCCTACCGGGGCACACCGTGCCCGAGCGGTACCGGCGAGCGTGACCTCCCCTGCGTCAGCGGTGCGGTCCCCGCTGACAGGCCATGCACTCAGCGGTCTGCGGCAGGATCTCCAACCGCTCGAGCTCGATCGGTTCGCCGCAGGTGACGCATCGGCCGTAACGGCCTTCGTCCATGCGCCAGAGAGCGGCTTGGACGTCGTGCAGGGCGGCCCGGGCGCCGGCGACCAGCGAGCGGAAGATCTCCGGCTCGGGACTGCTGAGCGGGCTGGACGGGCCGGGCAGAAGCAGTTGGGTCAGCTGGTCCACCCGGAATTCGCGCTGCTGCTCGAGCATGCTGCGCAGGACGGCCAGGTGATCTTTCGACAGCGCCGCGCGGGGCACGCCGTGCGGGATGTGGACGGTGGAGCGGGACATCAGTACTCCTCGGTCGACCGGACGTGGGCGGGTCGCGTCAGCGGTCCCGGACGTTCTGGAAGCGCCTACGCGAGAGCCTGGGCGGGCGGCCCTCGAACCGGCGGTGCGTGCGCTGTGAGTGAACTGACGGGTGTAGAGGAGTTCGCCATGCCGGTCGAACCGGCGAGAACAGTCGTCCCGGACGGCGCCGGCGGCAGCAACCCTGGCTGTGCGGTGCGGTGCAGGATCTGCAGCACATCGGCGCTGGTGACCGCGACAACCGCCGCGCGGTGAGCCACCGGCTCGTGGACCGCGGTGGACCGAGCGGCGGTGACCAGCGCCAGCCCGAGGAGGCACGTGATCAGGAGGGCGAGCGCGCGAACTCGGGAGTCGACCCCGGTCCGGTTCTGCGCCCGCATGCCTCTTAGACGCGGTGCACCAGCGCGTCGTTCCACCGCGGGCGAGTTCGCCGGCTTTTCCGGGCAGATTCTCAGGCATGACCTCACCCACGCTGTCGCGCGTCGCGACCACCTACGCCCGCACGATCCTCGACGCCGTCCGCCAGGAGTACCCGAACTCACCACGGCACGTCATGCAGCATGCGGACGACCGGCCCACGCCGCGCGGCGCGCACCCGGCGTTCTACGGCTGCTTCGACTGGCACTCCGCGGTCGAGATGCACTGGGCGCTGGTCCGGATGCTGCGCATCGTCCCTGAGGAGCTGCCGGTCGACGAGATCCGGTGGGTGCTGAACGAGCACCTATCGGCCGAGGCGATCGCCGCCGAGGCGGCCTACCTGCGCGAGCATCCGGGTTGGGAGCGGCCGTACGGCTACGGCTGGGCGCTCACCCTGACCGCGGAGCTCGAGGCGTGGAGCGACAGCGACGCGGACGCCCGCCGGTGGGCGGCCAATCTGCGACCACTCGCCGAGGTCGTGGCCGACGCGCTCATCAACTGGCTGCCGCAGTCGACCTACCCGGAGCGTGGAGGCGCGCACGCGAACACGGCCTTCGCCCTCGCTCGCTCGTTGCCGTACGCGCGGCTCCGCAGCGACGAGGGTGACCTCGGGCTGGTGACAGCCATCGCCGACGCGGCCGTTCGGTGGTTCGCCGCCGACATCGACTACCCCGCGGCGTGGGAGCCCAGCGGGTCGGACTTCCTGTCCCCGGCGCTGGCCGAGGCCGAGCTGATCGCGGCGCTCGCCGCGCCGGCTGAGGAGTTCCCGGAATGGCTGTCGCGATTCCTGCCGCGGCTGGCCGACGGCCGTCCGGAGAGCCTGCTGACTCCGGCTCTCGTCACCGACCCGACAGACGGTCAGGGCGCACACCTGCACGGTCTCAATCTGTATCGCGCGTACGGCTTCGGGCTGCTGGCCGGGCGGCTGGACGCGGACGACCCGCGGGTCGACGTCCTGCTCGCGGCCCGCGCGCGGCATGCGGCGGCCTCGCTGCCGGCCGTCGTCGGTGAAGGTTGGATGGTCGAGCACTGGCTGGCCTGTTACGCCGTCCTGCTGCTGTCCTGAACCCTTCTGGCGCGGCGAGGCGGCGGATCCTAGGCACGACGGCGACGGCTGGGCGGGACGGCCTGTGGACAACGGACGGTCGTCCACAGGCCGCGGGAACGATCCGCGGCGCGTACCCGGATCGACCTAGCGTCTCCCGCCATGGCCGCCCAGACCCGCCCTCGTCGCCTCCGCCACACCCCTCGGCACGCTCGGCGCCGTAACCATCGCGCGCGCCGGTTCGGTGGGCGGTGGCCGGTCGCGATCCTGGCCGTCCTGGCCGTGGTCGGTGCGCTGATCAGCGCGCAGGTGCGGGCGTCGGTGGCGACAGCGGCCGCCCAGCCGCAGCTGAAGACCGGCGCCGGCAAGTGGGTCGCCGGCCACACCGCCTTCGTCGGCTACTACCGGGCGCTGATCGGCGGCAAGTGGGTGAAGGTCTACTGCGTCAGCCCGGACAAGCGGACGCCGTCGCGGATCAGCCTGGCCACTGTCTCCCGGCTGCATTCGGTGAGCGCCACCGTCACGCGTGAGCTGGCCCAGACGCTGTCGGCGCACGGCAACGCGAAGACGGCGGGCCAGGCCGAGGCGGTCAGCCAGGCGCTCAACTACGAGATCGGCAATCGGGCGGCCGTTGCCCACCGCGCCCGCTATCTGAGCCCGAGCGTGCAGTCGCTGGCGATGCGCTATGTGACCGAGGCGCGCCGGTCCCGCGGCGGCTACCGGCTGGGGCTGCACCTGGCCAGCTCCCCGCTCCCTGGCCAGACCGGCCGGGCGTCGGTGTCGCTGCGCGGCGCGGGCGGCGGCCGGGCGGCCACCGTCCGACTCAGCCACAGCGGCAACGTGTCGCTGCCGCGTGCCGTGCGCACCGATGCCGCGGGACGGGCGTCCTTCAGCTACCGGACGACGGCCGGCGGTGCGGTGCATGTGGGCGCGACGGTGCAGGGGTTGCCGCCGATCACCGTGCGCACCTCGAGGCCGTCGGCCTCGACGCAACGAATGCTGAGCTGGTCGCCGACCGCGTCGGTGCGCGCCTCCGCGACCTATCGGGGCCGGGTCGCAGGGTTCAGCGAGCGCTACGAGTGCACGAGCACCTGCGACGGGAATCCACTGGCCACCCTCACCGCCTGCGCGCCGGCCAACGGCTACCCGAGCAGCATCACCTACCGGCACGGCGCGACGGCGCATCGCGTCGACTTCGCGGCCGCCCGGAGCCGGACCTGCCACACCTGGCGTACCACGCTGCACGACGGTGAGGTCGTCACCGCCTCATGGCGGTTCCGTACGCCGCACGGGTGGACTGCGCCCATTCCGGCCGGCGGCTCGTTCCGCGTCGACTGCCCGCCGGCACCACCGGTCGCGGTCGCGATCGGTTACGACTGCCGCAGCGCCACCCTCACCATCGCCCTCGGGCGGCAGTCCGGCGGCCGCCTGCTCGGGCTGCACAACGCGACAGCGCACCGCATGGTGCTCGTGCTCGAGGGCGCCCGCGTCGGCCGCTTCACCGTGGCCCCCGGCGCCACGGCAACGACGCACTCGTTCCCGATCGTGTGCGGCGAGGGGGCGACGGTCGCAGTGAGAGCCGGCGTCCAACGCACTAACGGGACGTACAACTACGGCGGCACGACACGCGTCACGCTGCCCTAGAACCCTCGCGGCTCGGGGCGTGCGGGCCCGCTTTCCAGGCCGAGAGATCGGCCACCTCGGGGCGATCGGAGCGGCCTGCGCACTTACGATCCGACCATGCCTGCCGAGCCGCCTCAGGAGCTGCCCGCCCAGGCGGCGACCGATCCGCCCGCGACACTGGCCCTCGCCGCCGACTTCCCGGCGCCGACCCGCGATGAGTGGCGCGCCCTCGTCGCCGCCGTGCTGGCGAAGTCGGGTGTCGCCGAGGACGCCGATCCCGAGGACGCGCTGTCGTCCACCACCTACGACGGCATCCGCATTCGCCCGCTGTACACCGCCGACGACGCGCACGGCGTGGATGCGGACGGGTTGCCCGGTCACCCGCCGTTCGTGCGGGGCGCGACCGAACGGGGGGCGGCCGCCACCGGGTGGGACGTCCGCACCCGGCACGCCGACCCGGACGCCAAGCGCACGAACACCGCCGCCCTCGCCGACCTCGAAACGGGCGCCACGTCGCTGTGGCTGGTCGTGGGTGCCGGTGGTCTCGACGTCGCCGACCTGGCCACTGTGCTGGACCGCGTCTACCTCGACCTCGCGCCCATCGCCCTGGACGCCGGCGCTCAGTCCTGGCAAGCAGCGCAAGCTCTGCTCACTGTGGCCGAGCAGCGCGGCGTCGACCCAGCAGAACTGCGCGGCACTCTGGGCGCCGACCCGATCGGCACCCGGGCGCGGACCGGCGCCGACGCCGATGTGGACGTCCTGCTCCGTCTGGGTGAGCAGAGCAAAGCGTTCGGCACCATGCAGCTCGCCACTGTCGACGCGACCGTCTATCACGACGCCGGCGCGTCCGACGCCCAGGAACTCGGGATCGCCACCGCAGTCGGCGTCGCCTACCTCCGCGCGCTCACCGACGCGGGGCTGTCCGTTGACGACGCGCTCAACCGCCTCGAGTTCCGCTTCGCGGTCACCGCCGAGCAGTTCCCCTCGATCGCCAAGTTGCGGGCCGCTCGACGGATCTGGGACCGGGTGGCCGAGCTCTCCGGCGCGGCAGCGCCGCGCCGCGGTCAGTACCAGCACGCGGTCACCTCGGCGGCGATGCTGACCCGCCGCGATCCGTGGGTGAACATGCTGCGGACGACGGTCGGCTGCTTCGCCGCCGCGGTCGGCGGCGCGGACGCCGTCACCGTGCTCCCCTTCGACTCGGCGATCGGCCGCTCCGACGACTTCGCCCGCCGCATCGCCCGCAACACGCACTCCGTCCTGCACGACGAGTCGAGCCTGGCGCGGGTGATCGACGCGGCCGGCGGGTCGTGGTTCGTCGAGTCGCTCACCGATCAGCTCGCCGACAAGGCCTGGGATGTGTTCACCGGAGTCGAGCGGGCCGGCGGAGCACTCGCCGCGCTGGACGACGGGACGATCGACGGCCTGCTCGCCGCGACGCGGGCCGCCCGCGCCGCGGACATCGCGCACCGCCGGGCACCGATCACCGGCGTCACCGAGTACGCGTTCGTCGGCGAGGCGCCGGTCGAGCGCGAGTCACTGCCCGAAGCGGCGCCCGGACTGCTGCCCCGCATCCGGTACGCGCAGGAGTTCGAGCAGCTGCGCGACCGCGCCGATGCCGCGCCGCAGCGTCCGGTCGTCTTCCTCGCCGCTCTGGGTCCGGTCGCGGCGCACAGCGCCCGGGCCGGTTTCGCCGCCAACCTGTTCCAGGCGGCGGGCATCGAGTGCGTGACCGGCACCGGCGAGCTCGAGGAGCTCGAGGTGGCGTTCCGCGCGTCCGGCTCGACGGTCGCCTGCCTCTGCTCGTCCGACCGCGTCTATGCCGACCAGGCCGCACCAGCCGCGAAGGCGCTTCGCGCCGCGGGCGCCGAACAGATCTGGCTGGCCGGCCAGGCCGAGACCGACGGCGTGGACGGCTACCTGCACGTCGGCTGCGACGCGCTCGCCGTGCTGCGCAGCACGCTCGAAAGGCTGGGAGTGCAGTGATCCCCGACTTCAGCAACGCCGTCTTGGCCACGCCGCGGCGCGACACGCCGCCGCCCGCGCCGCAGCAGGGCCAAGACCCGGTCAGCCCGTGGGAGACGCCCGAGGGGATCAGCGTTCCGCCGCTGTACACCGCGGCCGACCTCGCCGACATCGGCAGTGACGGCCCGCTCGTCCTCAATGGTTATCCCGGTATCAAGCCGTACCTGCGCGGCCCGTACCCGACGATGTACGTCAACCAGCCCTGGACGATCCGGCAGTACGCCGGATTCTCTACCGCGACCGAGTCGAACGCCTTCTACCGGCGCAACCTCGCCATGGGCCAGAAGGGGCTGTCCATCGCGTTCGACCTGCCCACGCACCGCGGCTACGACAGCGACAACCCGCGCGTGGTCGGCGACGTGGGCATGGCCGGCGTGGCCATCGACTCGATCTACGATATGCGCCAACTCTTCGACGGCATTCCGCTCGACAAGATGAGCGTGTCGATGACGATGAACGGCGCCGTGCTGCCCGTCCTCGCGCTCTACGTCGTCGCGGCCGAGGAGCAGGGCGTCCGACCCGAACAGCTCACCGGGACCATCCAGAACGACATCCTCAAGGAGTTCATGGTCCGCAACACCTACATCTACCCGCCGCAGCCGTCAATGCGGATCATCAGCGACATCTTCGAGTTCACCTCGCAGAAGATGCCGCGGTTCAACTCGATCTCGATCTCCGGCTACCACATCCAGGAGGCCGGAGCGACCGCCGACCTCGAGCTGGCCTACACGCTGGCCGACGGGGTCGAGTACCTCCGGGCCGGCATCGCCGCCGGCCTCGACATCGACGCCTTCGCGCCGCGCCTGTCGTTCTTCTGGGCGATCGGCATGAACTTCTTCATGGAGGTCGCCAAGCTGCGCGCGGCCCGGCTGCTGTGGGCCAAACTCGTCGGGCAGTTCGAGCCGAAGAACGACAAGTCGCTGTCACTTCGCACCCACTCGCAGACCAGCGGCTGGTCACTCACCGCGCAGGACGTGTTCAACAACGTCATCCGAACCTGCATCGAGGCCATGGCCGCCACGCAGGGGCACACCCAGTCGCTGCACACCAACGCACTGGACGAGGCGCTCGCACTGCCGACCGACTTCTCGGCCCGCATCGCCCGCAACACCCAGCTCATGTTGCAGCAGGAGTCAGGCACCACCCGGGTCATCGACCCGTGGGGCGGCTCGGCCTACGTCGAGAAGCTGACCTACGACCTGGCCCGCCGCGCGTGGGCCCACATCCAGGAGGTCGAGCAGGCCGGCGGGATGGCGAAGGCCATCGACGCCGGGCTGCCCAAGCTGCGCATCGAGGAGGCCGCGGCCCGCACGCAGGCGCGCATCGACTCCGGCCGCCAGCCGGTCATCGGCGTGAACAAGTACCGCCTCGCCGAGGAAGACGACCTCGACGTGCTCAAGATCGACAACGCCGGCGTGCGCCGCGGTCAGACCGAGAAGCTGCAGCGGCTGCGCGACGAGCGAGACCCGGCTGCGGTCGAGGCCGCGCTGACCGCCCTCACCAACGCCGCGGGCGGCGAGGGCAACCTGCTCGCGCTCGCCATCGACGCCGCCCGCGCGAAGGCGACCGTCGGCGAGATCTCCGACGCGCTCGAGAAGGTCTACGGTCGGCACTCGGCGACGATCCGGACGATCTCCGGGGTCTATCGAGAGGAGGCCGGTGCCGGGGTGGAGACGATCGACCGGGCCCGCGCGGCCACCGAGAAATTCGCCGAGGACCAGGGCCGCCGGCCCCGCATCCTGATGGCCAAGATGGGGCAGGACGGGCACGACCGCGGGCAGAAGGTGCTCGCCACCGCCTTCGCCGACCTGGGCTTCGACGTCGACGTCGGCCCGCTGTTCCAGACGCCGGCCGAGGTGGCCCGGCAGGCGGTCGAGGCCGACGTCCACGTCGTCGGCGTCAACTCCCTCGCCGCCGGGCACCTGACGCTCGTGCCGGAACTCCGCGCCGAGCTGGCCGCGCAGGGTCGCCCGGACATCATGATCGTCGTCGGTGGCGTCATCCCGCCGCAGGACTTCGATGCGCTGCGCGCAGCCGGAGCGGCGGCCATCTACCCGCCCGGCACGGTGATCGCCGAGGCCGCGATCGAGCTGCTGGGCAAGCTCACCCAACAACTCTCCGCGCTTTGACCCCGGCGCGCACACAAATGGACGGTTCCAGTGCGCGCGGCGGGGTCAAAGTCGCGGAGTTGGCCGCCTCGGTTCGGGCCGGCGAGCGGGCCGCGGTTGCCCGCGCGATCACCCTCGTCGAGTCCCGCCGCACCGATCACCGTGAGCAGGCGCAGCAGCTGCTCGCCACGCTGCTGCCGCATACCGGCAACGCCGAGCGGATCGGGATCAGCGGCGTCCCGGGCGTCGGCAAGTCGACCTTCATCGACCAGCTCGGCGTGAACCTCATCGCCGCCGGCCGCCGGGTCGCCGTGCTCGCCGTCGACCCGTCGTCGGGGCGCACCGGCGGCTCGATCCTCGGCGACAAGACGCGCATGACTCGGCTGGCGAACGACGAGCGCGCCTTCGTCCGTCCCTCCCCGGCGGCCGGCACGCTCGGCGGGGTCGCCCAGGCCACCCGCGAGACGATGCTGGTGATGGAGGCGGCCGGCTACGACGTCGTCCTCGTCGAGACGGTCGGCGTCGGCCAGTCCGAGTACGTCGTCGCCGGCATGGTTGACACGTTCCTGTTCCTGACCCTCGCGCGCACCGGTGACCAGTTGCAGGGGATGAAGCGCGGCATCCTCGAACTCGCCGACGTCATCGCCGTCAACAAGGCCGACGAGCAGCACGAGGACGAGGCGT
>JAVHVD010000032.1:0-30817 GCA_032160745.1 Pseudonocardiales bacterium
TCCGGCCGTTCGCACTGCAGCGCCGCGGCGAAGGCTCGCGCAGCGACCGACCGTCCGGAGCCGGGCGGGCCGGTGAACAGCCAGGCGTGGGTCATCGAGCCGGCGGGGACCGGTCGCCCCTCGGCGATGTCGGCGGCGGCCCCGGCCGCTGCCTGCAGGGTCGCGACGGCGTCGCCCTGACCGACCAGCTGCGCCCACACCGTCACGGCTCCATCCTTCCCGCCGCGTCCGACGACGCGGTGGCGAGCAGCGCCCGCAGCGCGGCGGCGAGGGGGGCGAGCGAATCGGCGGCCAGCGGCGTAAGCAGGTCGCGCTCGGCCTCGAGCAGCGCCTCGAAGGCGGTGTCCACCACTCGGCGGCCGGATGGGGTGAGCGCGACACGGACCAGCCGGCCGTCCTCGCGGTCGGCGGCGCGGGTGACCAGGCGGCGGACCGTCAACCCGTCCAGCCGACTGGTCATCGTCCCGGACGTGACGTAGGTACGGGCGGCGAGTTCACCGGCGGTCAGCTCGAACGGCGCGCCGGCCCGGCGCAGCGCGGCCAGCACGTCGAACTCGTGGCGGCGCAGGTCGTGGCGGGCGAAGACCGCGGCCCGGCGCTCGCCGAGGACGCCGGCGAGCCGGTCCAGGCGGGACATGACCTGCAGCGGCTCGACGTCGAGGTCCGGGCGCTCCCGGCGCCAGGCCGCGACGATGTCGTCGACCTCGTCGCGCGGCTCGGCCATGCCGCCATGCTGCCACATCTCTCGATGTCGAGAGGTTCCCGCGACTCAGGGCAGCCGGGCCGCCAGCGCGTCCTTTACGTGCGCGGCGATGACGTCGGCGTCGAGCTGCGCGTCGATCACGAGGTAACGGTCCGGCGCCTCCTGCGCGAGGGCGAGGAAACCGTCCCGGACCGCCTGATGGAACGCCGGCGAGGCAGCCTCCAACCGGTCCAGCGACGAGCGGGCGCCGGCCCGCCGCAGCCCGACGACGGGGTCGAGGTCGAGCAGCACGGTGAGATCGGGCAGCAGCCCGTCGGTCGCCCACGCCGTGATGACCCGCGCCTCGGTGACGCTGAGGCCGCGGCCGGCGCCCTGGTAGGCGAGGGTGGAGTCGATGTAGCGGTCGGTGAGGACGACGGTGCCGGCCTCGAGCGCCGGTCGGATCACCGTGTCGACGTGGTGGGCCCGGTCGGCGGCGTAGAGCAGCGCCTCGGCGCGCGGTGTCACGTGGTGACTGTCGGGATCGAGGACGAGCCGCCGCAGCTCCTCGCCGAGCGGCGTCCCGCCGGGTTCCCGGGTCGGCAGGACCTCGCGGCCGGTGGCGCGCAGCCAGGCGGCGGCGCGGGTGATCTGCGTCGACTTGCCGACGCCCTCGCCCCCCTCGAAGGCGACGAACAGTCCCCGTGGCGCGGTCACCGGCCGTGGCCCCGTAGCGGCGCGACACGCGGCGAGTTGCGCGGCAGCGGGGCCAAGACCGGGGTTGTCATCGCTGCGGCCGGGCGACGCCGACGAGCGAGTCCAGCCGGGTCAGGTTCGCCCGGGCCAGCGGGCTGAGCACGGTGCGGGTCACGTCCATGCCCGCCTGCGCGGCGACCGTCCGGTGCGTCTGCGGGGTGAAGTGCCAGATGTGCTCGGTCGGCTTCAGTGTCCACCACCGGCGACGGAGCAGCCGGGCCGGCAATGACGAGAAGTACGGCGTCGAGAACAGCACGACGCCGTCGTCGGCGACCAGGTCACGGATCGCTCGCCAGAACTCGACCGGATCCGGGACGTGCTCGAGCGTGTCCCACGCGCAGACGACGTCGAACGGTCCGTCGAGCGGCGCCTCGTCCAGCTGGCTCGAGTGCACCGTCAGGCCGAGCCGCTGGCGCCCGAAATGCGCCGCGTTCTTCGACAGCTCGACACCGGTGACGTCGTAGCCGCGATCGCGGGCCGCATTCAGGAAGAGGCCGTACGCGCAGCCGATCTCCAGCAGCCGCGACCCTTCGGCCGGCCGGCCCGATTCGCGCTCGGCCAGGTCGAGCCGCCCCCGCATCCACTGGCGTTGCAGCATCATCCCCGGTCCGAACCGACGGGGCTCGCCGTAGACGCTGCCCTCGCCCTCGAAGTACCCGACGTCGTCGTAGAGGCGCTGCAGCGCGTCGGTGTTCAGCCGCGGGCTGACGAAGACCATCGTGCAGCGCGGGCAGCGCACGACGCCGAACGGATCGAGGTCGTAGATCGGCCGGCCCTCGCGGTGGCACACGCAGCAGCTGACCGCTTCGGTGTCCGCCCGTTGCCAACCGCGGTTCGTGTTCTTCGCGCAAGCGCTCATCACTGTCCCGCTCCGCTCCCCGCTCGCTGCGCTCGCTGCGATGCTCACAAGGACAGCACGCTATCGCGCGGCGATCCCACCGGGACTCGGACTGGTCTCGGACGGTCCGGCCGCGAGCAGCGAGGCGCGGGTCTCGATAAGCCGGCGCAGCCGCTCGAGCACCGGCGGCGGCAGCGCGTCCGGCACCTCGGCGGCGCACAGCACGTACCGATCGGGATCGGCATGCGCCGCTTCGACCAGGGTCGCCGCGACCGCGTCGGTGTCGAGGTCGGACTCGCCGGGCGCGACGGCCGGGTCGACGCCGCCTTCGACGACCAGCGTCAGGTCGGGCATGAGCTCACCCGTGCTCCACGAGTTGACGCTGCGGATCCGGTCGATGTCCGCGCCCCGTCCACCGCCGTGCAGTGCCAGCGAGGTGAGCAGGTAGCGGTCGCACACCGCCACCTCGCCGCGCTCGAGTGCTGGACGGATCGTGGCCGCGACGTGCTCGGCCCGGTCGGCCGCCGAGAGCAGTGCCGCGGTCTCCGGCTCGACGCTGTGGTCGTGCGAGCCGGTGCGCAGCAGCTCCGCCACGCGGCGGCCGATCGCTGAGTCGGTCGGCTCAGCGGTCAACGACGACACCAGTCCGAGACGCTCGACGGCGGCGGCGAGCAGCCCGACGTAGCCCGCGGTCGCTGCCGGGTCGGCGCCGTCAACGCTGACGAACAGACCGGGATGCTTGCGCCGCCGCCCCATGCTGGTGCTGAGCAGCCGGCGACGGACGATGTCGCGCAGCCGGGTGCCCGAGCGAGTGGCCCGCGAGGTCGCGTAGTAGCTGACGCCGAGGGCCAGCACACCGCCGATCAACAGGGTGAGGCCGGGGCCGGAGAACCGCAGCCGCGACTCGTCGCCGATGACGATCGAGTGCGAACCGAGCATGCCGGCGACGACCGGTCCGATGGCGATCGTCAGCAGCAGCATCAGCCGGACCGAGGACAGCACAAAGGCGAAGATCCGGCCGCGCAGCCGGTCCTCCACCTCCTGCCCGATCAGCGTGTAGCCGATGATCCACGCCATGCCCGCGAACAGGCCGACGAGCGCGGCCAGGAAAGCGGCGAGGATGAAGTCGCGGATCACCGACATCACGAGCAGCGCCACGCCGGCGCTGCCGATCGCCAGCCCGAACACGCGGCTGCGCGTGTAGGCCGGCAGCACCTTGGGTCCGAGCAACATGCCGACGGCCAGTCCGGTGAACACCGTCCCGAACATGATCGAGTAGCCGGCGGCGCCGGCCGACAACGTCGCCACCCACAACTGCGCGACGCCGACGGTGAGGCCACCGGCGGCGAACGCCCCGATGATGCCGACGTAGAGCCCGCGGATGAGCGCGTTGCGGCGCACGAAGGACACGCCCTCGCGCAGCAGCGTGAAGACCCCCTGCGCATGCTCGCGCTCGGCCGGCGCGACCGGGATGAGGCGGCGGCTGAGGAACACCGTTCCTGAACTGACCATGAAACTGACCGTGTTCAGGAGCAGAGCGACGACGATGGCGAAGTTGACGTGATTGGGCGATTGATCGCTCGACCCGTTGACCAGCCGGCTGGCCGCCGACAGCAGCGCGAAGATGCCACTGGCGATGGGCACCGTGCCGTAGACCGAGAACAGCGAGATCTGGTTGGCGGTGGCGAGCAGCTTCTTCGGGACGACCGTGGTCTGGATGACCTGCTTGGCCGGCTGGGTGAAAAGTCCGACCGCCTCGATGAGGAACTGTGCGACGTAGAGCCAGACGAGGTTGTAGCCGATCGCGATCGTCGCGTACAGCACGCCGGCGGCGAGGTCGCCGTAGATGACGAGTTTGCGCCGGTCGAGCTTGTCGGCCAGGGCGGCGGCGATCGGCCCGAAGAACAGGTCGGGTGTCAGCCGGACGAGGATGACGCCGGAGATCGCCACGCCCTGCGTCGACACCGAGTGCTGGTTCGTGAGCTGCTGGGCCAGCGCGGTGTTGGCCAGCAATCCGAGCCAGTCACCGAGGCTGGAGAACGTGATCGCGGCCCACATGCGCCGCACGACCGGGATGCGGGCGAGGGTGAGCAGGGCGTTCTCGCCACGTGGGCGGCGAGGCGCCGCCAACTCCTCGGTCACGCCGGGCCCAGCACCTGGTCGACCGTACGGCGGACGACGTTCAGCGAGACGGTGCCGAGCCCGCCGAGGGTCACCTCGTCCACGCTGTGCAGCCGCTTGGACGTCCGGTCCAGATAGAGGACGGAGAGCGAGACCGGCGTGGTCGGCTCCTGCTGCACCCCACGCAGGCCCGAGCCCCCGGTCGTGCCCTGGACCAGGACGACGGTGGCACCGAATCGACGAACCGATCGCTGGTGCGTGTGGCCGGCGAGCAGCAGCGGGACGGTGCCGGCGAGCGCCCGCCCGGCGGCCGGGTCGTGCGCGAGGGCGATGTCCACCCCCTGCCCGGCAACCGCGGTCGCGAACTGCGCGGCCAGCTCGGACACCCGGTGGTCGGCGTGGTCGTCGCCGGTGGTCTTGTCCGGCGTGAAGCGCGGGTCGGGCATACCGGCGAAGCGGAGCCCGGCGATCTCGACCGGCGCGGTGTCGACGTCGAAGACGGTGGCGTTGGGCTGCTTCGCGACGGCATCGGCGATGCCCGACGAGTCGTGGTTGCCCTTGACGAAGAGGTACGGCACGCCGAGGGCGCCGATCTGCTGGGCGAACAGCTGTTCAGGCGGCGTCCCCCAATCGACGAGATCGCCGGTGTCGACCACCGCGTCCACCCGGTACTCGTCGACGAGCGCCTTCGTCAGCCGGTAAGCCGCCGGGCTGAGGTGGATGTCGGAGATGTGCAGCAGCCGGATCGCGTCGGCCGGCGGCGGCTCGGGCAGCGTGGCGATGCGGCGGTAGACGCTGGTGCCGGTCTGGATCAGTTCGGCGAGCTGGTCGCGGTAGGTGGCGATGCGATCGGGCGCCGTCTGCAGGTCGCCGATCAGCAGCGGCGCCTTGGTGAGCAGCCCGTCCAGCTCGGGGGTGCGCCAGGCGTCGCGGCGCGCCGTGGCGGCGGCGATCCCGCCGGCCACCGCGAGCAGGCCGGCGGCCGAGGCGGTCGCGCCGGCGACGTCGCGGGGACGGCGCAGGATGAGGGCCGCGGTGGCGGCGGCCCCGCCGAGCGCCGCGAGTCCCGACCGGATCGCGAGGTTCTGGACGAGCGCCCGTGCGTCCTGCCCGAGCCCGTCGAGTGCGTGCTCGAGTTGCGCCTTGAGGTCAGCGGTTGCGTTGGCTCCGTCGGGCACGGCCAGCAGGCCCTCGGCACGGGACGGGGTGACGCCGGTGGCGGTGGCGGTCAGGCGTAACGGGCCCCGATGCGTGCGGACGCTCGCGCGGCCGAGCGGCGGGACGTCGACGCGGACGCCGCCGTCCTTGGCCAGGCTGAGCGCCGCGGTGACGTCCAACGGCCCGACCGGTCTGGTCGTGCGGCCGGCCAAGCGCAGCCCGACAGACGTGCCCGCCGCGCCGGCGAGCGCGCGCGCAAGAGTGCGTCCAACCGGCACGGACTCACTCTATGTGGTCGCTGGTGTGCCGGCCTGTCCCGCGATATCTTGACGTCAAGATAACTCCTCGGAGGTGGCGATGGACTGGGACCCGCAGCAGTACGGCCGCTTCACCGCCGAGCGCGGCCGGCCGTTCTTGGACCTCGTCAGCCGGATCGACGCGACCTCGCCGCGCCGGGTGGTGGACCTCGGCTGCGGGTCGGGCGGACTGACTGCGCACCTGGCCCGGCGCTGGCCGTCCGCCCAGGTCGAGGGCATCGATTCCTCGGCGGAGATGATCGCGGCCGCGCAGCCGGCCGAGCGCGTGTCGTTCCACGTCGCGGACGTCGCCGAGTGGACGCCGCCGGACGACGCCGACGTGATCGTCAGCAACGCGACGCTGCAGTGGGTGCCGTCGCACCGCGAGCTGATCACCCGGTGGGCCGCCGGGCTGCCGGCCGGCGGATCGCTGGCCTTCCAGGTGCCGGGGAACTTCGGCTCGTTCTCGCACACGCTGATGCGTTCGCTCGCCGCCTCGCGCAGGTGGGCGCCGTCGCTGACCGGGATCCTCCGGCACGACGACGCGGTCGGCACTCCCGAGGAGTACGCCGGACTGCTGCTGTCGGCCGGCCTGGCCGCGGACGTCTGGGAGACCACCTACGTCCACGTGCTGAGCGGCGAGGATCCCGTCCTGCAGTGGCTGCGCGGGACTGCGCTGCGGCCGGTGATGGCCGCGCTGCCGCCGCAGAGTTACGCGCTGTTCGAGTCCGAGTTCGCCGAGCAACTGCGGCAGGCCTACCCTCCGACGCCGGCCGGCACGCTCTTCCCCTTCCGCCGGATCTTCGCCGTCGGCACGCGTCGCTGATTCCCTCGTCCTGGCGGCGGGCGGCAGGGCAGGATGGGGACGTGCAGCTACGCAACTGGGCCGGCAACATCACCTTCGCGACCGACCGGCTGCACACGCCGCGCACGGTGGACGAGCTGCAGCAGTTGGTCGCGTCCACCGACCGCATCCGCGCCCTCGGCACCGGCCACTCCTTCAACCGCATCGCCGACACGACCGGCGACCTGGTCAGCCTGCGCGACCTCGGCGCACGCATCGAGGTGGACGACGAGGCGCGAACGGTCACCGCCCCGGCCGGCGCCCGCTACGGCGAGGTCAGCAGCGTGCTACAGCAGCAGGGACTCGCGCTGCACAACCTCGGCTCGCTGCCGCACATCTCGGTGGCCGGCGCATGCGCCACCGGCACCCACGGATCGGGCGTCGGCAACCGCTGCCTGGCCGCCGCCGCCACCGCGGTCGAGTTCGTCCGCGCCGACGGCGAGCTGGTGCACGTCGACCGGTCCGACCCCGACTTCGCCGGTTCGGTCCTCGCCCTGGGCGCGCTCGGCATCGTCACCCGCATCACCCTCGCCGTCGAGCCCACCTACGACGTGCGCCAGGACGTCTTCCTCGACGCGCCGGTGCCGACCGTCCTCGATCACCTCGACGAGATCATGGCGTCCGGCTACAGCGTCAGCCTGTTCACCGACTGGGCGGACCGCAGGGTCATCGACAAGATCTGGGTGAAGTCGCGGGGCGCCGAGGCACCGGACGCCGGCGGCTGGGGCGCCCGTCCCGCCGAGACGCCGCAGCACCCGATCACCGGTCAGGACCCGGCCGCCGCCACGCAGCAGCTCGGTCAGCCCGGCCCGTGGGCCGCACGCCTGCCGCACTTCCGCCTCGAGTTCACCCCGAGCAGCGGCGACGAGCAGCAGTCGGAGTACCTCGTTGCGCACGAGCACGGCGCCGACGCGGTCCGCGCGGTGCATGACCTCGATCTCGCCGGCGTCGTGCAGGTCGTCGAGTTCCGAACGATCGCCGCGGACGAGCTGTGGCTCAGTCCGTGTCACGACCGCGCGACGTTCGGGCTGCACTTCACCTGGGTGGACGACGACGTGGCGGTACATGCCGCGGTCGCTGCGCTCGAACGCGCCCTCGCGCCGTTCGATGCGCGCCCGCACTGGGGCAAGGTCTTCCTCGCCGAGCCGAGCAGCGTCCGGGCGCACTACCCGCGGCTCGCCGACTTCCAAGCGCTCGCCGCCCGGCACGATCCGAACCGCAAGTTCGGCAACGACTTCCTCGAGCGTTTCGTCTACTGACCCGCGACGAGCATCGTGACGGTCCCGGGCAGGACGGACACCCGCGCCGGCAGCGGCCCCAGGCACTCGCCGTCGGCATAGGCGTTGATGCCGGCCGACTCGATGTGCAACTCGGTCGTCCGCAGCACCTCGACCTCCGGATTCCGCGTATGCGTCCCGCGGTACACGCTCGGCGTGCGGCGCAGCACCGAGCGTCGGGTGGCCGCGTCGATCACCGTCACGTCGAGCATGCCGTCGGACGGGTCCGCGTCCGGACAGATGCGCATTCCGCCCCCGTAGCTGGACGTGTTGCCGACGGCGACCAGCAGCAGCTCACGCTCGATCACCGTGCCGTCGGCCGTCGTGATGCGGAACGGCAGCGGCCGCAGGTTCGCGAACTCGGCCAGCATCGCGAGGTTGTAGCGCGCGCGGCCGTGCGGCCAGCGCATGCGGTTCGTCCGGTCGCTGACGAGTGAGTCGAAGCCGGACGCGAGCACCGACCCGAACAGCTGCGTCCGCCCGTCGGCGGTCACGACCTGCCCGACGTCGACTCGCCGGGTGTGCCCGTCGGCGACGACGTCGGCCGCCTGCTCCGGCTTCTTGCGCGGCCAGCCGTACGCGCGGGCCTGGTCGTTGCCGGTCCCGGCCGGGATGACGCCGAGCGCGGTCGCCGAGCCGCACACCGCAGGCAGCGCGAGGTGGACCATCCCGTCCCCACCGACGACCACGAGGGCATCGACACCGTCGGCGACGGCCTCGCGCGCGAGCCGTCCCGACGCCTCGGCGTCGGCACCGACGAGCTCGCGCACCTGCACGCCGCGTTCGGCGAACCGCTCGCGCGCGCGGCGCGCGGCGGCCAACGCCTTGCCGTGGCCGGCCGCCGGATTGGTGAGGAGCGCGATCTCGCGGATCTCCCGCCGCGCCCCCGTCATGGAATGAGCTTGCCAGGGTTGAGGATCCCGGCCGGGTCCAGCGTCGCCTTCACCGCGCGCAGGATCTCTACGCCGACCGGTCCGATCTCGTCGGTCATCCAGGCCCGGTGGTCGGCGCCGACGGCGTGGTGGTGGGTGATCGTCCCGCCGTGGCTGAGCAGCACGTCGTTGACCGCGGACTTGATGCTCGTCCACTGCGCAACGGCATCGCCGCGTTGCGCGCCGACGACGGTGAAGTACAGCGAGGCGCCGGTGTCGTAGACGTGCGAGATGTGGCAGAGGACGAGCGACACGGAGTCGAACTCGGCGAACTTCGCCTGCAGGGTCTCGGTGATCGCTTGCTTCAACGCGAGCAGGTTCGTCCAGCTGGTCGCGGTCTCGAGCGTCTCGACGAGTGCGCCGTTGGCCAGCAGCGGGTCGCGCAGGTACGGACCGTCGAAGCGCCGTTCCTCCCAGCGCTGGGCAGGCCCCGGTCCGAGCGACGAACCGCCATGCCCCTGCAGCACCTTGCCGGTGGCGATCTGGCGTGCCTTCGCGACGTGCTCGGAGCCCTCGAACACCGTTACCGCGAGACAGCCGCCCGGCGCCGGCGCGGCCGAACCCGCCTGGTCGACGGTCGCGAGGTTCATCCCCGTCTCGACCTCGTCCGACAGCCGCATGACGGTCGGCCCGGTGCCCAACTGCTCCACCGCCCGCAGAGCCGCGGCGCCGGTCGCGAAATCGGGGAACGTCCACGCCTCGTACCGCTTGGTCTCGGGAACGGGATGGACGCGCAGCCGCACTGCGGTGATCACGCCGAATGTGCCTTCGGAGCCGAGGAAGAGCTGGCGAAGGTCGGGGCCGGCGGCCGTCTTCGGGGCCGCGCGACCGAGCTCGACGGCGCCGATGGGCGTGACGACGCGCAGGCCCCGCACCATGTCGTCGAAGCGGCCGTAGCCAGCCGAGTCCTGGCCGGACGAGCGGGTTGCGGCGAAGCCGCCGATGGTCGCGTAGCGGAAGCTCTGCGGGTAGTGGCCGAGCTCGAAGCCGCGGGCGGCGAGGAGGGCCTCAGCTGCCGGACCGGTCAGCCCGGCGCCGAGGACGGCCTCCTGGTTGGTCTCGTCCAATGATTCGAGCGCGTCGAAGCGGCGCAGGTCGAGGGACACGCACGCGGTGAAGGCACCACGGATCGGCTCTACGCCGCCGACCACACTCGTCCCGCCGCCGAACGGGACGACGGCGATGCCGCGCTCGGCGCAGGCGGTGAGTACGGCCGCGATCTCGTCCTCGGTGCCGGGAACGACGACAGCGTCCGGCGCGTCCTGCTCGCCCGAGCTCTTGCGCCGCAGGAGATCCGGCGTCGACTTGCCACCGGCGCGGGGCAACCGGTCGGCGTCGGCCGTACTGACGTGCGCATCGCCGACGATCGCCGCGAGCGCGGTTCGATCGGCCTCGGCGAGGCTGGACGGACGCACCCGCACGTCCTCGAACACGACGGCCGCGACGTCGGCGGCCGACACCTTGAGCAGGTCGTTGACCATCGACAGCTGCCCGAGCGACAGCTCAGTCGTTCGGTCGGGATCGCCCCAGCCGTCCCATTTCATCGGTGGGACAGGTAGACCTGGGCTCGACATGCGTTACAGTGTTACACAAGATGTCAACACGTAACGATCCCGAGGATCGCATCCTGGACGCCGCCGCCCGCTGCTTCCAGCTCACCGGTCGGGCGCCGATCGCCGAGCTGGCCCGGCAAGCGGGGGTGAGCCGGCCAACCGTCTACCGCCGCTTCGAGGACAGCGACGCCGTGCTGCGTGCCCTGTGGCACCGCGAGATCGAGCAGCTGCTCGCCGGCATGCGCCGCGACGTCGCCGACCGTCGCGCGCTCGTCACGCAGGCGGTCAAGCTGGCCGAGCAGATCAGCACGCATGACGTTCTTGCTCCGACGTTCCACACCGACGCCGGGCTGATGAGTCACTACATCGTCGGCCATCTCGGCGCCGGGCAGCGCGCGCTGCTCGAGGTGATGCGCGACGCGATTGCCCGGCTGCAGCCGGGCGGGACCGTGCGTCGCGGCAAGCCGCGCGAGCTCGCCGCCATGGTTCTACTCATCGCGCAGTCGGCCATCCAGTCGCGGCAGATGATCGCCGAGGAGTTGCCCGACGCCTCCTGGCGTCGCGAGCTGGCCCGGGCGATCGATGGATACCTGAAGCCATGAGTGAGCGCAGCGAGGCTCGGTCGAGCAACAATCGGTTGGACGCCGCACGACGACGCCGCGAGCTGGACTTGCTCGCCGACGCCGACACCATCGACCTGCTGGTGATCGGCGGTGGCGTCACCGGCACGGGCGCGGCCCTCGACGCGGCCGCCCGCGGACTCCGCGTCGTCCTCGTCGAGGCGCACGACTGGGCGTTCGGCACGAGCCGGTGGAGCTCGAAGCTGGTCCACGGCGGGCTGCGCTATCTGGTGACCGGCCGCGTCGGCGTCGCCCGCGAGAGCGCGGTGGAGCGGCACGTGCTGATGACCACGACCGCGCCGCATCTCGTCCGGCCGCTCGCGTCAGTGGTGCCGCTACTGCCGGGCGTGCGCTGGTGGGAGGTCGGCATGATCCGCACCGGCTTCGCGGCGGCTGATCTGCTGCGGATGAACGCGCGCACCTCCACGGCCTTGCTGCCGCGGGCCCGGCGGATCTCGGCCGAACAGACGCGGCGCCGCTTCGGTGGCGTGCAGGCCGAGGGGCTGCGCGGCGGCGTGCTGAGCTATGACGGGCAATTGATCGATGACGCGCGACTCGTCGTCGCCCTCGCCCGAACGGCGGCCGAACTGGGCGCGACGGTGCTCACCCGGATCCGGGCCGAGAACGTCACCGGGACCTCGGCCCGACTCCTCGACACGCTGACCGGCGAGTCGCTGACCGTCACCGCGAGAGCCGTCGTCAACGCAACCGGCGTGTGGGCCGGCCAGGTGGACCCGTCGGTGAAGGTCCGGCCCAGCCGCGGCACGCACCTCGTCCTGGACGCGGCCGCACTCGGCAACCCGACCTCGTCGCTGACCGTCGCCGTCCCCGGTTCGCACAGCCGGTTCGTGTTCGCGATGCCCGAGCAGCTCGGCCGGGTTTACCTCGGACTGACCGACGAGGAGGCACCGGGACCGATCCCGGACGAGCCGGTGGCGGCGGAGCACGAGATCACCTTCCTGCTCGACACGATCAATCAGGCGATGGCGCGGACGCTGACGCGTGGGGACGTGTTGGGGACGTACTCGGGCCTGCGTCCGCTTGTCGACATCGGCGGCGGCGAGACGGCCGACGTCTCGCGCAAGCACGCCGTGACGGTCGGCCCGAACGGCGTCGTCAGCATCATCGGCGGCAAACTCACCACGTACCGGCAGATGGCCGAGGACGTGGTCGACCGCGCCGTGGCGGTGGCCGGGCTGGCCGCGACACCGTGTCGGACGAAGACCATCCCGCTGGTGGGCGCACCCGCGCGCCCGGACTCGACCGGCGTCGCCGGGCTGCCGGACTCGCTGGTGGCGCGGCACGGCGGACTGTCCCGGGCCGTGGTCGACGCGGCCACGGTCGCCGAGCCGCTCGCTCCGATCGCCGAGGGCATCGACGTGACCCGCGCGGAGATCGAGTACGCCGTCACCCATGAGGGGGCACTCGACGGGTCGGACGTGCTGGACCGGCGGACCCGGATCGGCCTCGTCCCCGCCGACGCAGATCGCGCCCGCGCCGCCGTGGAGGACATCCTCGCCGCCGTCCCCCATTGAGTGGTCACTTACGCGTCGAGTGGTCACGTATAGATGACCACTCGCCGTCCAAGTGACCACTCCATGGAGGAGGCGCGGACGGACCGGGCGAGTCAGGCCTTCTTGGCTGGGGCTTTCTTGGCGGCGGTCTTCTTCGTCGCCTTCTTGGCCGGGGCCTTCTTGGCCGCCTTGCGCGGCGCCTTCTTGGCCGGACCGCGCGCCCGCCGGTCGGCCAGCAGCTCCGAGGCCCGCTCGTCGCTCAGCTCCTCGATCGAGTCGCCCTTGCGCAGTGATGCGTTGGTCTCGCCGTCGGTGACGTAAGGTCCGAAACGGCCGTCCTTCACCACCATCGGCTTACCGGACACCGCGTCGTTGCCGAGCTCCTTCAACGGCGGCGCCGCAGCAGCCTGCCGGCCGCGCTGCTTGGGCTGTGCGAAGATCGCCGCCGCCTCGTCCAGCGTGATCGTGAACAGCTGTTCCTCGCTGGTGATCGAGCGCGAGTCGGTGCCCTTCTTGATGTACGGGCCGTAGCGACCGTTCTGCGCAGTGACGTCCTCACCGTCGAGCTGCCCCAGCGTGCGCGGCAACGTCAGCAACTGCTCGGCCTCTTCGAGCGTGACCGTGTCCAGCGACATCGTCTTGAACAGCGACGCCGTCTTCTCGCCGTCGGTGACGTACGGCCCATAGCGGCCGGACTTCGCGGTGATCTCCCGGCCGTCGGCCGTCGCGCCCAGCTCGCGGTCACCCGACGGCGCCGACAGCAGCTCCTCCACCTTCTCCGGCGTGAGCTCGTCGGGCGCGAGATCCTCGGGGACCGACGCGCGCTCGTCCTCGCCGCGTTGCAGGTACGGCCCGTACCGACCCACGCGGACGACGACGCCGGTGTCGCCGAGCGGGATCGAGCTGACCCCGCGTGCGTCGATCTCCTCCAACCGCGCCGCGATCAGTCGCTTGAGGCCGCCCTGCGCGGAGATGCGGCCCGAGTCGACCGGCGCGTCGGTGGAGCCGAAGTAGAACCGGGTCAGCCAGTCGACGCGCGACCGCTCGCCGCTCGCGATGTCGTCGAGGTCGTCCTCGACCGACGCGGTGAACCCGTAGTCGACGAGCCGGCCGAAGTACGACTCGAGCAGGTTGACGACCGCAAAGGCCGTCCAGGTCGGGACGAGCGCCGGACCCTTCTTCCACACGTAGCCACGGTCCTGGATCGTCTGCATGATCGACGCGTAGGTGGACGGCCGCCCGACGCCGAGCTCCTCCATCGCCTTCACCAGTGAGGGTTCGGTGAATCGCGCCGGCGGCGACGTGGTGTGCCCGGTCGGGACGAACTCGCGCGGGTCGAGGCCGTCGCCGCGCACGAGCTGCGGCAGCCGCTTCTCGGCGTCATCCTTTTCGGCCGCCTCGTCGGTGTCCTCGACGTACGCGCGCAGGAAGCCCGGAAAAGTGATCGTCCGGCCGCTGGTCGTGAACACCACGGCCTCGTCGGTCACCGACGTGCCCCCGATGCGCACCGACACGGTCGTGCCCACCGCGTCGGCCATCTGCGAGGCGAGCGTGCGCTGCCAGATGAGCTCGTAGAGCCGGAACTCCTCCGACGACAGCTGGTTGGCGACCTCACCCGGTGTGCGGAACGTGTCGCCGGCCGGCCGGATCGCCTCGTGCGCCTCCTGCGCGTTCTTCACCTTGCGCGTGTAGATGCGCGGCTCGGCCGGCACGTAGGCGTCGCCGTACAGCTGCCGGGCCTGCGAGCGCGCCGCGGACAGCGCCGTCTCCGACAGGTTCGTCGAGTCGGTCCGCATGTAGGTGATGAACCCGTTCTCGTACAGCCGCTGCGCGGTGCGCATGACCTGCTGGGCGGACCAGCGGAACTTGCGGCCGGCCTCCTGCTGCAGCGTCGAGGTCATGAACGGTGCGTAGGGGCGCCGGCGGTACGGCTTCTCCTCGACGCCCTGCACGCTGAACGCGCGGCCCTCGAGGCGGGCGGCGCGGCCACGCGCACCGGCCGCGACCTGATGCAGGAGGTTGGAGGGTGCCCGCCCGGTCGCCGCGTTGAAGTCGCGACCCGTCGCGAGGCGCCGGTCGTCGACGGAGACGAGGGTCGCGCTGAACGTGTCGGGGTCGTTGGGCTTCGGCTCGGTCGGCGCGAACGCACCCACGACGTCCCAGTAGGTGGCGCTGTGGAATGCCATCCGCTCGCGTTCGCGTTCGACGACCATCCGGGTCGCGACCGACTGCACGCGGCCGGCCGACAGGCCGGGCAACACCTTCTTCCACAGCACCGGGCTGACCCCGTAGCCGACGAGCCGGTCGAGGATCTGCCGAGTGCGCTGCGCG
Organism: Pseudonocardiales bacterium; assembly: GCA_032160745.1. GTDB lineage: Bacteria > Actinomycetota > Actinomycetes > Mycobacteriales > Jatrophihabitantaceae > Jatrophihabitans. The sequence goes on from JAVHVD010000032.1 coordinate 14,923, forward strand.
TCGACGAGTTGGCTGTTGATGGCGCGCGGTGAGGCGACGGCCGCAGCGATGGCCGACGGCGTGATCTCGTGGAACACCATCCGGTGCACCGGCACCTTCGGGTTGAGCGTCTCGACGAGGTGCCAGGCGATGGCCTCGCCCTCGCGGTCCTCATCCGTGGCGAGGTAGAGCTCGTCGGCGTCCTTGACGAGCGCCTTCAGCTTGTTGACCTGGTCCTTGCGGTCGGCGCTGACGACGTAGAGCGTCTCGAAGCCGTTGTCGACGTCGACGCCGAGGTTGGCCCACGGGACACCTTTGTACTTCGCGGGGACGGCGGCAGCATTGCGCGGCAGTTCCCGGATGTGGCCGATGGACGCCTCGACGACGTACCCGGTGCCGAGGTAGCCGCCGATCGTCTTGGCCTTGGCCGGGGACTCGACGATCACCAGTTTGGTGCCCGTCTGTCCGCCTTTTGCCGCCACGTACAACTCCAAGCATTCGTCGGGATCCAACAGTCGCGGACGGTACAGGACGCCCGCGCATCAAGACCTGCGCGTGCAGGCCGATTCCCAGCCTGCGGTCAGTGGCGGGCCGGCTGCCCGCTGGGCCAATGGTCCTCGCCCCCGGCCGGGGCGGGTCCGACCAGTTCGACGAGCCGCCGCAGCCGCTTGTCCGACGTTACCCGCCAGCCCGGGCCGCCCCGTTGGGCGAGGGATACAGCGGCCACGCTGAGCCGGGACAGCTGGGCGCCGGCGGCCTGGTGGATCGGATCGTCCGGTTCGGCGGTGGCGAGCAGGTAGCCGACGTCGTCGCGCCGCCCGGCGGCGATGGCCCACAACCGGAGGCCGCCGGCACCGAGCCGGAAGGCCAGTGGAAGCCCTTCGTTCGCACCGCGCGTCCAGCGCGCCGCGTGTGGGACGAGGTCGCGGGCGAAGCCGGTGCGGACCCCGAGGCCGGACGGCGCCGCGACGACCGCATCCGGTCCGCCGATGCCACGCTCCTCGAACGCCGCGACCAGCGCGTCGGCCCGCCACTGGTCGGCCACCACCACCGACAGCCGCGCACCGGACGCCGACCGGACCCAGTGCCCGCCGGCGAGCAGCAGCCCGTCCAGGTCGTCCAGCGACGGGGACGTCGCCTCGGCACCGAAGAGGGAGAACTGGGTCACGAGCACCATCGTGCCTGCCCCCGTCCGTTCAGTGGCGCGTTATCGCATGCGTGGCGCGGTATTTCGCGCGATCGGGGGCCGGTAGCCCGGCCCGCCGAGCTCGGCCCGGGGTCGTTCCCGCAACCAGGTGAGCGCACTCGCGCGCCGAACCGGCCGAGCCGCGGACGCACGACGGCCCCGGCCATGGAGGCCGGGGCCGTCGGATCGGGCTGTGGTCAGGCGACCTTGGCGGCCGGCTCGGAAGGGACTGCCGGGGTGTCGTCGCCCATCGAGACCTGACGGCGCTTCGACACGGTGACCGCGGCCGCGATGATCAGGAAGGCGATGATCGCGATAGCGGCGCGGACGCCGTTGTTCTTGTCGTCGCCCACGCTGAACTTCACGACAGCCGGCGCGATCAACACCGCCACCAGGTTCATCACCTTGATCAGCGGGTTGATGGACGGGCCGGCGGTGTCCTTGAACGGGTCACCCACGGTGTCGCCGATGACGGTGGCGGCGTGGGCGTCGCTGCCCTTGCCGCCGTACGTGCCGTCCTCGACCATCTTCTTCGCGTTGTCCCACGCACCACCGGAGTTGGCGAGGAACACCGCCATCAGCACGCCGGCCGAGATCGCACCGGCGAGGTACCCGGCGAGCGGGCCGGCGCCGAAGGCGAAGCCGACAGTGATCGGCGCGAAGATCGCCAGCAGGCCGGGGGTAGCCAGCTCGCGCAGCGAGTCCTTCGTGCAGATGTCAACGACGCGGGCGTAGTCGGGCTTCTCGGAGAAGTCCATGATCCCCGGGTGCTCCCGGAACTGCTGGCGCACCTCGTAGACCACCCGGCCGGCCGCTCGGCCGACCGCACTGATCGCCAAGCCGCTGAACAGGAAGACGGCCGCCGCACCGATGATCGAGCCGACCAGCAGGTTCGGCGAGATGATCTGGAAGTCGATGCCGGTCGTCGCGTGGTACTTCGTCAGCGAGTCGCCGACAGACCTCGTGAACGAGCCGAACAGCGCGGTCGCGGCGAGCACCGCCGTCGCGATCGCGATGCCCTTGGTGATCGCCTTCGTGGTGTTGCCGACGGCGTCGAGGTCGGTCAGGACCCGAGCGCCCACCTCGTCGATGTCGCCACTCATCTCGGCGACGCCCTGGGCGTTGTCGCTGACCGGACCGAAGGTGTCCATGGCGACGATGACGCCGGCCGTCGTGAGCAGGCCGGTACCCGCGAGTGCCACGGCGAACAGCGCCACGCCCACCGAGCCGCTGCCGAGCAGGAACGCCCCGAAGACCGCCAGCGCGATGAGCACGGCGGTGTAGACGGCCGACTCGAGGCCCAGCGAGATGCCGGACAGGATCACCGTCGCCGGGCCGGTCAACGACGTCTTGGCGACGTCCTTCACCGGACGGCGGACGGTGTCGGTGAAGTAGCCCGTCAGCTGTTGGATGAGGACCGCGAGCACGATGCCGATGAGCACCGCGAGGAATGCGATGACCTTGGGGTTGCCGTCGACGCCGGCGCTGTTGATGTCCTTGAAGCCGCTGAACTTCGACGGCAGGTAGGTGAACGCGATGATGGCGACGAGGACGAGCGAGACCACGGCCGAGATCATGAAACCGCGGTTGACCGCCACCAGGCCGTTGCGGTCGGACTGACGCAGCTTGGTGGCGAGCACGCCCACCACCGAGCTGACGATGCCGATGGCGCCGATGATGAGCGGCAGCAACAAGCCCTTGGCCCCGAACGCCGTCTGACCGAGGATCAGCGCGGCGACGAGGGTCACCGCGTAGGACTCGAACAGGTCGGCCGCCATGCCGGCGCAGTCGCCGACGTTGTCGCCGACGTTGTCGGCGATCGTTGCCGCGTTGCGCGGGTCGTCCTCAGGAATGCCCGCCTCGACCTTGCCGACGAGGTCGGCGCCGACGTCCGCGGCCTTGGTGAAGATGCCACCGCCGACACGCATGAACATGGCGAGCAGGGCGCCACCGAAGCCGAAGCCCTCGAGCACGACCGGAGCGTTCTGGTTGTAGACGAGCAGCACGATCGACGCACCGAGGAGGCCGAGGCCGACGGTGAGCATGCCGACGATGCCGCCTGTGCGGAAGGCGATGTGGAAGCCGCGCTCCCGTCCCCCGCCGCGAGCAGCCGAGGCGACGCGCACGTTGGCCCGGGTCGCCATCGTCATGCCGATGTAGCCGACGGCCGCGGAGAAGGACGCGCCGACCAGGAAGAACAGTGCCCGCCCGACCCGGACGTTGGTCCCGCCCTCGTTGACGGGTAGCAGGAAGAGCAGCACGAACACGATGACGGAGAAGACGGCGAGCGTCCGGAACTGCCGATTCAGATAGGCGGCCGCACCTTCTTGGACCGCCTTGGCGATCTCCTGCATCTTCGGCGTGCCCTGGTCGGCCTTGAGCACCTCCTTCACCAGCACGAAGGCGTAGACGAGCGCAGCGAGGGCGATCAGCCCGATCACCGCTACGAGCCCCTTCTGGTCGGATGAGATATCCGCCAGGGCGGTCACCTGCGAGGCCATACAACTCCCCTTGATTCGTAACGAGTCCGGCGCCGATCACGGGGGAACGGCGGCGGAGAAGTTGCGCCTCGGGCGTGTGTCACACCCCGGCGCCGACTGCGGGAGTTTAGCCCGGCCTACTGCCCGGTAAATCCGCCGGGTCGGCCCGCAGGGAGTGCGAGGTCAGCCACGCAGTGCGGCGACCGCGTCGCCAATGGTGGGGTGGATGGTGAAGACGCCGTCCAGACCCGTGATCGTGAACAGTTTCAGGATGCGCTCCTGGCTGCACACGATCGGCAGCGAGCCGCCTGCGTCGCTCGTCGCCGCGCGTGCCTCGACCAGCGCGCCGAGTCCCGTCGAGTCGAGGAACGCCACGCCGCTGAGATCGACGATCAGCGTGGTGACGCCGGACTGCAGGAGCTCGGTGATGTTGTCCTTGAGCGCGGGAGCGGAGTACACGTCGACCTCGCCACTCACCGCCACGATCGGGACATCGCCGGCTTTCGTCCGCGAGACCGAGATCTCCACGCTCACCCCATCCCTTCGTCGGCACAGCGTCCTGGTGGCGCCCGTACGGACGACGGGAGCCAGCATGCCACAGGGCGAAGTGCCGCCGGGAAGAGACCATTCCAAGTCGTGGACCGCCCCGGCCGCGACGCACTACGGACGCTGCCGGACGCAGGCGCCGGGGCCGCGCCGGGCAACCGGGCCGCCCACGCCGAGGCGACGACCTCGCGCGACCCGACGACCGGGAGTCCAGCGCGAAGCACGACGCGCACCACGACCGACCCGTTCCGGCCGTCAGCGCCCAGCCGCAGCCGGCAGCTGAGCAGCCGTGCCCCGTTCTGGCGGGCGATGCGAGCGGCAGCGGGGCACGCCGACGTGTTGGCGCGCCCGATCTGGCCCGCGGCGGCGAGCGCCGCGAGATCAGCACCGACCTCGGCGCGATGTCGAGCCAGCACCGCGAGAGCCCGCACCGTGGCCACGGTCGCGACCACGGCGAGCAGGACGCAGCAGGACACCACCCAGATCGCGGCCGATCCCCGCTCGTCGCCCGGGCGGCCCGCGCTCACGGCGAGCCGCCCTGCGGCTCGATCGCCGCGACCGCGCGCTCGGTGACCGTGACAGCCGGCAACCACCCGCCCAACGGATGCACCCGACCGCGGACGACCGCGACGACATTCGCCGAGTCGCGCGTGATCGTCAGGACCGCACCCGGAGCCGCCCGGGCGGCGAGTTCCCGGGCCGCCATCTGATCGCCACGGGCCGCGGCCCGGGCGGCCTCGCGGGCCGCGTCCTGAACGCGGACCCGCACACCGACTGCCGACACCGCCGTCAGGGCCACCGCGAGGATGAGCACGAGCACCGGCAGGCAGGCCGCGAGTTCGGCGGTCACCATCCCGCGGTCACCACGCAACCGCCGACGGCGGTCAGATCGCATGCAGCGCCGAGTTGATGAGGGACGTCAGCGCCGACGACACCGCCGAACTGCGCACCACTTTGTAGAGGACGACGGCGAAGCCGACCGCGGCGACCGTGCCGACGGCGTACTCGGCGGTGGACATTCCGGCGTCGACGCCGGCCCGCAGGCGTCGCGCAATTCGTTTGAGAAGAGTCATGCCGACAGGCAAGCAGCGACGACCCCCGCCGCGCTGCGGTCGGACCCCATCTGTGGACGGCCCCCACCGCTGTGGACAACCAGGTCGGGTTCAACCGACCCGTCCTGGACGATGACCGGTTCGGCACGATGACCGGTTCGGGACGGTTCGGGACGATGACCCGTTCGGCCGGGCGCGGACCGCTACTGCGGCCCCGGAGCCACCACCTCGGGCATGCTGAAGCGGCCGCGCGCGAGCTGGTGCCGCTCCCGCCGGGCGACGATCCGGAACGCCCGATGGTTGGGCCCGCGCAGGATCGGATCGAGCGGGCGCGGCGCGAACCGCGGCGGCTCGAGATACAGGGTGCGCGCGCCCCGCACGGCGGCGCCGAACGCGGCCTGGTGGGCCGGCGTCCACCGGAACCCGTACAGACGACGAACGTTCGCCGGCAGGCTGCCCTTCACGAGGACGTCGATGACCCGGAACAGCGGCCGCAGCGGCGGCGCCATGTCGTAGTCGCCTCGCTTGGCTCCGGCCAGATAGCTGCCGACCACCCGGGCCTCCTTGGTGAGGTAGGGCTTGTCGGACGCCAGGTAGGCATCAAAGCTGGCGCGGAACTCCGGATAGCTGCCCGGCGCGGCCGAGCGCGGCATGCCGAACAGCTCGCCCCAGCGGACGAAGTCCTGCCAGAGCCCCTCGCTCTCGGCGGCCGACAGCCGGCGCACCAGCAGGTTCTGCATGTGGTGCACCGAGTCGAAGGTGAAGGCCATCGTCATGTACATGAGGTGCGGATCCTCGGCGCTGTACGGCGTGCCGGCCGGATAGTGCGGTCCGGCGGCCTCCGGCATCGTGCCGACCACCTTGACGTGCTTGCGACGGGTGAACTCCAGCGCGCGGTCGGCGTCGTCCTTGGTTCCGAGGAAGACCGCCTCGAACAGCCGAGCGGTGAGCATCAGCCGGTTGTAGGGCGTTTCGCGGTGCTCGGTGTGCTGGACGGTCCCGACGTAGAGCCGAGGGTGGACGGCGCCGATGACGAGTGCGCGCTGGCCGTAGGACAGCCCGACCGCCCGGTTGCTCATGACCTGGACGGCCATCGAGTCCGACTCGAAGTAGCCCGGCACGGCACCCCTCCTCGCTTCCGAACTTCTGGCAAGACGCTCCACCACATTCTCTGCCGTCGAGAATCCGGCATTGCGTTGGATCTGGCAAGACGTCCTGCCACAATTGCCGATGTGGCCTCTTCCCGCGCGTACGGCGGTGTCTCCGCCGAGCAGCGGCGGGCCCACCGCCGCGCCGCGCTGGTGGCGGCCGGGGTCGAGATCATCGGGACGCAGGGCTACGCACGCCTGACGGTTGGTGGGCTGTGCTCGCAGGCGGCGTTGAACGAGCGGTACTTCTACGAGAGCTTCGCCAGTTCGGAGGAGGTACTGCTCGCGGTCTTCGACGAGGTGATGGCGGAGCTGACCACGGCGATCGTCGCGGCCATCGCTGCGGCGCCGGATGAGACACGGGCGAAGGCCCGGGCGGCGATCGCCGCGGCCATCGAGTTACTGACCGATGACCCGCGCAAGACGCGGATCGCGTTCGTCGAACCGCTGGCCGCGCCGGCGCTCAATTCGCGGCGAGCCGATGTGGGGCGCAGCTTCGTGGCGCTGATCGTCGCCCAGGCGCACCAGTTCTACGGTCCCGAGACCGCGCTGCGGATCGGGAGCTGGGGAGACTTCGCCGCCGCGCACCTGCTGGGCGGCCTGGCCGAGACGATGACCGCGTGGGTGCGCGGCGACCTCGTGATCAGCCGCGAGGAGTTGATCGAGCGTTCGACCGAGCTGTTCGTCCTCGTGGCTGATCACGTGGTGGGAAGCGTGTGACGGCATCGTCGACCGCGCTTCAGAGGTACCCGGCCGCCAGCCAGCTGCGGGCCGCGGTGAACGGCCACGCGATTGCGTGCGCGACTGCTGCGCCGGGGCGCGGCGCAGTCGGTGCGGAGGCCGCCTCGGCGGCGCTGTCCGCCGCGGGGTGCGAGGTGACGACCCGTCGCTTGCTGCCCTTGCGAGCCCGACGCACGCGGCGGGCGGCAGCGGCGTCAGCAAGCAGGGCGTCGGTGTGTTGACGGGCGATCCGGTCGGCGATGTAGGCGTTCATGATGTCCTCCGCTGCTGCTGGTTTCTGACATCCATGACGATCGTCGTAAGGCCACCCGGTCGGCATCGGGACTTTGCCTACCGCCGGGATGCGGACGGCGTCCGCGGCCGCACTAAGGGGCCCCGGACCCTTAGACGCAGCTCGACACCGGGTGCATAAGGCCTCACGGCAGCACTCCCAGGGCGCTCTTCGCCACTCCCACGACGACCGGGACCACGCCTAGGCAGACGAAGGACGGCAGAAAGCAGGCCGCCAGCGGAGCCATGGCTGCCACCCCGGCCCGGTGGGCACGGACGGCGGCCACCGCGCGGCGCTCGGCGCGTAATTCCGCGGCCAGCCGCTCGAAGGCGGCGGCCAGCTTGATCCCGCTGGTCGCACTGCGGACGGCAACCCCAGCCACCTCACCCAGGGGACCGGCCCGCGGCACGGCCGACCAGGATTGCGGCGCGTCGGCCCCCAACCGAGACAGGCCGGCAACCCGGAGAAGGGCGTCCGCAGTGTCCGGCCGGCCGGCCGGAGCGGCCAGTGCGAGCGCGTCGGCGAGCGGGCGTCCGCTACGCAGCGCGGCCGCGGTCAGGTCGAGCACGAGAGCGAGGGCGTCGTCCGGGTCGGATCGGGCAGGACGCCGCTGCAACCACCGCACCGCGACGGCGACGACCGGGCACAGCACCGCCGCGACCAGGGGACCGCTGCGCAGTCCGAACGCCGCGACGCAGCCCGTGCCGGCGCCGACGACGGCCACTGCGATTGCCGCCCCGGCTCGTCTCGCCGCCCCGGGCCCAGCTGCCGCGGGCTGGGCCCGCTCGTCGCCTCGCCCAGCACGGGCACGGTCGTCGCCGGGTCGCTGGGGTGTTGGCAGCAGGAGCAGCCCGCAGCCGGCGAGCAGCCAACCGAGCGTGGCGCTCATCGGCGCTCCGCGCGGCGCAGGATCCGCCGCATCCAGAGGACGCCGGCCGCGTCCAGCACGACCCCGACGCAGCAGACGGCCCGCCCGGCCGGGGCTCCGACGAGGAACTGCACCGGGCGAGCCCCCATGGCCACGCCCAGTCCGATGCCGAGGAGCGGTAGGGCGGCCAGCAGTCCCGCCGACGCGCGCGGGCCGGCCAACGCGATCGCGACCGTGCGGCGCTGCTCGTCGAGCCCGGCCAGGTCGGCCGCGACCCGGCTGAGCACGCCGGCCAGTGCGACGCCGGTCTCCTCGCCGAGCCGCCAGGCAAGTCCGAGTGTGCGGGTGTCGGGCTCACCGGCGAGGACGGCCCCCGCGTCATGGGCGCCGGCCGCGGCCGATGCCGCGCGAGCGAACATGGCGGCGTAGGCCGGTCCCGCCTCGGCCGCCGCGCTCAGCGCCGCGGGCGGTCGAGCGCCCGCCTCGAGTTCGCCGATCAGCACGCGGAGGGCACCCAGCAGGTGCCGCCGGCGCGCCGCGTCCGCCCGTCCGTGCACAAGGTCGCGTCCCACGAGCCACGCGGTGCCGCAGACGGCCGCGGCGGCAGTCCCGAGGAGCAGGCCACCCAGCGCGAGCGGTGCGGCGACGGCGCCGACCGCCACGCCGGCCAGGGGCCACGGCCGGCGCAGAGCCGGCACCGTCGGCCGCCCCGCCGCCGTTCCGCGTCCAACCCCCATGGACGTCAACCGGCCGACCGCGACCAGCGAGCCGACGCGGGCCGTCGAGCCGGCCGCACCGGCGCCGATCGCGAGCGCGGCCGCCAGGGCCAGCCAGGCGAGCGGCGTCATCCGCGGGGGCCGTGCACGAGCAGCCGGCGAAGCCGCTCGGCCGCCGGCTGCTCACCGGACGCCGCCGACCAGGCCGGCTCGACGACCAGCTCGTTCCCGGCCCGCGCGATCAACCCGATCTCGGCGACGGTGCGGCGCGCGTCGCGGCCTCGGCGCAGATGCACCACGATGTCGATCGCGCTCGCCACCAAGCTGGTCACCGCTGGTCCGGGCAGCCCGGCCAACGCGCCCAACGCGGCGAACCGCGCGGGCACGTCGGCCGCCGAGTTCGCGTGCAGGGTCGCCGCGCCGCCCTCGTGACCGGTGTTGAGCGCGACCAGCAGCTCGACCATTTCGGCGCCGCGAAACTCGCCGACGACCAGCCGGTCGGGACGCATGCGCAGGGCCTGCCGGACCAGTTCACGTAGCCCGACCGCGCCTGCGCCCTCGACGTTGGCGCCGCGGGCAACCAGCCGAACGACGTGCGGATGGACCACGGCCAGTTCCGGCGCGTCCTCGATCAGCAGCATCCGCTCGTCGGCCGGCACCGTCCCCAGCAGCGCGCCGAGCAGCGTCGTCTTGCCGCTACCGGTGCCGCCGCTGATCACGAAGGCCAGCCGGGCCGCCACCACGGCCCGCAGCACGTCGGCGATCACCGGCGACATCGCACCGAGCCGCACCAGCCCGTCGAGGTCATGGGGACGCCGGGCGAGTACCCGCAACGAGATCGTCGTGTGCTCGGCCAGCGGTGGCAGCACCGCGTGCACGCGGGTGCCGTCGGGCAGCACGGCGTCGGCGTAGGGCAGCGCGTCGTCCAGGCGTGCCCCGGCGCCGGCCACCAGCCGCTGCGCCAGCCGCCGCACGGCCCCCTCGCCGGTGAAGCGCACCGCCGCCCGCTCCATCCCGCCGCCCCTGTCGAGCCAGACCGCATCCGGACCGTTCACCAGCACGTCGGTCACTCCCGGCGTCGCCAGCAGCGGTTCGAGCGGACCGGCGCCGTGCAGCTCGGCGTCCACGTCGCGACGCAGCGCGGCCAGGACCGCGTCATCGACGATGCCGTCAGCCTCCGAGCGAACGGCGTCCTCCAGACCGGACGGCTCCACGGCCAGCCGACGCCGTACCCGGTCGACGAGTTCGGTGCTGCGCCCGTCGCTGCCGACACCGGGCCTCACCGGTCGGCACCGACCGGGGACGCGACCATCCCGCGCAGCACCCCGGCCGCGACCCGCGCCGCCGCCTTGGGCAGGCGGTACGGATCGAGGTCGAACGGCGACCCGTCCAGCGCGGGCAACGTGCCGAGCAGCGGACAGCCGACGAGCTCGGCGGCGTCGCGCGGGTCGACCTCGCCGCGCCGCACCACTACCCCGGCCGGCAGTTCCGGCAGCGCAGCGGCGACGGCGTGCGCGGCGACCAACCCGCTCACGTCCCCGCGGGTCAGCAGCACGACGAGATCGCAGTGGACGAGCGCCGCCGCCCGTTCCGGCCCGGCAGCGCGCGGCAGGTCGAGCACGACCCGGCCGGTCCCCCGGGCCGCCGGCAGCACCTGGAGCACCGCCTCGGCGTCGAGCGCGGCGACGTCAGCGGCCAGCACCGCCACCGGACCCCAGCGCGGCAACCCCTCGGCGAGCACCGCCGGCTCGAGATGCCCACCGGCCACGTGCAGCCCCGACCAGCGCGCCCCGGCGACGGACTCGATGCCCAGCGCCACGTCGATGCCGCCGCCGCTGACGTCCAGATCGATGAGCAGGGACGGCCCGGTGACTGCGGCGAGCACGGCCGCGAACGACGACGCGCCAACGCCCCCGCTGCCGCCCAGAACGGCGATGACCCGGCCCATCCGTCCACCGAACCGGAACCGATGCCCTGCCGCAGCCCGCGGGCGCCGGCTGTGGAGGACCGAGCCGGTTGTGGACGACCGGCTTGACAGCACTCAGCGACTCGCGATCCCAGCGAGCGCGGCCCCGCAAAAGGGACAACGGGCCGCACCTTGGGGCAGACCATGCGGTCCGCGCGCCAGCGGCCGCGATGGATCCAAGGGTCGATCCCGGGAGTTGCGCAGACGGGACGGGTCCCACCATCCGTATCCTCGGCAACAAGCGAAGCTGACCTTGAGCGGATGAATCGAGGGTTGAGCGTGGCACCGGCACCGGCGCGCACGGCGGCGTTCTTCGATCTGGACAAGACGATCATCGCCAAGTCGAGCGTGCTCGCGTTCGGCCGGCCGTTCTACCAGGGCGGCTTGATCAATCGCCGCGCCGTGCTGCGCAGCGCCTACGCCCAGTTCGTCTTCGCCCTCGCCGGCGCCGACCACGACCAGATCGAGCGGATGCGCGCCTACCTCGCATCGATGTCGACCGGGTGGGATGTCGCGCAGGTCCGCGAGATCGTGTCAGAGACCCTGCACGACATCATCGACCCGATCGTGTACGACGAGGCCGTCGAGCTGATCGCGATGCACAAGGCGGCGGGACGCGACGTCGTCATCGTCAGCACGTCCGGTGAAGAGGTCGTCGCCCCGATCGGCGCGATGCTCGGCGCCGACGAGGTCATCGCCACGCGGATGGTCGTCGCCGACGGCAAGTACACCGGCGAGATCGAGCGGTACGCGTACGGCCCGGAGAAGGCGGTCGCCGTCCTGCGCCTCGCCGAGGAGCGCGGCTACGAACTCGCCGGCTGCTACGCCTATTCCGACTCGGTGACCGACGTGCCCATGCTCGAGGCCGTCGGGCATCCGTACGCCGTCAACGCCGACCGCGCGCTGCGCAAGATCGCCGCCGAGCGGAGTTGGCCGCTGCTCACGTTCTCCAACGCAGTGCCGCTGCGCGATCGGATCGCCGGCATGCGGCCGGAGCACCCGGTCGTGTCGGCCACGGTGGTCGGCGCGGGCGTGGCTGCGGCGGGGCTGGTCTGGTACACAGCCCGCCGCCGGACGCAGACGGCCGCCGCCGGTGCCGGTCGCGGCCGGCGGTGAAATATCGGGGGCCCGGGACACGCCGAGCGCCTCTTGCGTGACGCGGGTCACAGGCGTCCAATACGCGTACGGACGACGTTCGTCGATGGCGGTCCAGCCCCCAGCGGACGGCGTCCCGCACGGACGAAACGGGCACCCACGCGGCGATCCCACCACGCATAGGTGAGTCGACGCGGGACTGCGACCCTCGATCGAGTGCCGCGGACCGCGTCAGACAGCATGAGGGCACGCTTGGTAACCCGGAAGCCCGCGCACGACGACGGCGCCGCGAGCATCTCGCGGCGCCGTCGCCCTGTGTCGGCCGGCGACCCTCTCAGGCGCTCTGCCGCTGGAACGTGCGCGTGCCCCACCAGGCGAGCAGCGCGCCGAGGCCGATCGTCACCAGCGCGCCGATCCACACGTGCTCATCGCCGAAGTCGCCGCGGAACAGCGCGCGCGTGGCATCGACGACGTAGGTCAGCGGGTTGACCTGCGAGGTGTGCCGCAGCCAGGCCGGGGCCAGCGACATCGGCAGGAGCACACCGGACAGCAGCAGCAAGGGCAGCGAGACGCTCTGGATGAACGGCGCGAACGAGTCCTCGTCGCGCAGGATCAGGCCCATCGCGTAGGACGCGGCCGAGATCCCGAGCGACAGCAGGCAGACCAGCACGACGGACGAGGCGATGCCGCTCCAGGACGCGCTCAGGCCGAACGGCAGGGCGACGAGGACCAGGATGATCCCCTGCACACCGATGATCGACATCGTGCCGAGCGTGCGGCCCATGATGAGCGACGTCCGGCGGGCCGGCGTCACCCGCTGCCGGTCGATGACGCCTTCGCGCAGCTCCTGGATGATCCCGAAACCGGCGAAGCCCGCGCCGAAGATCGCGAGCTGCAGGAGCAGGCCGGGGACGAAGACCCGCCAGGCCGCGTCGCCGCCGAGGCCGGCGCCGGTGACGTTCTTCAGCAGCGGGCCGAACAGGGCGAGGTACAGGATCGGCTGGGTCAGGCCGAAGACGACCCAGACCGGGTTGCGCAGCAGGATGCGCATCTGCCGCCCGAAGATCACGAACGTCTCGGTCAACATCAGGCCGCCTCGTCGCCTTCGCGCAGGGAGTGACCGGTGAGGGTCAGGAACACGTCATCCAGAGTCGGCCGGTTGACGGTGATGGATGTCGGGCTGAGGCCGGCCGCGTCGAGCGCTCGCAGCAGCGGCGCCACCGCCACAGCACCGTTCTCGACGGTCGCCATCACCGCGGACTCGCTGCTGACCACCTCGCGGACGTCGGCTGCTTGGCGCACCACGACCTCGGCCCGCGCCCGGTCGTCCGGGTCGGCGAGTCCGAAGGTGACGACGTCGCCGGAGATCCGCGCCTTCAGCGCATCCGACGTGTCGTTCGCAACGATCTGCCCGTGGTCCATCACCAGGATGCGGTCGGCGAGCGCGTCCGCCTCGTCGAGGTAATGCGTCGTCAGTACGACGGTCAGCCCGGTGTCGTCGCGCAAAGACTTGATGTGCCGCCAGAGGTTGGCCCGGCTCTGCGGATCGAGGCCGGTGGTCGGTTCGTCGAGGAACACCAGCTGCGGCGAGTGCATCAGCCCGAGCGCGACGTCGAAGCGGCGGCGCTGGCCGCCGGACAGCTCGAGGAGCGCCCGACTTTCCAGGCCGGCCAGGTCGAGCCGTGGCGCCACCTCGCGCAGCCGGTCTGCGGCGTCGGACTTCGACATCCCCTGCAACCGGGCCTGGGCGATCAGCTCCTCGCCGAGCAACGTGCCGGCGCTGGGCGCGGCGCCGACCTGGGCGACGTAGCCGATCCGCCGCCGCACGTCGCGTGGCTGGCGAATGAGGTCGGCGCCGGCCACCGTGGCCGTGCCGGCACTCGGCATCAGCAGCGTGGTCAGCATGCGCAGTGTCGTGGTCTTGCCCGCGCCGTTCGGGCCGAGCAGCCCGACGATCTCGCCTGCGGCGACGTCGAAGTCGATGGGCTTCACCGCCTCGACCGGACCGGCCTTGGATTTGAAACTGCGCGCGAGACCCCGCGCGGTGATCATGGCGTTCTCCGTCATGGCGCCGAGCCTCGCAGAGCCCTCCGACATTAGTCAAGTTTGACTACCTCAAGCGCTGGCCGCCCGGCGGTTGCGGTGCTCCTGCGGGCTCACGCCGTGGTGCCGTTTGAACGCGGTGCTGAAGGTGAACGGGCTGCCGTAGCCGACCTGCCGGGCGACCCTCGCCACCGTCGCCTCCGGGTCGCAGAGCAGGTCGGCGGCCAGCGCCAGCCGCCACGTCGTGAGGAACGAGATCGGCGGTTCGCCCACGAGTTCGGTGAACCGGCGGGCGAGCGCGGCGCGCGAGACGCCGGTGGCGGCCGCCAGCGAGGACACCGTCCAGGCGTATTCGGGATTGTTGTGCAACAGCCGCATCGCCCGGCCGACGATCGGGTCGGTATGCGCGGTGTACCAGGCCGGCGCCGCCGTGCCCGGGCGGTCGAACCAGGCGCGCAGGACGGCGACGATCAGCAGGTCCAGCAGCCGGTCCAGGACCACCTCCTGGCCGAGCGCGTCCTTCTCGATCTCGTCGGCCAGCAGCGGGATGACCGGGCAGTCCCACTCGTCCGCCGCCAGCACCGCCAGGCGCGGCAGCGCGTCGAGCAATCGGCGGGTGATCTCGCCGGCGCCCTGATAGGTGCCGGTCAAGAGCACCGTCTCCCCGTCAGGGCTGTTGCCCCACGTCCGCACGCCGAGGCTCATGCCCGACGCCATGTCCTCGCCGGCGAGGTTCGTGCACACCTGCCCGGGCCCGATGATCACTTGTGGTTGCGTCTCGGGACGATCGGCGACGGTGTAGTGGTCGGGCCCGCGCATGACCGCGACGTCGCCCGCCGCCATGGCCACCGGCTCGGCATCGTCGTAGCTGACCCAGGCGGTTCCGCGCACCACGGCCGCCACGGTGAGCGGCGCTTCGTCGCGAATGCGCAGGGCCCACGGCGCGTCCATGACCGACTTCAACAAGAACGCGCCACGCGCGCGCGGCCCGTTCAGGAAGCCGGCGAGGGAGTCCACGCGCTGAATGTAGACGCAGACGAATGCAGCTGAGGCGCTCGGCTATGTCGTCACGCCGGCGCCGGCCATTGACTGTCGGTATGACCGAGACCGAGCGCTACCTGACCGTCATCGCCGCAATCTGTGCCGGCCTGTGCGCCGGCGTCTTCTTCGCCTTCTCGACGTTCGTCATGCCGGCGCTGCACAAGCTGCGCCCGGGCGCCGGCATCACCGCGATGCAGGAGATCAATCGGGCGGCCCCGAACGGTCTGTTCATGACCGCGCTCTTCGGACCACTGGTCGTGCTGGCCTGGCTCGTCGTGGCGTTCGCCCGCCGGTCGAGCGCGACCACCGTCTACATCGTCGCCGGGACCATCTGCTTCGTCGCCGGTCTGCTGGTGCTCATGACCTACCACGTCCCGCACAACAACGCCCTGGACAGCGTCGACGCCACCAGCGCAGGAGCGCCCGACACGTGGCGGACGTACTACAGCGGATGGACAGCGTGGAACCACGTCCGGACGCTCACCTTCACCGCGGCCACCGCATTCTTCGCGCTGGCCCTGCGCACCGATTGACTACCGACCGGCTCCCCGGCCCGGGCCGAGCTTCGGAAAGCCCGGCTCGCCCTCAAACCGGTAGGCGCCGTCGCGCACCCGCTTCTGGAATCCGCGCGTCCATTCCAACTCGGCCCGGGTGTGCGCGGAGATGAAGTCGAGGATCTCCCGGACGTGCTCGGGCACCTGCCCGTCCGCCCCGTCGGCACCGTCTCTGATCGACGCCCGCAGGAACGCGGTGGACTCGAGCG
>JAVHVD010000033.1:0-13006 GCA_032160745.1 Pseudonocardiales bacterium
ATCCGGTGCCGTAGCCGGCGTCGTAGCCGCCCCAGCCCCCGCCGAAGCCCCCGAAGCCGCCGGTGAGCAGGCTGCCGACCAGCAACGTCTCCCAGAACGGCACGCCGTACCACCCGCCGGGGACGCCGTAGCCGCCGCCGTAGTAGTACGGCGCGCCGGGCGTGTAGGCGGGATAGCCCTGGAAACTCTGCCCCTGGACGGTCACTTCTTGCGGACGGTCGAGCTGAGCGCCGTTGCTCTCGGCGATGGGAGGCAGTTCCGGTCCGGGATCGAGACCCACCGCCGTCCGCGCCGTGCGCGCCGCATAGAGGCCCTCGAGCGTGGTGCGACGGGCCTGCGCGTACTTCTCGATCGAATCGGCCGTGGCCAGCTGCCCGCCGGCGGACGTGAACCGTTCACCCGCGTCGGCCATCGCCTGGCGAGCGGTTGCGTTGTCCGTCGGGTCGATCGTGTTCACCTCGCTCGCGAGCCGGTCGTAATACGGCATGACCTTGGCGCGCGCGTCGGACAGTTCCCGCTCGGCCTGCACGCGGCGGTTCCGCCGCCGGTACGCCAGCCAGCCGATCAGTCCCAGGACGAGGACCACGACGACGATCAGCCCCGTGTGGCTGGAGCCTCCGTCCTTGCCGGACCCGGTCACTCCGCCACCGGTGCCCTCGCCGCTGCTGCTCGCCGCGTTGTCGCACCCGTCCGCGACCCGCGGCGCGGCCCGCACCCGCGCGGCGAAGTCGGCGACGGTCGCGGTGACATCGTTCGACGACTGGAGCTCGGCGCGGTTCTTGTCGAGGGCGGCGCTGAAAGCCGAACCGACGCGACAGTGCGACGTGGAGGCGGTGCCCCAACTGTGCCCCTCGAAGACGAGCACGGTGAGGCCCTTCTTCTCCGGGTCGAGGCGGCCGCCGATGGATTGCGCGACGTTGACCGGGTTGGGGCCACCGCTGGGCAGGACCGCAACCCTGACATCGCCCAGCGCTGCGCCGTCGAACTTCGTCTTGTCGATCGTCGGGGAACCCGCTCCCACATAGACGGACGCGCTCTTCAGCGCCGCGACGGCATCGTCACTGGGATCGGCCTGCGCCGCGGAGGGGAGAACCAACCCGGTGAGCAGCGTGGCGCTCGCGCCCGCCGCGACCATGGCCGTCCGACGCATCATCTCGCTGAAACCGGAGCTGGGCGCATGTCCGCAGTCTCACCGGTATCCCGCGGCAGCAAACCGGTCAGGGCGCCAACGCCGGATCAGCGAGGAAAGGCCGATCGCAGCTCGGACTCCAGCGCCGGCCGGGCCTCGGGCGCGATCGGCTTGCCGTCGCTGTCGGTCACGTAGAACGCGTCGACCACGGCACCGGCCACCGACGACACGCGGGCTGATCGCACGTCGAGACCGGCGCGTTCGAGCGCGGCCGTGATCCGGCAGAGCAGGCCGATCTCGTCCTCGCCGCGGAACTCGACCACCGTCGCGTCAGTGGCGTCGTCGAACCACAGGACGGACGGACGCCGGTGCGCGGCCCCGGCCGGACGGCGTGAGTAGGTCCGCTCCTTCTCGGCCAGCTTGCCGGCCAGGCCGAGTTCACCCTTGAGGGCGCGGGCGAGGTCGCTGCGCACCAGTACCGGGTCGGGCATCTGCCCGAACCGCGGCTCGACGACGAAGCGGTTCACCGCCATCTCCGCGTGCGTGCGGATGGATGCCTCGCGGATGTCGAGCGCGTGCAGGGCGAGCACGCCGACGCTGCGGTACAGCGTGCCGGTCAGGTCGGGCGCAGCGATCACGACCTCGTCCGGGCGGACCACCACCGCCAGTTCGCCGCGCTCGGCCAGCTCACGGCGCTCGTCGTCGAGAGGTACGGCCGGCGGCTGACGGGAACCGCCCAGAGCGGCCCGCGCCCGACCGACCAGGTCGGCGATGAGCGCGGCCTTCCAGTCGCTCCACGCCGCCGGTCCGGTGGCGGCCGCGTCGGCGACGGCCAACGCGTGCAGCAGGTCGAGCAGCTCGGCCGAGTCCTCGACCGCGTCGCGCACGATCGTGATCGTCATGGGGTCGTCGAGATCACGCCGCGTGGCGGTGTTCGGCAGCAGCAGGTGATGGCGCACGAGTCCCACGATCATGGCGTGGTCGCTGCCGGCGTAGCCCATCCGTTCGGCGATCACCGCCGCGTACTCGGCGCCGGTGACCGAGTGATCGGCGCTCGGGAAGCCCTTGCCGATGTCGTGCAGCAACGCGCCCACGAGAAGCAGGTCCCGCCGGTCGACGTCGCCGTCGTGCTCAGCCGCCGCAGCCGCGGTGCCGAGCAGGTGCCGGTCGACGGTGAACCGGTGGACCGGGTTGTGCTGCGCCCGGCAGCGCACCGCGTCCCACTCCGGGATCAGCGCGACCAGCAGGCCGGCCTGGTCGAGCGACTCGAGCACTGCGATGGCCGGCTGCCCGGCGCCGAGCACGGCCAGGAAGTCGTCGAGCACTGGGCGCGGCCACGGTCTCGGGATCGGCGCGGACTCCGAGGCCAACCGATCGAGCGCGAACGGTGCGATGGGCAAGTCGTGCTCGGCCGCGGCGCGGGCGACCCGCAGCACCAGGCCGGGATCCGACCACGGGTCGGCGTCGCGCGCCAGCATCACCTCGCTCTCCTGCTCAACGACGTCCTTGGCCAGCCCGACCCGTTCCGGGCCCGGGCGGGCGGTGGCGAAGAGTCGGCGGCGCGGGCTGCGGGCCTGCGTCGAGTCGATCCGCCGCCAGGCGAGGTCGAGGGCATGCGCGATCGAGCGGGCAGCCTCGTTCACCTTGCGCAGCAGCGCGTCGCGGCCCTGTTCGCGATCGGTGTCGACGAAGCCGAGCGCGGCGGCCACCCCGTCCTGCTCCTGCTGGCGCAGGACGTCCTCGGCCCGCCCGGCCATCCGGTGCAGCTCCCCGCGCGCGTCGAGCAGGACCGGGTACGCCTCGCGCACCCACACCGGATAGTCGACGAGCTGCGCCGCGGCGAGGGCATGCAGCCCCTGCGCGTCGCGGAGCCCACCGCGCGACTCCTTGAGGTTCGGTTCGAGCAGGAAGGCGCCCTCGCCGGCGATGGCCCAGCGCTCCCTGGAGATCGCCTTCATCTCCGGCAGCCGCTTGACCGCGGTGGCCCGCCAGACGTCGAGGACGCTGCCGCGTACCCGGCCGGTGAGCCCGGGGTCGCCGGCGATGTGCCGGATGTCGAGCAGCCCGAGCAGTGCCTTGAGGTCCTCCTTGGCGATGGCCACCGCCTGCTCCGGCGTCCGAACCGAGTGGTCGAGCGAAAGCTTGCTGTCCCAGATCGGGTACCAGATTGCGTCGGCGAGTTCGGCCAGCCCGGCGACCTTGCCCTCGTGGAGCAGGACGAGGTCGAGGTCGGAGTGCGGCGCCGGTTCGCGGCGGCCGAGGCCACCCACGGCGACGAGCGCAACGCCGTCCCGGGGGGTGAAGAGTCCGCGCAGCCAGTCGTCGTAGCCGTCGGCGAGCTCTTGGCGCAGCAGTGCACCTACGAGTCCGGGCCGGCGCAGGACGCCCGCCCGGAACACTAGCAGATTTTCAGATGGCGTCGGCGTCGCGTTCACCCGTGCGAACCCGAACGAGAGACTCGACGGACGTGACCCATACCTTGCCGTCACCGATCTTGCCGGTGCGGGCCGCCTCGACGATCGCCGATACGAGCTTGTCGACGTCGCCGTCGCCGACGATCACCTCGATCTTCACCTTCGGCACGAAGTCGACGGTGTACTCGGCGCCTCGGTAGACCTCGGTGTGCCCGCGCTGTCGGCCGAAGCCCTGCACCTCGCTGACCGTGAGTCCCTGCACGCCCAGCACCTCGAGCGCTGCCTTCACGTCGTCGAGCTTGAACGGCTTGACGACTGCCGTGATCTGCTTCATGCCGCTCCTCGCTTTGACATCGACTTGCTGAGCCTAGGGATAGCGGGGGAACTCATGCGTCCACCGTTGCCTTCGGCAGTGTCGACGGGACGCCGCCGCTGCCACCGAGCTGTCCGCCCAACGGGCCGAACTCGTAGGCCGACTCGCCGTGGATGGCGGTGTCGAGACCCTCGAGCTCGTCCTCCTCGCTGACCCGGTTCCTGATCACCAGGTTGATCACGAGGGCGATGATTGCCGTCATGACGAAGGAGTAGACGGTGACCGCTCCGGCGGCGAGGAACTGGTGCAGCAGCAGGTTCCAACCACCGAAGTGGCCGCCGCCGCCGTACAAGATGCCGTCATTGCCGAGCGGGTTGACGCCGGTCGTGCTGAAGAACCCGATGCACAGCGTGCCGACCCATCCACCGACGAAGTGGACGCCGACGACATCGAGCGAGTCGTCGAAACCGAACCGGGTCTTGAGGCTGATGGCGAGGGCGCACAGCACGCCGGCGATCAGGCCGATGAAGATCGAGCCCATCGGGCTCACCCAGCCGGCACAGGGCGTGATCGCGACCAGCCCGGTGACCGCGCCGGATGCCGCACCAAGGGCGGTGCACTTCCCGTACTTGATCTTCTCCACGAGGATCCAGCCGAGCAGCGCGGTGGCCGTGGCCGTGTTGGTGTTGACCCAGGCGAACCCGGCGACGCCGTCAGCACCGAGTTCGGACCCGGCGTTGAACCCGAACCAGCCGAACCACAGCAGGCCGGCGCCGAGCATCACGAACGGGATGTTGTGGCCGCGCATGTTCTGCTTCGGCCAGCCCTTGCGCTTGCCGAGCACCAGCGCCATGGCGAGGCCTGCGGCGCCGGCGTTGATGTGCACGACCGTTCCACCGGCGAAGTCCTCGGCGAAGAAGTGCGCGCCGGGCTCGAAGCCCGAGCGGTTCAACCAGCCGTACGCGTCGAAGACCCAGTGCGCGACCGGCGCATAGACGACGACCGACCAGACGGTCACGAACGCCACGAAGGAGCCGAACTTCCACCGATCGGCCGTGGAGCCGGTGATCAGCGCGGGAGTGATGATCGCGAACGTCAACTGGAAGGCGACGAACACGATCGTCGGAATCGTCTGCGCCGCGCCGAGGGTCGGCACCACGTCGTTGATGTTGCGCATGAAGGCGAAGTGCATGTCGCCGAGGTACTTGCCGTCGCCGCCGAAGGCCCAGGTGAACCCGACCAGCAGCCAGGTCACGCTGACGATGGCGATCGCCGCGAAGTTCTGCATCAGCATCGCCAGCACATGCTTGACGCGCACCATGCCGCCGTAGAAGAAGGCGAGCGCGGGGGTCATCAGCAAGACGAGGGCCGAAGCAGCCAGAACCCACGCCGTGTTCCCCGGGTTCAGGGCCTTTTCGACGTCGAACGGCGTGTACGGCACCGCTGCAAGCAGCGAAGCTGACATATGGGCTACCACCAATCAGTCCCGGGGCGCGTCGACCGCGCGTCTCTTGGGCGCAAGGTTGCAGGCCGCCTGTTTCGCGTAACCGACCCGACGTGTTTCGCGCATGTAACTGACGCAGGTCACGCGGTGTGAGGAGCGGCTACGGTCGGTGCGGTGATCAGCCTCACCCGCGCCGAAGCCCGCCGCCGGGCCGAGCTCATCAGGGTCGACAGCTACGACATCCGGCTCGACCTCGCGACCGGCGACCAAAATTTCGGTTCTGTTACAACTGTCCGATTCACCGCCTCGACCGGCGAGCCGACGTTCGCCGACGTCGCGCCCACGAAACTCCGGTCTGCGACGCTGAACGGCGAGGCGTTGGACGTCACTTCCGCGTTCGATCCGGCGACCCGGCGCCTGACCGTCCGGCCGAGCGCAGGGCAGAACGAACTCGTCGTCGACGCGGTCATGGCCTACTCGCACGACGGCGAAGGACTGCACCGGCACGTCGACCCGGCGGACGGACGCGCCTACCTCTACGCGATGTCGTTCCTGGACGCCGCTCGCCGCTGGTACGCCTGCTTCGACCAGCCCGACCTGAAGGCGCCGGTGCGCCTCGACGTCCGCTGTCCGCAGGACTGGACCGTGACCGGCAACGGCCCGGCGACCGAGGTCGAGCCGGGGCGCTGGCAGCTCGAGTCGGCCGGTCCGCTGGCCACCTACTTCACCACCCTCGTCGCCGGGCCGTACCACGTCGTGCACGACAGCCATGACGGGATTCCGCTCGCCCTGCTGGCCCGCAGATCGCTCGCCGGGCATCTCGACCGCGAAGCCGGCGAGCTGTTCGCGCACACCAAGAACTGCCTCGACCGGCTGCACGCGCTGTTCGGGTTCCGCTACCCCTGGGGCCAGTACCACCAGGCGTTCGTGCCGGAGTTCAACGCCGGAGCGATGGAGAACCCCGGCTGCGTCACCTTCCGCGACACGCTGGTCTTCCGGTCCCGGGTGACCGACGCCGACCGGCTCGACCGCGCGGCGACCCTGGCGCACGAGATGGCGCACATGTGGTTCGGAGATGTCGTCACCATGCGCTGGTGGGACGATCTCTGGCTCAACGAGTCCTTCGCCGAGTACCTCGGCCACCGCGTCACCGGCGAGCACTCATGGATCGACTTCGGCATCAGCCGCAAGTCCTGGGGCTTCGTCGCCGACCGGCGACCGTCGACCCACCCGGTCGCGGGCAACGGGGCAGCTGACGCCGCAAGCGCGCTGACGGAGTTCGACGGTATCTCCTATGCGAAAGGCGCGTCGGTCCTGCGGCAGCTGGCGATCCACCTCGGCGATGACGTCTTCCTCGACGGGCTGCGCCGCTACATCCGCACGCACGCCCACCGCAACGCCGAGTTCGCCGACCTCATCGCGGCATGGACGGCCGCCGGCGCGGCTGACCTGGACGAGTGGACGAAGGCGTGGCTGCGCACGACCGGCATGGACAGGCTCTCGGTGTCTGACGGCGCGGTCATCCGGGAGAGCGCGACGCCCAGGACGCACGCGATCGCCGTCGCGGCCTTCGCGTCCGACGGCGCGGCGATCGCCACGGCGCGCGTCACGGTCGATGGCGATCGCACCCCTACGCAGCTGCCGCCCGGCGCGCTGATGCTCCCGGACGCGGAGGATGAGACCTGGGCCAAGCTGGCCCTGCCCGAGTCCGGATGGCGCAGCGTGACGGAGATTCTCGTCGGGCTGGCGGACGGACGCACCCGGGTGGCGCTGTGGAATGCGCTGCGGCTCGCCGTCGCCGACGCGGAGCTCGATCCGGCGCTGGCGCTCGACATCGTGACGCGCGCGCTGCCGGCCGAGAGCGACGACGCCGTCCTGGGGGTCGTCGCCGGCTGGGCCGTGCGACCGCTCGTGGCCTGTTACTTCCCCGGCGTCACCCGAGGTGCGGCGATGAGCCGTCTCTCCGGCGCACTGACCGCGGTGACCGACGTGGCCGCGGCCGGGTCGGGTCGCCAGCTCGCGGCCGCACAGGCCGCGATCGCCACAGCGTCACACGTCGGGCGTATGCAGGCGTGGCTCGCCGGTCGAGATCTGCCGGCCGCCCTCGAAGCGGACACCGAACTGCGCTGGAGGATCGTCCACCGGCTGGCGACGCTGGGCGAGCTGGACGAGGCCGCGATCGATGTCGAAGCGGCGCGCGACCGGAGCTCGCAGGGCGCGGTGCACGCGGCCCGCTGCCGGGCGGCCCGACCGGATGCCCGCGCCAAGGCGTCCGCGTGGGAGGCCATCGTCGGCGACGCGCGACGGCCGAACTACGAGCTGTACGCACTGGCGGAGGGGTTCTGGGATCCGGAGCAGCGCGAGCTCACCGATCCCTACGTCGAGCGGTACTTCGCCGAGATCGCGTCGACCGGGCGACTGCGATCGGGATGGGTCGCCGACCGGCTGGCGCTGTTGGCCTACCCGTGGACGGCCATCGACCCGCAGACGGTGACGGCGACCGAGCAGCTGCTCGCCGACGAGTCGCTGGAGCCGGGTCTGCGCCGATCGGTCACCGACGCCGGTGACGACCTGCGCCGTGCCGTCGCCGTCCGCGCCCGCTTCGGTTGATGCGGCTGGGTTGCGCCGCTATGGGGCCACAACTGCGCGGGCGGCGACGAATGCGCGGACGCACGTCTCGACGTCCTGTTCAGAGTGCGCCGCCGAGAGCTGGACGCGGATGCGGGCCTTGCCGTGCGGCACCACCGGATAGCTGAACGCGATCACGTACACGCCGTGCTCGAGCATCGCGTCGGCCACCCGGCCGGCCACGGTGGCGTCCCCGAACATGACCGGGACGATCGGATGCTCGCCGGGCAGCAGGTCGAAGCCGGCCTCGGTCATCAGCCGGCGGAACAGCGCCGCGTTGGCGTGCAGCTGCTCACGCTCCGCTCCCCCACTCGCGACCAGCTCGACGGCGGCGAGCGAGCCCGCCACCACCGAGGGCGCGACGGCGTTCGAGAACAGGTACGGGCGAGCGCGCTGGCGCAGCAGCTCCACGATCTCGGCCCGCGCGCTGACGTAACCCCCCGAAGCCCCACCGAGCGCCTTGCCCAGCGTGCCGGTGTTGATGTCGACGCGATCCTGGACGCCGAACAGCTCGGGTGTGCCGGCGCCGGACGAGCCCATGAACCCGACCGCGTGCGAGTCGTCGACCATCACCAGCGCGCCGTAGCGGTCGGCCAGGTCGCAGATCTCGTCCAGCGGCGCGAGGTAGCCGTCCATCGAGAAGACACCGTCGGTCACGATCAGGCGGCGCCGCGCATCAGCCGCGGACGTGCGCAGGACGTTCTCCAGGTCGACGAGGTCCCGGTTGCGATACCGCAGCCGCTTCGCCTTGCACAGCCGGATGCCGTCGATGATCGATGCGTGGTTCAGCTCGTCGGAGATCACCGCGTCCCGCTCGTCCAGCAGCACCTCGAAGACCCCGCCGTTCGCGTCGAAGCAGGACGAGAACAAGATCGTCGCCTCGGTGGCGAGGAACCGCGACAGCCGCCGCTCCAATGCGGTGTGCTGGGTCTGGGTGCCGCAGATGAAGCGCACGCTCGCCATCCCGAAGCCCCACTCATCGAGCGCGCTTCGCGCCGCGGCGACGACGTCCGGATGATCGGCGAAACCGAGGTAGTTGTTCGCGCAGAAGTTCAGGACGTCGTTACCGCCGGCCCGTACGTGCGCCGACTGCGGTGACGCGATCTCGCGCTCATGCTTGTAGAGCCCGGCCGCGCGGATCTCGTCGAGCGTCCCGCGCAGCTCGTCGCGCACTGTCCCGTAGGCCACGTCAGAGCTCCGTCCAGTCGAGTACGACCTTGCCGCACTGCCCGCCCCGCGCAATCGCGAATCCGTCGGCCCAGTCCTTGGCGGGCAGGCGGTGCGTGATGACCGCCGAGATGTCCAGGCCGGACCGCAGCATCGCGCTCATCGCATACCAGGTCTCGTACATCTCCCGACCGTAGATCCCCTTGATCGTGATCATGTGGCTGACGACCTTGGCCCAGTCGATCTCGATCGGGCTGCTGGGCAGGCCGAGCATCGCGATCCGGCCCCCGTGGTTGAGGTTGGCGATGATGTCCGGCAGCGCGGCGGGGTGCCCGCTCATCTCGAGCGCGACGTCGAAGCCCTCGACCATGCCGAGGCGTTTCTGGGCGGACACGACGGACTCCGACGACACGTCCAGGGCCAGGTCGACACCCATCGAGCGGGCGAGCTCCAGCCGGTACGGCGAGACGTCGGTGATCACGACGAAGCGGGCGCCCACATGCCGGCACACCTCCGCGGCGATCAGCCCGATCGGCCCGGCGCCGGTGATCAGCACGTCCTCGCCGACCAGCGGGAAGGACAGCGCCGTGTGCACCGCATTGCCGAACGGGTCGAAGATCGCGCCGAGGTCAGGATCGACCGCTGTGTGGTGCACCCAGACGTTGGACTCCGGCATCACGACGTACTCGGCGAAGGCCCCGTCGCGGTTGACGCCGATCGAGGACGTCCGGATGCAGAGATGGCGCCGTCCGGCGCGGCAGTTGCGGCACGTGCCGCAGACGATGTGTCCTTCGCCGGAGACGAGGTCACCGACGCCGACATCGCGGACGTCGGCGCCGACCTCGACCACCTCGCCGCAGAATTCGTGGCCGGGGATGAGCGGCGCGTCGACGGCGCCGGCCGCCCAGGCGTCCCACGACTCGATGTGCAGATCGGTGCCGCAGATCCCCGTCCGCAGCACCCGGATCTTGACCTCATGCGCGGCGGCCGACGGCTCCGGGCGGTCCACCAGTTCGAACCCGGGCGCGGCGGACGGCTTGTAGAGCGCCTTCATTCGCCCAGCAGCGCGTCGACGAACTGTTCGGGATCGAACGGCGCCAGGTCGTCGGCGCCCTCACCCAGGCCGATCAGCTTCACCGGCACGCCCAGCTCACGTTGCACGCTGATCACGATGCCGCCCTTGGCGGTCCCGTCGAGCTTGGTGAGGACGATGCCAGTGACGTCGACGACCTCGGTGAACACGCGGGCCTGCGTCAGCCCGTTCTGGCCGGTGGTCGCGTCGAGTACCAGCAGCGTCTCGTCGACGGGACCCTGCCGCTCGACGACCCGCTTGACCTTGCCGAGCTCGTCCATCAGCCCGACCTTCGTGTGCAGCCGGCCGGCGGTGTCGATCAGGACGGTGTCCACCTTGCGCTCCGTGCCTTGCTTGACCGCGTCGAATGCGACGGACGCCGGGTCACCGCCCTCGGGGCCGCGCACCGTCTCGGCCCCGACCCGGGAACCCCAGGTCGCGAGCTGGTCGGCGGCTGCGGCCCGGAAGGTGTCCGCCGCGCCGAGCAGCACGGTGCGTCCGTCGGCAACCAGCACGCGCGCGAGCTTGCCGCAGGTCGTCGTCTTGCCCGTGCCGTTCACGCCGACGACCATGACGACGGCCGGACGCTCGCCGGTCGGCGTCGAGTGCAGGGTCCGGTCGAGGTCGGGCTGCAACGCCACGACGAGCTCATCGGCGAGCAGGGCCCGCAGCTCACCCTGCGACCGGGTGCCGAGCACCCTGGTACGGGTGCGCAGCCGGTCGACGATCTCGCTGGTGGCGCCGACGCCGACGTCCGCGGTCAGCAGCGCCTCTTCGATCTCGTCCCACGCGTCCTCGTCGAGCTTCTCGCGGGACAGCACCGACAGCAGCCCGCGGCCGAGCGATGTCTGCGAGCGGGCGAGCCGGGTACGCAGGCGCAGCAGCCGGCCGGCGCTCGGCTCAGGGACGTCGAGCTCGGGCGCCGTCGGTGCGGCCGGGGCCTCCGGAGGCAGGTCGACGACCGTGCCGACGGAACTCTTCGGGGCGTCAGCGGGGATCTCCGCGTCGTCACCGACGCCGGGTCGGTAGTCGACGCCGGGGCGGGGTGGTGCCTCGAGGCGGCCGGACCGCCGGCGCGGAATGACGAGCGCGACGCCGAGCACGATCGCGAGGGCGACGACGGCCAGAGCGATGTAGAGGTAGACCACGCCTTCATCCTGTCAGTCACCGGCGAACCGCATGCATGACACTGCCCCCCGGCCGAGGCCGAGGGGCAGCGAAACAGCGGGATGGGATCAGGCGGTGGTGCTCACCAGGCCGCCGGACTGCCAGGTCCCCCAGTTCACGTTCCAGTCGCCGTAGCCGGAGCCGAGCTGCATGGCCGGGCCGTTGGCGTTCGGGTACTCGACCACGTCGCCGACGTTGAGGAAGCCGTAGAGCTTCTGCGCGTCCTTCGGCATGAGGTTGGTGCAGCCGTTGGACGAGTCGACGCCGTTGTTGATGTTGGAGATGTTCCACGGGGCGGAGTGCAGGTACTCGCCGCCATAGGTAAGTCGCTGCGTGTACTTGACGCCGCACTCGTGGTAGCCCGGGCCGCTCATGCAGATGCTGCGGCCCTTCTCCATGATCACCTTGATGCCGTGCGCGGTAGGGGTCTTACGGGCGCCAAGCGAAACCGGGAACGTGCCGTAGGTCTTGCCGTCGCTGGTCACCGTCAACTTGTGCGTTGCGTCGTTGACGACCGAGATGTTGCGCGCACCGGTCGAGAAGTCGAGGGTGAGGCTGTCGTCGAAGGCGAGACCCGTACCGGCGGACAGTCCCTTGGTCGGGATGTCCACGCGCACCTTCGCGTGCGCCGGCCAGTAGGCCTGCGGGCGCCAGTGCGCCTCAATGGGGTAGCCCTTGTAGTAGCTCGAATACTCGAAGAACCACGCGCCCTTCAGCGGCTGGCCGTCGACCGTGGTCTTCGTGGCCGCCTGCAGCGCCTTGCCGCTGGTGATCTTCTTCGAGAAGAACGCGATGATCGGCATGCCGACGCCGTAGGTCGCGTTGTCGCTGTTGAGCAACTTTATGTGCACCGGCTTGGCGGCCGGAGCGGTGGAGGAGGCCGCGCTCGAGCTGGCACCCGACGAGCCGACGCCGGCACTGGCCGAACCGTTCGATCCGGTCTTCGTCACGGTGCGTTGGGCAGGCGATGTGCTGGAGGAGCACGCGCTGACCAGCAGTGCGACGGCGGCCAGCAGGCCTAGTACGAGGCGGCTCGACCGCGAGATAGAAGGCTTGTCCACGCCACCACGTTAGGCGAAGCCCGCGTCGAGGCACCAACTGGCGAATAGATCTCACAGGCGAGCAACCTCGCCCGTAGCCCGATCTCGGACCGCCGATTCGGACACCGAGGACCGAATTCAGACGACCTCGCGCAGTCGCTGACTGATGACCTGGGTCACCCCGTCGCCGCGCATGGTGACCCCGTACAGCGCATCGGCGATCTCCATCGTCCGTTTCTGATGGGTGATCAAGATGATCTGGCTGCTTTCCCGCAGCTGCTCGATCAGGTCCAACAGCCGGCCGAGGTTGGTGTCGTCGAGCGCCGCCTCGATCTCGTCCAAGATGTAGAACGGGCTGGGCCGGGCCCGGAAGATCGCGACCAGCAGCGCGACAGCGACCAACGACCGCTCACCGCCGGACAGCAGCGAGAGCCGCTTGACCTTCTTGCCCGGTGGCCGGGCCTCGACATCGATCCCGGTGAGGAGCATGTCGTCGGGTTCGGTCAGGACGAGCCGCCCCTCGCCGCCCGGGAACAGCGCGGCGAAGACGAGCTCGAACTCGCGGGCCACGTCGTTGTAGGCGCTGGTGAACACCTCGAGGATCCGCTCGTCGACGTCCTTGACGACGGTCA
>JAVHVD010000034.1:0-4644 GCA_032160745.1 Pseudonocardiales bacterium
CGCCCTCGATCTCAAGCCGGACGCCGGTCAGCATCGGCAGGGTGTCGTCGCGGCCGGCGGCGACGGCCACCTGGGCCACCGCCGCCGCGAACTCGGCGCCGTTCACCGTGCCGGCCGTCGTCGGCATCGTCGGCAGCTTCGGGTAGTCGTCGACCGGCATCGTCGGCAGGCTGAACTTGGCCGAACCGCAGGTGATCGTCAGCCGGGACCCGTCGACCATGACGTCGACCGGATGTGGCGGCAGCGCCTTGGTGATGTCGGCCAGCAGCCGACCGGAGACCAGCGCCTGGCCGGGCGCGCCGGCGGTCACCTCGAGGTCGACCTCGGTCGACGCCTCGAGATCGAAGCCCGAGACCGACAGTTGGTCGCCGTCGACCCGCAGCATCAAGCCGGCGAGGACCGGCAGTGTCGGCCGGCTGGCCAGGCTGCG
The DNA here is from genome assembly GCA_032160745.1 of Pseudonocardiales bacterium. GTDB lineage: Bacteria > Actinomycetota > Actinomycetes > Mycobacteriales > Jatrophihabitantaceae > Jatrophihabitans. The sequence goes on from JAVHVD010000034.1 coordinate 431, forward strand.
GGCAGCCCACGTCACCGCGTCTGCAAGCGCATCGCGCTCGACCCGGAATTTCACGCGTCACTCCGTTCGACCGGGCGGTTGTCCCCAACTCTCGCCTGGTGGTCGCTCTTGTCGTTGTCCATCAATGAATAGAGGTTCTCGTCCATCGTCTTCGCATCTGTGGACGCTGGGGAGAACGTCGCACATCTCCCGTGAACGCTAGCGTCGAGGGCTGTCAAGGCTGTGGACGACAGGCGGGGAGCTCGGTGCGGGAACCGGGCCGGCAGGTGGACAACCGGGTGTCGGCAGCCGTCGTCCACATGGGCGCACCGGTTCTCCACAGGCCTACCCACATCATGTGCAAGCACAGCGATCACGTGCGGGCCCGCACCTTGATGCGGCTGGTGAGCTCGGTGATCTGGTTGTAGACGGTGAGCTTCTCGGCCATCTGGCCCCGGATCTTGCGCTCGGCATGCATCACCGTCGTGTGGTCACGGTTGCCGAACTTCTCGCCGATCTTGGGCAGCGACAGGTCGGTGAGTTCGCGGCACAGGTACATCGCCATCTGCCTGGCGCCGACCAGGACCCGGCTGCGGGAGCTGCCGACCAGGTCGTCGATGCTGATAGCGAAGTACTCGGCGGTGACGGCCATGATGGTGGCGGCGCTGATCTCCGGGGCATCGTTCTCGCCCACGAGGTCCTTCAGCACCATCTCGGCGAGGCCCAACTCGACGGCCTGCCGATTCAGGCTCGCGAAGGCAGTCACCCGGATCAGCGCGCCCTCGAGTTCGCGGATGTTGCTCTGGATCTTCGAGGCGATGAACTCGAGCACCTCGGGGGGCGGGCTCATGCCCTCCTGCGCCGCCTTCTTGCGCAGGATCGCGATGCGGGTCTCCAGGTCGGGAGCCTGCACGTCGCTGATCAGGCCCCACTCGAAGCGGGTCCGCAGCCGGTCCTCGAGTGAGTTGAGCTGGCGGGGTGACTTGTCGGAGCTGATGACGATCTGCTTGTTCGCGTTGTGCAGCGTGTTGAACGTGTGGAAGAACTCCTCCTGCGTCCGCTCCGCGCGCTCCAGGAACTGGATGTCGTCGATCAGCAGCACGTCCACCGACCGGTAGCGGGTCTGGAACGCCTGCATCTTGTCGTCGCGGACGGAGTTGATGAAGTCATTGGTGAACTCTTCGCTAGAGATGTAACGCGTGCGCAGGTTCGGCTGCAGGCGCCGGGCGTAGTGCCCGATGGCGTGCAGCAGATGGGTCTTACCGAGCCCGGAGTCCCCGTAGATGAAAAGCGGGTTGTACGCACGGGCCGGCGCCTCGGCGACCGCGACCGCGGCAGCATGCGTGAAGCGGTTGCTCGACCCGATGACGAACGTGTCGAAGGTGTACTTCGGGTTCAGCCGGGAGCCGCGCTCGTCGTCGGAGTGTTTGGGCCGGTAGTTCGGTGCCGGCGCGACGGCGAGGGACTGATCGGCCGCCCAGTCGTCCTCGTCGGCGAGGTCGCTGTCGTCGGCGGCCATCGCCTCGATCGCCTCGGACTGTTCCTCCGGGCTCTGGACGGTGACGGCGACGCGGATGTCGCGGCCGAGCTCTTCGCTCAGCACCGACGCGATGAGCGGACGGAGCCGGTTCTCGAGGTAGTCCTTCGCAAAGTCGTTGGGCGCGGCGAGCAGCGCGGTGTCCTCGACGAGACCGAGCGGACGGGTGAGTCCGATCCACGCTTTCTGCTGTGGCCGGATGGACGGATCATCGAAACGCGGCCGAGCCCGGTTCCAAATGGTGACGAGTTCGGCGCTTTCGTCCACGGGCCGGTTCACTCCAGTTGTCGCTCGTACCTGTGCCGTGTGCGCACCCTGTCGGATACGTACGGATCCCCTCGACCTTCTCACGCGCGAACGAGACGCCCACATCCACAGACTTATCCACAGCCTGTGCATGGGGGTGGCCCCGAAGGCCCCATAGCGGCGGCCCTCCCGCATCACGCCGCTGGGGTGACACGGTGCGCGAACCTAACAGCGCCGAGAGCGGCCCGACAATAGGCAACGGCGTGTCGTGCCGGTGTCGCCCGGCGACAGTCGTAAGTTGGCGGGTTCGGGCGGTGGCCGGTTTGACCTGCGGCATTGCCGATCCGTACCGTTATTGCGTTTGTGCACATCGTTCGGCGCTGTGGCGCCGGGTCTTGAGCACAGCCGTCGTCGCTCGTTGCAGGTCACACCCGCGTGACCACGTTCGGCGATGTCCTGAGATACCGACTGATGGAGTCCGACCGTGAGCAAGCGCACCTTCCAGCCGAACAACCGCCGCCGCGCCAAGACGCACGGTTTCCGGCTGCGCATGCGCACCCGCGCCGGCCGCGCCATCATCGCCGCCCGCCGGCGCAAGGGTCGCAGCGAGCTCTCGGCCTGATCGGCCGGGCCTGTCCCGCCGTCCTCTCGTGCTTCCCTCGGCCAACCGGATGCGCCGCTCCACCGACTTCGGGTCGGTCGTGCGTCGCGGTACCCGAGCGCGCGGTTCGGCTGTCGTCGTCCATCAGCGACTGGGGATCGGCACGGACGTTCCGTTGGTGGGTTTCGTCGTGAACAAGGCGGTGGGCGGCAGCGTGGTGCGTAATCGCGTGACCCGTCGGCTGCGGGCTCAGCTGGCGCAGCGGCTGGCCATGCTCCCGGCCGACAGCGGCACCGTCGTCCGGGCGCTTCCAGGAGCGGCGGACGCCACCTCAGCCCAGCTCGGCGCCGCGCTCGACAAGGCCTTCGCCCGGCTCGGAGCGGGCCGGTGACCGCGGGCGGTGGCCGCGGGCCGATCGCCCGCGCACTACTCGCCGTCATCGGTTTCTACCGCACCGCCATCAGCCCCTGTCTCCCCCCGTCGTGCCGGTACAGCCCGAGTTGCAGCGCCTACGCCGCCGAGGCGATCCAGCTGCACGGCGCCGGGCGCGGTAGCTGGCTCGCTCTGCGCCGGCTGCTGCGCTGTCACCCGTTCCACGCCGGCGGGCACGACCCGGTGCCCCCGCCCGTTGGGCCCGCGGAGAGCGTTTCGCTGGCGACGAGCCGGTCGGTCCGACCGGCGGCCTAGGAGTATTTGAGTGCTCAACTTCTTGTACGTAGCGGTCTCCTGGGTCCTGCTGCGCTGGCACGACCTGTTCACCACTATGGGCCTGAGCCAGAGCAGTGGCTGGGGCTGGGCGCTCTCGATCGTCTTCCTGGTCATCACCGCGCGCCTGCTGCTGTTCCGCCTGTTCATCAAGCAGGTGCACTACACGCGCAACATGCAGAAGATGCAGCCGAAGATCCAGAAGCTGCGGGAAAAGCACAAGAACGACCGGGCCGAGCTCAACCGGCAGATGATGAAGCTGCAGCAGGAAGAGGGGTTCAACCCGCTCTCCGGTTGCCTGCCGATGCTGCTGCAGATCCCTGTTTTCCTCGGCCTGTTCCACGTTCTGCGCCATCTGTCCAACTCGGTCAACCTCTGCCAGGCCGGCAGTGGCGCCCACATCCTGTCGCTGTACACGTTCAACAAGACCGAGACCTGCCAAGCCGCTCAGGCGCAGATCTTCAACACCCCACTCGCCGCCTCGTTCCGGGACTCGAACGCGGTGATCACCAAGCTCGGCGGCGACCCGAGCACCGCCCGCTGGGTCCTCGTGGTCCTGCTGCTCATCAGCTCGGCGGCCACACTGGCCACCCAGCTGATGGTGAAGGCCACCGCCACCACTACCCCTGAGGGCACTGCCGCCACCGTCCAGCGGTTGATGATGTGGGTCATTCCGCTCGGCGTGCTCGCGTCCGGCCTGCTGTTCAACTTCCCGCTCGGCGTGCTCCTGTACTGGTTCACGAGCAACCTGTGGACGCTCGGCCAGCAGGGCTACATCATCAGGTATCACCCTCCTGTCGAAGACGCGCCCGAGAAGCCGGTCGGCGAACTCGGCAAGACGCTGGCGCCACGCCCCGGTCAGCGGCCGGTCAAGATGTCGAAGAGCCAGGCCGACGCCGCGGACGAGGCGGAGTCACCGACGGCCCCGTCCCGGAACGGCGCGGTACCCCGGGCAGGCCAGAAGCCCAACCGCCCGAGCGGCGGCAAACGGCCGCCGGCCAAGCGGCCGACCCAAGCCAAGAAGCGGCGCTGACGCGCTTTCGATACCGCCCCGGACCGTCAGGGGCGCTGCCCGAGAGGACACCTGCACGTGAGTGACACCGATGTCGAGACCAACGCCGCCTCCACCGAGGACAACGCCACCGA
>JAVHVD010000035.1:0-3416 GCA_032160745.1 Pseudonocardiales bacterium
ACCACGCCGCTCACCACATGTGGTGATGACCGCTCACCACTTCGACGACCACCTTGCTCTTAGCCCGACCGACGACCGCCACCGCGGCCGGCACGACCGGGCACGGAGGAGGCGAACAGCATGACCGACGGGTTCGAGATCCGCGTCACCGGCCACCTCGCTCGCCGCTGGGCCACCTGGTTCGACGGCATGACCCTCACCGCGCAGGACGACGGCACCACCGTCATCTCCGGCCCGGTCGCCGACCAGTCCGCCTTGCACGGGTTGCTCGGCAAGCTGAGCGACCTGGGCCTGACGCTCGTCTCCGTCACCCCACGGTCGCCGAAGCGGCGGCCGACCTCACCACCGATCCCAGCTGACGACCGATCCGCTAGACCCACACCCGAGAAGGAGCACGACATGACCACCATCAGCAACACAGCACCCGCGCCGACCGCCACCGGGCAAGCCGCCCCGCGGCGCCGGATGGACCCGATGCGCAGGGTCGCCCTCGCCGGCGGCGTGCTCTACCTCATCACCTTCGCCGCCTCCATCCCGCAGCTGAAGCTGTTCGCGAAGATCGTCGACGACCCAGAGGGGTACATCACGGGCCGCGGAAGCAACGCCGCCGTGCTCTGGGGCAGCTGGCTCGAGGTCATCACCGCCATCGCTTGCGTCGGAACCGCCCTCGCCCTGTACCCGGTCACTCGGCGGGTCAGCAAGACCGCCGCGATCGGCTTCGTCACCTCCCGCGTCGTCGAGGCCACGCTCATCCTCGTCGGCGTCGTCAGCCTGCTGGCCGTCGCGACGCTGCGCGAGGACCTCGGCGGTGCTTCCGGCGCCCGGGCGGAAGCGCTCCGCGTCACCGGTCACGCGCTCGTCGAGATGCGTCAATGGACCTTCCTGGTCGGACCCGGCCTCATCGCCGGCGTCAACGCGCTGTTCCTCGGCTACGTCATGTACCGGTCCCGCCTCGTCCCGCGCATCATCCCGATCGTCGGCTTGGTCGGCGCGCCTCTGATCCTCGCCTCGGCCACCGGCACGATCTTCGGCCTCTGGGACCAGGTCTCCAGCGCCGGAGCGGCACTGGCCCTGCCGATCGCCGCGTGGGAGTTCTCCCTCGGCGTGTGGCTGACCGTCAAGGGCTTCAAGCCGACGGCGCTGGCTCGTCTCGGCGCGACATCCGCGCCGGCCCGCGACGTAGTCCCCGCCGCCTGAGCACGACAGGACACAGGGCGGCCCGCCTCTAATCGGTGGGCCGCCCTATGGCGCGCGCCGAGTAGCGTGAGTCGTGCGAGCGACGCGAACCCTCGGGTTATCGGTCGGCGGTGAGGCAAGAGTGCGGGCTCGTTCGATCAAGGCGTGGGAGATCGCGGCGGAGTCGCTCGGCTTGGCCGTAACGCCACGTGTTCGCCCCAACCCGGTGCTGTGGCTCTGGTACGCGTACTGGGGGCCCCTACCGCGGCGCCACGCCATCTGGGTCCTGTACGACACGACATGTTCGTCGTGGGTAGCGCGCCACCTGGCGCGCCTGTTGGCTGCGGCCGCGCTGCCCGTCGCGGTGATCGCAATCTTCTTACCGGCCGAACCACAGCTGCGCGCGTCGACCGCGTTCGTCGCGGGGGCATGCGCGCTGCTGTTCACCGTGCCCTGGATCAATGAGTCAACCGAGCACCGCCTGGTCCAGGCGGGATACGACTGGCGTTCGGGGGCAGCCCTGCGCGCCAAGCGCGACGAGGTCTCCCAGCTGCTCCGCGACTGGTGACGACAAGGCGAAGGATCACGCGCCGAGGTCGCTGGTCCCGAGCGGCCTTGTCGGCTGCGCCAGCCGGGTCTAGCGTCAAGCCAAGTGCCGGTGCGAATCGAATCCACGGAGGCACCAAGATGCTGACAGACGGCACGGTCACCGCCAACATTCCTGCCGGCGACCTGAAGCGGGCGCGTGAGTTCTACGCCGAGAAGCTGGGCTTGACGCCGACGAACGAGATCGAGGGCATGTTCCTCGTCTATTCGACGTCGAGTGGCTCGCAGTTCAGCGTGTACCAGACGCAGCATGCCGGCGAGGCGGGGCACACCATCGCCCAGTGGCACGTCGATGACGTCGATGCGGAAGTGCGTGCACTCAAGTCCAAGGGCGTCAGCTTCGAGCAGTATGACGACATGCCTGGTGTGACGTGGAACGACAACGTCGCCTCCATGACGGGCATGGGCAAGGCTGCATGGTTCAAGGACAGCGAGGGCAACACGCTCTGTGTGGACTCAGGGTTCCCGACCGGCTGAGCGTAAAGCGGGGTGTCGTCACGCCACGCCGCCCAGCCCCTCGATCGCCTGTCGTAGCGCCCGGAGCGCGTAGTGGGTGCGGGACTTGACGGTGCCGGGCGGCACGCCGAGGGTCCCGGCGGCCTCGGCGATTGATGCGCCGTGGAAGTAGGTCTCGAACAGGGCCTGTCGGTGTTCGATCGACAGCGTCTGTAGCGCGGCCCGCACGAGCTGTCGATCTACAGTCTGCTGCGCGGTGTCCTCCACCGCCCGCTCGGGAACGTGGTCGGTCAACACCTCCGGGCGGCGCCTCGCCGACCGCCATTGGTCGATGACGATGCGCCTGGCCACCGTGAACAGCCAGGCCCGCCCCGAGCCACCCGTCTGGTCGAGCACTGCCGCATTGCGCCAAGCACGGAGCAGGGTCTCCTGCACGACGTCCTGCGCCCGGCTCCGATCGCCGTTGGTCAGCCCAACGACATACGACAGCAAGGCGCGCGCGTGCTCATCATGAAGAGCGCGCAACAGCTCGAAATCATCCCTCCGCTCCGCGGAGTGCCCAAGTTCCGGACTCGGCTGCCGGATCGCGTTCATGGATACAGCCGACCACTACGGAGGTGACGGGTCCTCCGTAGTTCCTACTGGTTTCCCGGTGGAGACCCGTAACCAGGCCCGGCAGCTCGTTCGAGCGTGGCCCGGTCCGGCATCGTGAAGCCGACGTGGTCCAGCCCGGTCCTGGTCGGGTCGAAGGCTTCCACGCCGTTCGTCGGGTGCTGGTTCAGAACGACGAACATCGACCAGTCCGGGGCCCGAGCACGACCGCGTGGCCGCCGGAACCACCGGAATGCTCGTCGCGCACCAGCTCGACGAAGCCGAAGAGACTAAGTGCGCTCGCACGAGACCGGCGTTGACACCGGCAGGCGTCGAGAGTCTGCTAGTGGCGTCAACAACCAGTGCGGCGCGGCGGGTACCGGCGCGCGACGGCCGCCCGTCGCCTAGCGAGGGTGAGCGGCATGGGCAAATGGGACGCGACCACGTACGACGGCAAGGACACGATCCTGCGGGTGGTGCGCGACGAAGCCGAGAAGACGTTCCACCTCGTCGCGGCCGACGACTGCTGGGACCGGGAGACGGCCTGCGCACGCTGGACGACGCGCGACGTCGTCGGTCACCTCGTC
>JAVHVD010000036.1:0-10865 GCA_032160745.1 Pseudonocardiales bacterium
CCACGACATCGGCACCGCGCGGACCGTGCCGGACAACCTGGGAATGCTGTTCCGCCGCGAGCTGGTCATGTTCGGCCCGCGCGAGGTGCTGCTGACCAGTGAGGAGCCGGTCGTCAAGCAGTTCCTCAACGGCCGCCGCGAGGGCCCGATCGGCATGTCCGAGGAGAAGGACGCCGCGCAGGTCGCCGCCGAACTCGCCTCCATCGATGTCGACGCCTCGCCGCCGGCCGGGACGGGGCCGAAGGGGTCGTCGGGCACCGGCGTGCCGATGCAGATCCAGCCGACCCCGGGCCTTCCCGAACGCAAGGCGGCCGGGCGTCGCCGGCAGCGCGTGCTGGAGATGATGCACACCCTGCCGCTGCCCGCGCAGCACGCGATCAAGGATCTGATGGAGGAGGAGGAGCGGATGAACGACCCGGCGCCCGCCGCCACCCGACCGGCCCGAGCCGCTCGCCCGACGCCTGGCGCGGCCTGAGCCAGCGCATTCGTCGGTCCCGCGGGCCGAGAAGATTCGGCTGCGAGGTCTCTTTGCCGCGTGCTACGGTTGCTCCTGCAAATGAACATGGTTATCAAGTTCGTTATGGGAGCAAGTGAAGATGTCGGTTCGTCGTCGCGGGTGTGCTGCCGTCCTGGCGTCGGCTGCCCTGGCCCTGTCGCTCGCTAGTTGTGGCGCATCGTCCCGAGCCGGGGCCGCGCCTGCCTTGTCGGTGGTGGCCTCCACCGACGTCTACGGCGACATCGTCCAGCAGGTTGCCGGCCGACTGGCCGGAGGCCGCGTCGCGGTGACGTCGATCATCGACGACCCGGCCGCCGATCCGCACTCCTACGAGGCGAACACCCGGACCCAGCTGGCGATCTCGCACGCCGATCTGATCGTCGAGAACGGCGGCGGCTACGACGACTTCGTCGACACGATGCGCCGCGCGGCCGGAACCGCCGCGACCGTGATCAACGTGGTTCAGCTGTCCGGCAAGCGGGCCCCAACCGGCGGCACCCTCAACGAGCACGTGTGGTACGACTTCCCCACCGTCGCCAAGCTGGTCGAGCGCGTGGTCACAGTGCTGAGTGAGAAGGACTCGACCGACGCGGCAACCTTCCGCGCCAACGCCGCGGCATTCACGAAGAAGCTGCGCTCACTCGAGGGCGTCGAGGCCGCGATCAAGGCTCAGGACACCGGTGCCGGCGTCGCGATCACCGAGCCGGTTCCGTTGTACCTGCTCGAGGCGTGTGGGCTCGTGAATCGGTCACCGGCGCAGTTCAGCCGGGCGATCGAGGACGGTACGGACGTCGCCCCCCGTGTGCTGCGCCAGACGCTCGCATTGTTCAGCGGCCGGCAGGTGCGGCTACTCGCCTACAACGAGCAGACGTCCAGCCCGGTGACCGAAAAGGTGCTGTCCGCGGCGAAGGCCGATCACATCCCCGTCGTCCCCGTCACCGAGACCCTCCCCGCACACACCGACTACCTCGCCTGGATGGGCAAGAACCTCGACGCCGTCCGGTCCGCCCTCGGCTGACCCCTACCTAGAATGAAAACGTGTCTCATTCCGTGTTACGGCTGACCGGCGCTTCACTGGCGTACGGCGACCGCACGCTCTGGTCGGGGCTCGACCTCGACATCGCGGCGGGCGAGTTCGTTGCCGTGCTGGGAGCCAACGGCTCCGGCAAGACCAGCCTGATCCGGGTGATTCTCGGACTGCAGTCGCTCTCGGCCGGGCGCCTCGAGGTGGCCGGCCGCGCGCCACGGCGGGGCAGCGACGACATCGGCTACGTCCCGCAGCAGCGCCGCGCCGACCCGCTGACGCCACTACGCGCCCGCGACGTCGTCGGGCAGGGGCTGGACGGGCATCGCTGGGGGATCGGGCTGCCGTCAGCCGGACGGCGGCGCCGGGTGCTGGCCGCCCTGCAATCGGTCGGTGCTGAGCACTACGCGGACATGCCGATCGGGCTGCTCTCCGGCGGTGAGCAGCAGCGGGTGCGGATTGCGCAGGCACTGGTCGCCGACCCGCCCTTGCTGCTGTGCGACGAGCCACTGCTCTCGCTCGACCTGCCCAGCCAGCGAACCGTCACCGCGCTCGTCGACCGTCGCCGCCGCCAGCGCGACACCGCGGTGCTCTTCGTGACCCACGAGGTCAACCCGGTCCTGCCCTACGTCGATCGGGTGCTCTACCTCGCGGGGGGCCGGTTCCGGATCGGAACCGTCGACGAGGTGCTCAACTCGGCCACGCTGAGCGAACTGTTCGGGGCGCCGATCGAGGTCGTGCGCACCGGTGGTCGGATCCTGGTCGCGGGCATCCCAGAGGCCGCGGATCACGACCACCACGACCACGCCGACGACGTCGCGGTGGCCTGATGACCGCCAACCCGGGGTTCTGGCAACAGATCTTCGACTTCAGCGACTACGGCGAGCTGCTGGCCCTCGTCCACAACTCACTGCTCGCCGGCGCGGTGCTCGGCATCGTCGGCGGGCTGATCAGCGCGTTCGTCATGATGCGCGATCTGCCGTTCGCGGTGCACGGGATCAGCGAGCTGTCCTTCGCCGGCGCGTCCGGCTTCCTGCTCCTCGGGGGGAGCGTCGTCGTGGGCTCGCTCACCGGTTCCATCGGCGCGGCACTGCTGATCGGTGCGCTGGGCACCCGGGCGCGCGACCGCAACTCGATCATCGGTGTGCTGATGCCGTTCGGCCTCGGCCTCGGTGTCCTGTTCCTGTCGCTGTACAAGGGGCGCGCGGCCAACAAGTTCGGGCTGCTGACCGGCCAGATCGCCGCGGTGGACACCCCGCACCTGACGGTCTTGATCGTGGTCTCGGTCGTCGTCGTGGCCGGTTTGCTGGTCGTGTGGCGGCCGCTCACCTTCGCCAGCACCGACCCGGAGCTCGCGGCTGCGCGGGGCGTGCCGGTGCGACTGCTGTCGCCGGTCTTCATGCTGCTGCTCGGACTCACCGTGGCCATGTCGGTGCAGGTCGTCGGGGCGCTGCTGGTGCTCAGCATCGTCGTCACGCCCGCTGCCGCGGCGATGCGCGTGACCTCCTCGCCGACGCTGGTGCCGCTGTTGAGCGTCACCTTCGCGGTTGTCGCGATGGTGGGCGGCACGCTGCTCGAGCTGGGCAGCGACGTCCCGATCAGCCCGTACGTCACGACGATCTCGTTCGTCCTCTACGTGACCTGTCGGATCGTCGGGGCGCTCCGGAACCGACACGGTTGGTCGGCCCGTCAGGCCGCGCCGCCGCTCGCCACCGCGGCCTGATCAATGCGGCAGTTCAGGCCGCCTGGCAGTTCGGACACCAGAACAGGTTGCGGCCGGCCATCACCTCGGTGCGGACCGCCGACCCGCAGACGCGGCACGGTTCGCCGGTCCGGCGGTACACGTACACCGATTCCGGTGGGCTGAGCCGGCCCCGCCTGGGCCGGTCCTCGTCGCGGACGGTCACGATGCGCCCGGAGCGCACTCCGGCCCGCATCAGCATGACGAGGTCGGCCCAGAGCTCGGCGAAGACCTCGTGCGGCACCGCGCGACCGGGCCGGAAGGGACTCAGGCGGTGGCGGAACAGCATCTCCGCCCGGTAGACGTTCCCGATGCCGGCGATCACCTGCTGGTCCATCAGCAGGACGCCGATCGGCGTGCGGCTGCGGGCGATCCGCTGGTAGGCCAGGTGTGGGTCGGCGCGGCGGCGCAACGGGTCGGGTCCGAGTCGCGTGACGAGGGCCACGACGTCGGCCGGCGTGACGATCTCACACGCGGTGGCGCCGCGCAGATCCGTCCACGCCACCGCGTTGCTGAGACGCAGTCGCAAGGCGCCGCGGGGCTCAGGCGGGCTGCCGGCACCGCCGAGGAACTTGCCGTACAGGCCGAGGTGCACGTGCAGGATCGGGCCGTCCGCGTAGTGGTGCAGCAGGTGCTTGCCGTACGCCTCCGCGCGAGCCAGCCGGCGTCCGTCGAGCAGGGCGGCGCCGTCGACGAACCGGCCCTGCGGGCTGCTCGCCGAGATCACCGTGCCCCCGAAGATGCGCTGATGCTCGCGGGCCAGCCGGTGCAGGGTGTGTCCCTCTGGCATTGCAAGCCACCTCCGAGTTCGGAAAAGTACAAGGCGCGTCCCGTTCGCCGGGCAACACTGACAGGTATGAGCGACATGACCCCTACACCCCAGGTCTGGCCGACCCTGCGTGCTCGCGATGCGCGTGGGCTGATCCGCTTCCTCGTCGAAGTCGTCGGTTTCGAGGACACCGTCGTCTACGGCGAGGGCGAGCGCGTCGATCACGCGCAGCTCAACTGGCCGCTCGGCGGCGGACTCATGCTGGGCTCGGTCCGCGACGACCCTGACGACAAGTGGTCGCTGACCCCCGGCTCGTTCGGCGCCTACGTCGTCACCGATGACCCGGATGCTCTGTGCGAACGGATCCGGGCCGGCGGCGGCGAGATCATGGACGACTTGCACGACACCGACTACGGATCACGCGACTTCTCGATCCGCGACCCCGAAGGCAACCGGTGGTCCTTCGGCACCTACCCGGGCGAACCGCGCAAGCCGCCTGAAAACCCTCCGTCAGGGCGCTGACTCGTTGAGCAGCGCGCGCAGCGACGGCGCGGTGGCGGCGGCGGCCTTGGCGACATCTGGTGACAGGTCGTGCACCAGGTGCAGGACCGCCGCCCGCGCGTCGTCATCACAGGCAGCCAGGGCGGCCGCGGCGTCGGCCGGCGACCGGCCGGCGATCTCGGCCACGATGTCCAGCGCCCGCTCGCGCAGCTTCGCGTTGGCGGCCACCACGTCGATCATCAGGTCGCCGTGCACCCGTCCGGCCCGCGCCATCGCCGCCGTGGTCAAGGTGTTCAGCGCGATCTTCTGCCCGGTGCCGGCCGTCAACCTCGTCGAACCGCGCAGCACCTCGTCGCCGACCGCCACCTCGACCGCCGCCGAGGCCAGCTCGGCCAGCGGCGTGGCGGGCGCATTGACCACCGCGACTACCGCAGCGCCGGCGGCCAGCGCCTCGGTCGCCGCCGCGACCGTATAGGGGGTGCTGCCGCTCGCCGCCACCGCCACCACGACGTCGCCGGAACGGAGGTGGAGGCCGCGCGCTCCGGTCGCGCCGGCTTCGGCATCGTCCTCGGCGGCATCGTCGATCGCCGTGGTGTCGGCACCGGCGATCAGGGCGAGGCAGCGCGCCTCGGCGATGCCGAAGGTCCCCGGCAGCTCGGCCGCCTCCGCCGCCGCCAGCCGGCCGGAGGTGCCCGCGCCGGTGAACACCAGGCGGCCGCCGGCCTGGATGGCGTCAGCCAGCAGCTGGGCCGCCGCGGCGAGGGCCGGCGCGGCGCGGCGCAGGGCCGGGACCACCCTGGCCTCCGCGTCGAGCAGTAGCTCGACGACCCGCTCGGTCGGCAGCTCGTCCAGCTGCGGCCGCTCGCCGCTCACCACGTCTCGGTCACCTTGCTCAGGCCGCGCGGCCGGTCAGGGTCACCACCGCGATCGATCGCCAGCCGCCAGGCGAGCTGCTGCAGAGGCAGGATCTCCAGGACGGGGGCCAGGCTCTCGTCCACACCGTCGAGCGCCACCGGTAGCCCGTCCGGCGGCCCCACGCGCAGCACGTCGACGTGCGCCGCGGCCAGGCGCTCCAGCACCGGGGTCAACGCGGCCGCGCCGCGACCGGTCGTCGTCACCGCGATGACCGGAACATCCGGGCCCAGCATGGCCAGCGGGCCGTGGAGCAGGTCCGCGCCGGAGAACGCCTGCGCGGCCAGATACGACGTCTCCATCAGCTTGAGCGCCCCCTCACGGGCTGTGGGATAGGAGAAGCCACGCGCGGTGGTGACGAGCCGATCGACGTCCAGGAAACGGGCGGCGGCCGCGTAGGCCACGTCGCCCTGCGCGAGCGTGTGGGCGGCGGCGTCGGGCAGTCCGGCGGCATCGCCGCCGACGAACAGCAGGTACAGCGCCAGCAGCTCGGCGGTGTAGGTCTTGGTCGCGGCGACCGCGCGCTCCGGTCCGGCGTGCACGTGGACGTGGTGCTCGGCCGCGGCGGCCAGCGCCGACGCCGGATTGTTCGTCACGGCCACGGTGAGCGCGCCGCAGCCTCTGGCCACCTCCACCGACTCGACGAGGTCGGGGGAGCCCCCGGACTGGCTGACGGCCACGAACAGCACGCCGCTCATGTCGGGGCGGGCGCCGTAGACCGTGAACGAGGACGCTGACGCAAGGCCGGCCGGCAGGTTGAGCCGCACCTCGGCCAGGTACTTCGCGTACAGCGCCGCGTGATCGCTGGTGCCACGGGCGGCCAGCAGGACGAAGCGCGGCCGGTACCGCTCGATCGCCGCCCGGGCCCGATCGGCGTCGGTCCGGCCGTCGCGGAGGAGGCGGGACAGCGCCTCCGGCTGCTCCGCGATCTCCGCGGCCATCAGCGCCCCGGGCGTCGTCATCGCGCTCCTCGTGATCATCTCGTGGTCAGCTGGTCCGGCGAATGGACTAGACCACTGACCATCGTGCATGGTTCACTATGGCCGGTCAATGGTGTAGACAAATCCTCGCCCCTCCCGACGACCGACCAGGAGACGACCGGTGACGACGGCTGACGCGCGACCCCGCGAGCCGAAGTACTACACGGTCAAGCGTCATCTGCTCGAGCGGATCGAGTCATTGACACCTGGCTCGGCGGTGCCGACCGAGCGTGAACTGGCCGCCGAGCTGTCGACCTCGCGGACCACGGTGCGGCAGGCGCTCGTCGATCTGGTCGCCGAGGGCCGCCTGGTGCGCCGCCAGGGCGCCGGCACCTTCATCGCCGAGCCGAAGGTGACCTGGCCGCTGCACCTGACGAGTTTCACCGAAGCGGCGGCGATGAACGGCTTCGCCGCCTCCACCCGGCTGATCGCGGTGACCCGGATCCGGGGTGATGCCGAGGTCGCCGGTCGGCTCGGCCTGGCCGCGGGCGCGCCCGTCGTGCGCATCGAGCGGCTCCGACTCGCCGACCAGCGGCCGATGGCCGTCGAGACTTCGCACCTCTCGGCCAGCCGGTTCCCGAACCTGACCCGCAACATCCGGCGCCACCAGTCGCTCTACGAGCTGCTGCGCATCGTGTACGACGTCGTGCCGATGCGCGCCGAGGAGCTCATCGCCACGGCGCCGGCGTCCCCCCGTGAGGCATCGCTGCTCGGCACCGAGACCGGCGCGCCCATGCTGGTGCTCGGCCGGCACAGCCGGGACGCGGACGGCGAACCGGTGGAGTGGGTCACCAGTTGGTACCGCGGCGATCGGGTCACCTTCGTCGCCGACCTGTCAGCGCCGCGCAGATGAACTCGTCATTGCTGCTGCACAGCGGCCGCGTCGTGCGCCCCGGGCGGGTCGTCGAGAACGGCTGGGTCCTGGTCGAGGGTGAGACGATCGCCGATGCCGGTTCCGGGACGCCGCCGACGGTCAGCGGGCCGGCGCTCGACCTGCGCGGGCAGTGGCTGCTCCCCGGCTTCGTCGATCTGCACGTGCACGGCGGGGGCGGTCACGACGTGACGTCCTCCGCGGGCGCCATGGCTGCGGCTGTCGAGTTCCACCGCACGCACGGCACCACCCGAACGCTCGTCTCGCTGGTCACCGCCCCGCTCGTCGATCTGGAGCAGCAGCTCGGCCGGGTTGCCGAACTCGTCTCAGACAGCGGCGGGCACGTCGTGGGCTCTCATCTCGAGGGGCCTTATCTTTCGCACGTCAGGTGTGGTGCGCAGAACCCGAGGCATCTGCGCAGCCCGGACCGCAAGGAGTTCAGCCGCCTGGTCGCCGCCGCGCGTGGGACGTTGCGCTCGATCACCGTCGCGCCGGAGCTACCGGGCGCACTCGACATCATCGGCGACGCGGTGGCGGCTGGCGCGATCGCCGCGATCGGCCACACCGATGCGACGTACGCGGAGGCCCTGCGGGCGATCGAGGCGGGCGCCACCGTCGCCACCCATCTCTTCAACGGCATGCGGCCGATCCATCACCGCGAGCCGGGTCCGGCCGGAGCGGCGCTGGCGTCCGATCTCGCGTGCGAGGTCATCAACGACGGTATTCACGTCCATCCGGCGATCACAGCGCTGGTGAACCAGCAGCCCGGCCGGCTGATCCTGGTCACCGACGCCATCGACGCGGCCGGGATGGGCGACGGCGAGGTGGAGCTCGGCGGCCAGCGCGTCGAAGTGCGCAACGGCGAGGCACGCCTGGCGTCCACCGGCTCGCTCGCCGGCAGCACCCTGACGATGGATGCCGCCGTGCGCCGCGCCGTCCTGCACTCCGGCCTGGCTATCGTTGACGCGTCTGTAGCGGCGTCGGGCACTCCGGCCCGGTTGCTGGGCCGCGGCACCCAGTTCGGCGCAATCGAGCCCGGCCTGGCCGCGGACCTCGTCGTCCTGGACGCGGAGCTGATGGTCGCCGGCGTGCTGGCCTCCGGCGGCTGGGTCGGCGCGGCGGACGAGCCCTCTACCAACGGTCGAGACGTAACACAGTTGGTACAGACGAATGTCGTCACTGGTCTAGACCATTGACGAACTCTGCGCTACCGTCCCGGAAACGCAGCAGCGTGAAGTCGACGAACGGAGAGGTCGAAAAATGAATCGACGCTGGGCCGTCGTGGCGGTCGTTTCCGCCACTACCGCACTGGGTCTGGCCGCATGCGGCAGTTCCGGCGGAGGATCGGGTGGCGGCAACAACAACACCCTCAGCCTCGTCGCTGCCGACTACGGAACGGGCCCCGCCAACACCAGTCAGAAGTACTGGCAGAAGATCGCCGACGACTTCCACAAGGCGAACCCGAAGATCACCGTGAAGGTGAAGACGGTCAACTGGAACGACTTCGACAACCAGGTCCAGACGTCGGTCCAGAACCACCAGCAGCCCGATATCACCGAGGGCGACTACTTCGCGAACTACGCCCAGGAGGGTTTGCTCTACAAGGCCAGCGACGTGCTCAGCAATCCGAGCAACCTCGTGCCGGTGTTCGCGAACCTGGGCAGCTACAAGGGCACCCAGTACGGCATCCCGTTCACCACCAGCTCGCGGACCCTCTTCTACAACAAGAAGCTGTTCACGCAGGCAGGCATCACATCAGCGCCGCAGACGTGGGACGACGTCAAGACCGATGCTCTGAAGATCAAGGCTCTCGGCAAGGTGGGCTTCGGCCTACCGCTCGGCTCGGAGGAGGCGCAGGCCGAGACGCTGCTGTGGATGCTCGGCAACGGCGGCAACTTCAAGGACAAGGCCGGAGCCTGGACGATCGACAGCGCGCAGAACGTCGATACGTTCAATTACCTCAAGGACCTGGTCAAGTCCGGCGCCACCGAGCCGAACCCGGGCAACAAGAACCGCACTGATCTGTGGAAGCAGTTCGCCCAGGGCGGGATCGGCATGATCAACGGGTCGCCGGCGCTCATCCCGATCATCGAGTCGGGCAAGGTGCTCGGCGCCTCCGACTGGACGTCGGTGCCCATTGCCGGCAAGACCGCCCCGCTGACCAGCACGCTCGGCGTGTGCGACTTCGTGGCCGCGTTCAAGAACGGTGGCACCAAGAAGCAGGCTGCGATCAAGAAGTTCCTGGACTTCGCCTACCAGGACAAGTACCAGGTCCAGTTCGACAAGGAGTACTCGCTGCTGCCGGCGACGACCTCCGCGGTCAACTCGCTCGCCTCGGACACCACGTTCGCGCCGTTCCTCAAGGCGCTGCCGAACGCGGTGCAGTACCCGAGTGACACCAGCTGGGCCGCGGTGAAGACGCAGATCCAGCAGACGATCGGCACCGCGCTCACCGGTGACCCGAAGAAGGTTCTGGGCACCATCGAGGCGACGGCCAAGAAGGGCAGCTGACCGACGATGCCAGCGGTTCCGGCGCGGGAGGCGACCCTCCCGCGCCGGGGCCACCGGCCCGCGGGAGACAGTAATGACTGAGCAGTCGACCCAGGTACGTCCACCAGTACCGCGTTCGCGGCGACGGGTGCGGCGCGGTTTGGAGCCGATCCTCTGGATCGGGCCGGCCGTCGCGCTGATCGCGGTGGTGGTGCTCTGGCCGGTCGTCGTGATGTTCCGGACCTCGTTCCAGCACATCAGCCCGGACGGCTTCGTGCTCGGCTCACGGGGGACGGCCAACTACAAAGACCTGTTCGACGAGCCCGACCTGTCCGGCGTGCTCACCCGCACCGTCGTCTGGGTCGTGGCCGTCGTCGTCGTGACGATGGTGCTCTCGCTGTTCATGGCCCAGCTGTTCAACGAGCGGTTCCCCGGACGGCGGGTCGCCCGCTGGGCGCTGATCGCGCCGTGGGCGGCGTCGGTGATGATGACCTCGCTGGTGTTCCGCTGGGCGCTCGACGCCAACAGTGGCGTCATCAACGTTTTCCTGCACGACATCGGCGTGCTGCACTCGTTCAACTCGAACCAGTCCGACTGGCTCGGCCGCCCCACGTCCGCCTTCGTCTGGATGATGGTCGTCGCGGTGTTCGTATCGGTGCCGTTCTCCACCTACGCGCTGCTGGCCGGCCTGCAGGCGATTCCCGGCGAGATCTATGAGGCCGCGAAGGTCGACGGCGCCTCACGGTGGCGGTCCTACTTCAGCATCACCCTGCCGATGCTGCGGCCGTCCCTCATCGTGGCTGCGCTCATCAACGTCATCAACGTGTTCAACTCGTTCCCGATCATCTGGGAGATGACCCGGGGCGGACCCGGCCACCAAACGAGCACGACGACCACGTTCATGTTCCAGCTGAAGCAGAGCTTCATCGGTGAGTCGGCGGCCATGTCGGTGATCAACTTCGGACTGGTGATCGTCCTGGTGCTGCTCTTCCTGCGGGCCACCCGCTGGCGCGAGCAGGTGAACTAGATGTCGGTCATCGTTGCTGAACCGCTGGTCGCCGAACCGGCCCCTGAGCCGCGC
>JAVHVD010000037.1:0-16273 GCA_032160745.1 Pseudonocardiales bacterium
GAGCCGTCGATGGACGTGTCGCACATGGACATCTCGCGATTCGGCCAGCAGTACCGCTCGCCGGCGCACACGCTCGGCCGCACCGTCGAGGCGTACCGCACCTACTACGACATCCCCTATCCGGGACTGCAGCGGGAGGCCGGCCGACCCTTGCGACGCTCGCCGGCCTACGCCTGGCACCGCGATCACGGGGCGACGTTCGGCGAGAAGTCGGGCTGGGAGCGCGTCGACTGGTACGAGCCCAACGCCGACGGCGCGGGCCGCCGCCCTCCGGGGTGGGAAGGGCGCTACTGGTCACCGGCGATCGCGGCCGAGCACCGGGCGACCCGCGATGTGGCCGGTCTCTTCGATGAGTCGTCGTTCGCCAAGATCGAGATAACCGGTCCGGGAGCGGCGGCGTTCCTGCAGTGGGTGTGCGACAACGATGTCGCCCGGGCGATCGGCGACGTCACCTACACGCAGGCCCTCAACGAGCGCGGCGGCATCGAGGCCGACTTCACCGTCACCCGGCTGGACGAGGACGCGTTCCTCGTTGTCACCGGCACCGCATCCGGATCGCACGATCTCGCGTGGCTGCGCCGGCAGGCGCTGCGCCGGGACGCCGACGTCCGGATCACCGACGTCACCGGCGCGAGCTGCTGCTACGCGCTGTGGGGGCCGCGCTCGCGCGACGTCCTCCAGTCACTGACGCCGGTCGATCTCGGCAACGACGCGTTCCCGTACCTGACCGCGCAGGAACTGACCGTCGGCGCCGTCCCGGCTCGCGCCCAGCGGGTGACGTTCGTGGGCGAGTTGGGGTGGGAGGTGTACGCCTCGAGCGAGTACGGCGCGACGTTGTGGGAGACGCTGTGGGACGCCGGCCGCGCGGTCGGCCTCGTCGCCGGCGGGTACCGCGCCATCGAGAGCATGCGGCTGGAGAAGGGCTACCGGGTTTGGGGTAGCGACCTCACCGGCGAGACCACGCCGTACGAGGCCGGCCTCGGCTTCTGCGTGAAGCTCGACAAACCCTTCCTCGGCCGCGACGCGCTGGTGGCGGCCAAGGCCGACGGGCTGAGCCGGCGGCTGCGAGCCATCGTCCTGGACAACCCGGACCACGCGGTGCTCGGTGCCGAACCGGTCCGCATCGACGGACACGTCGTCGGACGGGTGACGTCCGGGGGGTTCGGGTACACGGTGGACGCGTCGATCGCGTACGCGTACCTGCCGATCGACGCCAAACCGGCGACGATGGTGGAGATCGACCTGTTCGGCCAGTGGGTCGGCGGCGAGGTCGCCGTCGAGCCGCTCTTCGACCCGACCGGCGCCCGGGTGAGGGGAGCGTGACCGTGGCCGCGCAGTTGCCGCGCATCGGCATCACGACCTACCGCGAGCCCGCCCGCTGGGGCGAGTGGAGCGAGCCCGCCGACCTCCTGCCGGCGCTCTACTCCGGCGCGATCCAGAACGCGGGCGGGGTGGCCGTCCTGTTACCGCCGGCGCCCGACGCGCACGCCGCGCCGGCCCTGGACGGGGTGCACGGGCTGATCATCGCCGGCGGCCCGGACGTCGACCCCCGACGCTACGGCGCCGAACGGGATCCGAAGACCGGCGGCGCCCGCGAGGAGCGCGATGCGTGGGAACTCGAATTGGTACGGGCGGCGTTGGCCCGCGACCGGCCGCTGCTCGGGATCTGCCGCGGGATGCAGGTCCTCAACACCGCGCTCGGCGGCACGCTGATCCAGCACCTGCCCGAGGTCGTCGGAACCGACGTCCACGCCCCGCTCGTCGGCGCCCACGGCCGGCACGCCGTCCGCCTCGAGGCGGGAAGCCGATTGGCCGCCATCTGCGGCGAACGGTGCGAGATCGCGACGCATCATCACCAAGCAGTGGACGAGCTCGGCACCGGACTGCTGGCCTGCGGCTGGGCCGACGACGGCACCGTCGAGGCGATCGAGCTGCCGGACCGGACCTGGACAGTCGGCGTCCAGTGGCATCCGGAGGCGTACGACGGGCACGCGCTCTTCTCCGCGTTCGTGACCGTCGCGGCCCAGCCCCACAGCGCAGGAGCGCGGACATGACGATCGGAAATGTCGAGGCTCTCTGGACGCAGACCCTGTTCTCACCCGTCCCGGTGCGCAATGCCTTCGAGGTGACGATCGAACGGCTGGCCCAGAGCATCCGGCTCGGCGTCCTGGTCGAGGGCGACCGACTACCACCCGAACGCGAACTCGCCGAGACCCTCGGTGTCAGCCGGGTGACGCTGCGCGAGGCCATCAAGGCACTGCGCGACGCCGGCCTGGTCGAGTCCCGCCGGGGCCGGGGTGGTGGCACGTTCGTGGCCGTACCCCGCCGGGAACCCACCCGGTCGCGCGACAAGATCGAGCAGTCCATCGGCCACGCCCTCGAGGACGCCCTCGCGCTGCGCAAGGTCGTGGAGCCGGGGGCGGCGGCCCTCGCGGCCAACCGGACGCTGAGCGCGGCCGACCGGTCGAGCCTGCTCGAATACCTGCGGGCGTCGACCGATACGAAACCGGCCGGGCGCCGCCGGGCCGACTCCCGGCTGCACCTGGCGATCGCGGCGTTGGGCGGCAGCGCGCTGGTGACAGCCGTCGTCGCCGACGTCCAGATGCGGTTGGACGAGCTGCTGCGCGCCATCCCGGTGATTGCTGCCAACATCGCCCATTCGGACATGCAGCACGCGGCCATCGTCGAGGCCATCCTCGGCGGGCAGGTCGACGCCGCCCGCACCGAGATGGAGGAGCACGTCGACGGCACCGCCGCGCTGCTCCGCGGCTTCCTCAGTTGACCAGATCCGACCCGAAGGTATGGTGGCCATACCTTCTTGCGAGAGGTGTTCCCGCATGCCGCCAGCACTGACCATCGACGCGCTGCGCCGGGCGGTGGTCGACGGCTCGATCGACACCGTCGTCCTCGCGATCACCGACATGCAGGGCCGGCTGCAGGGCAAGCGCCTCGACGCGAAGTACTTCCTCGACACGACGCTCGAGCACGGTACCGAGGGCTGCAACTACCTGCTGGCCGTCGACATCGACATGAACACGGTTGACGGGTACGCGATCTCGTCGTGGGACCGCGGCTACGGCGACCTGGCGATGATCCCCGACGTCGACACGCTGCGCGCCGTCCCGTGGCAGCCGGGCACGGCGCTGCTGCTCGCCGACGTGCAGTGGCTCGACGGCACCGACGTCGCCGAGTCACCGCGACAGATCCTGAAACGGCAGCTGGCCCGCCTGGCCGAACGGGGCTGGAGCGCCTACGTCGGTACCGAGCTGGAGTTCATCTTGTTCGAGGACTCCTACGAGGACGCGTGGGACAAGCGTTACTCGAGCCTGACGCCGCCCAACCGCTACAACATCGACTACTCCATCCTCGGCACCAGCCGGGTCGAACCGCTGCTGCGGGCGATCCGGCTCGGCATGCGCGACGCCGGCATGCAGGTCGAGTCGGCGAAGGGCGAGTGCAATCCCGGTCAGCACGAGATCGCGTTCCTCTACGACGAAGCGCTGACCACCTGCGACAACCACGTTCTCTACAAGACCGGCGCCAAGGAGATCGCAGCCCAGCAGGGCAGCTCGCTCACCTTCATGGCGAAGTACAACGAGCGCGAGGGCAACTCCTGCCACATCCACCTGTCCCTGCGCACGGCCGACGGGACGCCGGTGTTCGCCGGCGACCGCGAGGGCGGTGTCTCCACCGAGTTCGAGCGGTGCCTGGCCGGCCAGCTCGCCGGCCTGCGTGAGCTCAGCTACTTCTTCGCGCCGAACATCAACTCCTACAAGCGCTACCAGCCCGCGACCTTCGCACCGACCGCCGTCGCCTGGGGCCATGACAACCGGACCTGCGCGCTGCGGGTGGTCGGGCACGGGGCGAGCCTGCGTTACGAGAACCGGCTGCCGGGCGGTGACGTCAACCCGTACCTCGCCGTCGCCGCGATGATCGCCGCCGCGCTGCACGGCGTGGAGCGGGAGCTGGAGCCGCCGCCACCCTTCGCCGGCAACGCCTACAACGCCGGCTTCGAGCGGGTCCCGACCACGTTGCACCAGGCGGCGCACCTGCTCGACGGGAGTGCGCTCGCGCGCGAGGCCTTCGGCGACGCCGTCATCGACCACTACGTGAACGCGGCCCGGGTCGAGATCGCCGCGTTCGACGCGGCCGTCACCGACTGGGAGCGGGTTCGCGGATTCGAGCGGATGTGAGCGCGTGAGCACCCACGAGGTCATCAACCCGGCCACCGAGGAACGCGTCGCCACCGTCGCCCTCCTCGGTATCGAGGAGACGGACGCGGCGATCGCCCGGGCTCGGGCGGCGTTCGCGGGCTGGCGTGCGGTGGCGCCCGGGGACCGAGCGCGGTTGCTGCGCCGTTTCGCCGACGCCGTCGACGGCGACCGGGAGCATCTGGCGCAGCTCGAGGTCGCGAACTCCGGCCACACGATCGGCAATGCCCGGTGGGAAGCCGGCAACGTCCGCGACGTGATCGCCTACTACTCCGGCGCGCCGGAGCGGCTGATCGGGCAGCAGATCCCGGTGGCCGACGGCGTCGACGTGACCTTCCACGAGCCGCTGGGCGTCGTCGGGGTGATCGTCCCGTGGAACTTCCCGATGCCGATCGCCTCGTGGGGCTTCGCGCCCGCGTTGGCGGCGGGGAACACCGTGGTCCTGAAGCCGGCCGAGCTCACCCCGCTGACCGCGATCCGGTTGGCCGAGCTGGCGCTCGAGGCCGGCATCCCACCCGACGTCTTCCAGGTACTGCCGGGCAAGGGCAGCGTCGTGGGGCAGCGGTTCGTCGAGCACCCGGACGTTGCCAAGATCGTCTTCACCGGCTCGACCGAGGTCGGGCGGCAGATCATGGCCGGCTGCGCGGCCCGGATCAAGCCCGTGACCCTTGAGCTGGGCGGCAAGAGCGCGAACGTGATCTTCGCCGACGCCGACCTCGCGGCCGCCGCGGCTGGCGCGCCGTCCGCGGCGTTCGACAACGCCGGGCAGGACTGCTGCGCGCGCTCCCGCATCCTCGTCGAACGCAGCGTGTTCGACCCGTTCATGGAACTCCTCGAACAGGCCGTGAAGGGCGTTGCCGTCCTCGACCCGACCGACGAGAAGTCGGAGATGGGCCCGCTCATCAGCGCCGACCAGCGCAAGCGCGTCGCCGCCTACGTGCCGGACGACACCGACGTCGCCTTCCGCGGCCACGCACCGTCCGGCGCCGGGTTCTGGTTCCCACCGACCGTTCTCACCCCGCGTGACCCGCGCGACCGGACGCTGCACGAGGAGATCTTCGGCCCGGTCGTCGCGGTGGTGCCGTTCGACGACGAGGCCCACGCGATCCGCATCGCCAACGACAGCAACTTCGGTCTGTCCGGCTCGATCTGGACACGCGACCTCGGCCGGGCGCTCCGGGTCAGCCGGGGCATCGAATCCGGGAACCTCTCGGTGAACTCGAACTCGTCGGTGCGCTACTGGACGCCGTTCGGCGGATTCAAGTCGTCCGGCCTGGGCCGCGAGCTCGGACCGGACGCGCCGCTCGCGTTCACCGAGACCAAGAACGTCTTCATCTCGACGAAGGAGTAGGCATGACCAATCGGCTCGAGGGCAGGACCGCGGTCGTGACCGGCGCAGGGGGTGGGATCGGCTTTGCCACGGCGCGCCGGTTCGCGGCCGAGGGCGCGAACGTCGTGTGCGTCGACCTCGACGCAGCAGCGGGGGAGAAGGCGGCCGACAACGTGGACGGGCTGTTCATCCAGGCGGACGTGTCGGACGAGGCGCAGGTCAAGGCGGTCTTCGAGCAGGCGGTTGACCGTTACGGCCGGGTGCACGTGGCGTTCAACAATGCGGGCATCTCGCCACCTGACGACGACTCGATCCTGGACACCGAGCTCGACGCGTGGGACCGGGTGCAGCGGGTCAACCTCACTTCGGTCTACCTCTGCTGCAAGTACGCGATCGAGCACATGCGGGCGGCCGGCGGGGGCTCGATCATCAACACGGCGTCGTTCGTCGCCGTCCTCGGCTCGGCCACCTCGCAGATCTCCTACACCGCGAGCAAGGGCGGCGTGCTGGCGTTGAGCCGCGAGCTCGGCGTGCAGTTCGCGCGGGAGGGGATCCGCGTCAACGCGCTCTGCCCTGGACCGATCAACACCCCGCTGCTGCAGGAGCTGTTCGCGAAGGACCCGGAGCGGGCCGAGCGGCGGATGGTGCACATCCCGATGGGCCGCTTCGGCGAGGCGGACGAAATTGCCGGTGCTGTCGCGTTCCTCGCGAGCGACGACGCCTCGTTCATCACCGCCTCCACCTTCCTCGTCGACGGCGGCATCACGGCCGCCTACGTCACGCCCCTCTGAGGGAGACGGGAACGGCCCCACCCGGAAGCCGGATGGGGCCGTCCTCGCACTCGGTCGAACCGTGGTGCTACTTCACCTGCAGCGCGAACGACAGCGAAGCCGCGCTTCCCACGTACCGAGGCGCGTCGGCTCCGGCCGGGACGTACGTCGCAGTGAGCGGGTACGAGCCGTTCTTCTGGCTGAGCTTCAGCGTCGTCGACGCGACCCCGGTTGCATCCGTGGTCGCCGACACCGTCTGGCTGCCGAGGCGGAACGTGATCAGCCGGCTGGCCAACGGCGATCCGGTCGCGTCTTTCAGCACCGCGCTGAGGGTGACCGTCTTGTTCGCGCCACCCTTCACCGCACCGGTGTACGTGACCCCCGTGCCCTTGCGGGACTCCACGTAGGACCGGGTGTCGGACGAGCTGTTGTACAGCGCGTCACCGGCGAAGCCAACCCCCACCGAGTGCGTGCCGGCGTCCAGCAACGGAGTGAATCCACGAATCGCGAAGCCCGACGAGTTCGTCGCCGCATCGCCCATCGCCGAACCGTCGTAGGTGAAGCTCAGTGTCCGTCCAGCGACCGCGTTGCCCAGTTCGTCGGTCAGCGACGCCTTGAGCGAGCCCGCGGTGTCGTACGTGCCCGCGGTGTCGGCCAGATACGCCGCCGTCACGTTCCGCTTGCGGATCGTCACCGAGGTCGTGTCCGACGAGCAGGCGTTGTGGTGGTCGCACGAGGTCAGCGTCGCCGTGTAGCCACCCGGTGTCGCGTACTTGTGCAGGGCGTGCGCGCCACCCGTCGCGCTGGGGGTCCCGTCACCGAAGTCCCAGCTGTACGTCAGCGTGGACTGGTCGTCCGCGCCCGGGTCGGTGGCCGCACCGTTCAGCGCCACGTTGACACCCCACGCCGCGCCCATGTCCGGGCCGGCCGTCACGACCGGTGGCAGGTTGGCGATGTCGACGCTGAACGTGGACGTCGAGGTGAGCCCGCTTGCGTCGGTCGCCGTCAGCTGCCCGCTGTAGACGCCCTTACCCGTGAAGGTGTGCTGCGGGTGCGCGCCGAACGCGACGCCACCGTCTGAGAAGTCCCAGCGCAGGGCCGGAGCCCCGCAGACGCTACTGCTGCCACTGCCGTCGAACTGCACTGCGGTCCCCTGATTCCCGCTGTAGTCGCCGCCCGTGTCCGCCGTCGGAGGGATGTTGTTCTTGGCCAGCGCTCCGAGCGTCACCGTCTGGTTCGGCGCGGTCATCGGCAGGTTCAGGTTGACGGCATGGTTCGTGATCGAGCCGAGATCTCCGCCGAACAGGTCCACGTCGACGATGTCAGTAGCGACCGCCTCCATGTGGATCGCGGTCGTGGTGTTGAGGGCCACGCCTGGTGCGTACGCGGTGTTGGTGAAGCCGTAGGTGACGTCGTTGCCCACTGGTTGCGTGCACGAGAAGTGGACGGAATCGACGACGCTCGACGGGCTGGTGCCGCCGAAGTCGAGCGGGGCGGTCTGGGCCGGCCCGCCGCCGACGACCTGGAGGGAGCGCACTGCGGCGACCCCGTCCCCGGAGAGCGTCACTGACACGGTGACGTTCACCGAGAGGACGATCTTCAGGCCGGGCACCGGGAAGATGTTAGGGATCACGGTGATCTCGGCGACCGGCACGCCGACCGGCAGCGATGTGCAGGTGGCGTCCGGGTCCCCGGGCAATGGCATCGCGCAGGGGAACGTGGTGGTGAACGGCTTGTTCGCCGCAGTGAGCGTCCCGGCCGGCGTGAAGTCGGTGCCGCCCGATGCGTCCCGATAGACGCCGTACTGGATGAGCATCGTGCCCTTGGCGGTGACGAGGCCCGGTACGGGCGTCAGGACGTCGGTGACGGGGAGGGTCTGGCCCTGCCGCAGCAAGCTGTCGTCGTAGCTGACGGCCGTCGAGCTCGCCGACGCGTACTCGAGGTCGTTGACGGCGGTGTCGACGCCGGCGCCGAACGCCCAACTTCCCGCACCCGGCCCGAACGCGTCGGGGTAGCACTCGTCGCAGGTAGCAGTGGTATTGAAGTTGACGTTCGGATCGATCGCGCCCGAGAAGGCCGAATTGATCGACCGGTTCTGTACGGCTGCCCCGGCGGGTGGCGCGACCGCTAAGGCGACGGCGGCCGCGGCCAGCAGCCCGGACGTTGCCAAGGCAACGGCAGATGAACGTAATCGCATGATGGGTTCTCCCTACGGGTGCAGCGTCAGATATGCGCTGCGACAAGCGAGCCGGGTGCAGGCATCTGCACCCGGTCGTGCGAGCCCACAGTGGACTCAAATGGAAGGAGTGACAATGGCGCCGCTACGTACATCGACAACGCGTCGAATTATTTTGACGACATGCTCTGGCGCAGCGGACTGAAGATCCTTCGCCGGCTGACCCCACTCGTGGTGAATTGTCCGTACGCGCCTCGCGTGTGCCCCGAGGGACCCGGGGCGAACGCGGCGGCGGAAGCGATCGGCTCGGCGCGGCGTTGCCGCAAGCATGCAGGTCGAGATCTGGTCCGATGTCGTGTGCCCGTGGTGCTACCTGGGGAAGAGGCGCTTCGAGCGGGCGCTGGCCTCCTTTCCCCATCGGGCGGACGTCGAGGTCGTGTACCGGTCCTTCGAGCTGGACCCCTCCGCCGCACCCGGCGGCACCGCCCCGACCGTCGAGCTTCTCGCGAGCAAGTACGGCATGACCGTGCAGCAGGCACACGATGCGCAGACGCAGATGGAACAGCGGGCCGCCGCCGATGGCCTGACGTTCCGCATGGACGGCCTGCGTAGCGGCAACACCCATGACGCGCACCGGCTGCTCCACCTGGCGAAGGCCCGCGACGTGCAGCCCGACTTGGCCGAGCGCCTGCACCGCGCGTACTTCAGCGAGCAGCGGTCGGTCTTCGATCACTCCTCGCTCACCGAACTGGCCGTCGAGGTCGGGCTGGACCGCGACGAGGTGGTCGCCGTGCTGGCGGGCGACGCCTACGCGGCGGATGTCGACGCCGACGAGGACCTGGCGCGATCGTTCGGCGCCACCGGTGTCCCGTTCTTCGTCATCGACCGTCGCTACGGCATCTCCGGCGCCCAGCAGGCCGAAACGCTGGTCGAGGCCCTTCAGCAGGCGTGGGACGAACACCCGGGCTGATCACCCCGGGTGTTCCGCGACGCCGTTGGCGGGCTTGGCTGCCGGGCGCGGACGCCGTCGTTGGGTGGACTGCCGGTCCGGCGTCTTCAGCTGGAAGACGTTGGTCTTGTCGCCGCGGCCGATGGTGGCCACATCGCGGTCGGACGTCATGATGGCCTTTGTCTTGTCAGGCCCGCCCACTGCTACGCCGATCGACTTGGCCACGCCGATGGCGGCCTCGCTCCCGAAGTAGAACGCGATTATCACGCCGACCTCCTTGCGCAGATCGGTCAGCAGGGTGGTGGCGTCGTTGACATCGGAGAAATGCACGGCGAGCTGCGTCAGGGTGAGCTCGTAGGTCAACAGCACGAGGAACGTCAGAAGAAATGAAGAGGCGATCGCGACCCGCGCCCGGAGCGTCGCGGCATAAAAGCCTCCGAAGGAAAGCGTCGCCACCCCGGCCAGCGCGATTCCTACCACCGGTTGCCACGGGATCCACTTGGAGTTCGTGTGGGCGTTGATGAGATACCCGATCCATATCAGCACGTGCCCACCGGCGGCAAAGAGTGCGCAGTACGTGGTCGTCTTCAAGATCCGGCTGACGGAAGCGTCGTCGTCCTCGGCACCGGCGTCAATGCTCGTGGCCGCAGCCGCTGGTTCGTTCAGCTTTTCAGCCGCGGCAGGCCCAGCCGGGTGTTCAGCGCCCTCGTCCAGTTTCGCCAATGCGATCACCCCCGCCGGAGATATAGCAGTTACCGCGTGTGCCGAGAATAAAAGGCGGCACCGCGCCCGCGGCCGTCGGCCGGAATGGTTGACAGAGACAGCGGTCCGGACGACGGTCGTGTTCTCACAATCAGAGGGGGCTCACGTGGCCGCATTGACTCCTGAACCGGTAGCGGCGAGCAGAGAATTGCGCCTCGCCCTCGTCTGCTACGGCGGGGTATCCCTGGCCATCTATATGCACGGCGTGACAAAGGAACTGCACAAGCTGGTCAGCGCCTCCCGCGCCTTCGACGAACCGTCGGTCACCAATCCCTTCTCAGCCGACGACACGCGCCACTGGTATTTCGAAGCGCTACGGGATTTGGCCGATGAACAGCGCGGCATCTCGGTGAGCGTGGACATCGTCGCCGGCACCTCGGCCGGCGGGATCAACGGCGTATGCCTCGCGAAGGTCCTGGCCTGCAACGGATCGCAGGAGGCGCTGAAGGAGTTGTGGATCGACCGCGCGGATCTCAAGACGCTGCTCAATGCCCCGGCCGTTCTCGGGTGGCGGACGCGCGCCGTGCTCGCCGGGCTGAAGATGCTGTCGCACTGGAAGGCGCCTGCATCGCCACTGCGGGGCGAGGTGATGTCCAGGTTGCTGTACGACGCACTTGATCAGATGAACGGTGTCGGCGACGGGTCGCGGGTTCCGTCAGTCGACGGCTTGGCGTCACTCATCCGTTCGGGGGGAACCCTCGACCTCTTTGTCACGGCGACCGATCTACAGGGGTTTCCCGTGCTCGTGCCAGCCGGTTCGGGCGGTGCCAGTCAAGTCGAGACGAACCACGCGCAGGTACTGCGGTTTCGTGCCGAGGGCGGAGATACGAACCTGGGCAGAGAGGCCACGGCCGCCCTGGCGTTCGCCGCTCGCGCCTCGGCGTCCTTCCCCGGGGCCTTCCCGCCGGTGAGCCGAGCAAGCTTCGCGCACGAGCTTGACGGCCGTCCTGTCGACACTGCGGCCATTGCCGACCGGTTCCAGAACCGGTACGCGCTGAACGGCGTGACCTCCGATGACGCCTGGTTCGTGGATGGCGGCGTTCTGGACAACGCGCCGTTCGACCTGGCCGTGCAGGCGATAGCGCGGAAGCGAGCGCAGTCAGAGGTCATCCGCCGCTTGATCTATATCCAGCCCGACCCGGGTGGAGGTCTGTTGGCGCTGACTCCACCCGATCAGACGCAGCCGGAGTACCTGGCAGCGTTGACCGCCGGTGCATGGTCGGTCAAGGGAAGCCACTCGATACTCCGGGACCTCCTCGCCCTACGTGACCTGAATCTGCGTATCGCGGAAATTGGAACGATCGTGGCGAGGCAGGACACACAGGTGGAAGATGCGATACAGCTGGCCTGGCAGGCGACGGGTCCGGTCGTCGGCGCTGCGGCGACACCGCCAGACGTGCCGACACCCGCAACGGAGATCTGGAACGTCGAATCGGCCGACGATATCCAGCAGCTGGCGCACACGATCTACGACAACGCGAGGTACTTCATCGGTGCCGTCTTCCCCACCTACTGCCGGCTCAAGGTCGAGGAGATCGCCCGACGCCTGGCGGCCGAAGTGTCGCTTCGATACGAGTATCCCCCTGACTCCAGCACGTCGAGCTTCGTGCATGCCAGTATCTCGGCCTGGGCGCGAAGGGCCACCAAGGACCTAGATCCGACGGGCATGTCCGCGATGCTCGGTCCTCTGGACATCCCCTACCGAGAGCGCCGATTGATGTTCATTCTCGCCGGCGTCAACGGCTTCTACGCAGTAGCTGACGCGCCTGGGCGCCCGACTCGTGCCCAGCTCGACGGCCTGAAGGACCAGGCCTGGACCTTGCTGGAGGAGCTACGCACCGCGCCACGGGTCGCGCTTGACGGGATGGACCCCGCGAGGACCGAGTTCTTGAGCGCCGCACGTCTGGACGAGCTGGCCGTCTTCGCCAATCCCGAGCTGTTCGCCGAGGAGCACACCGCAGAATTTTTGGCCCTCCACGACGCTTATCGGGTCGCCCTCACCGCCCACCTGCAGGACAGCAGCCTGCCGATGTGGAATGCCTTCGTGGCGTCGACCGCGGGATGGAGCCTCGACGATCGGAAGGCGCTGTTGTCCCGCTACATCGGGTTTCCACTCTGGGACGCCCTGATCTTCCCGACCATCGCGCTGTCGGAGCTGCCGCAATTCACCCCGATCTCGGTCGCCCAATTCAGCCCGATCGCGGCCCGCGCACTGCCGATGGAGAACAAGCTGGAGGGGGTCGCGTTCCATCACTTCGGTGGCTTCAAGGAAGCCGAGTACCGCGAGAATGACTATCTGTGGGGTCGCCTGGATGGCGCAGAGTTGATATTGCGCACCCTGCGGGGAACTCGCACGCCGGAGGCCTTCTCACCCACCCCGGTGACGCCACAAGATGCGCACGCCCGTGCCGGCGTCCGCCTGCGTCCTGCGCTACGGGCGGTCCTGTCCTCTGAACGCGACCTCCGCCGCATCAAGCCGTTGCGAGCGAAACTCGACAGTCTGGTGAACGACCTACCCGAGGACCCGACCTCGACGCAGTAGCGGCTGCGCTCGGTGCACGAACGGCCGGTAGGTCAGGGCCCGATCTCGTCGTGCGTGTGCGTGTAGATCAACCGACCGGCGGCGGCGACGAAACCGGCGAGGATGACCAGCGCCAGCAGCAGCGGTCCGGCCGGGATCGAGGAGCCCCCGCTGGGGTTCGTTCGCACGTTGACCGCGAACCCGCTG
This sequence comes from Pseudonocardiales bacterium, assembly GCA_032160745.1. Lineage (GTDB taxonomy): Bacteria > Actinomycetota > Actinomycetes > Mycobacteriales > Jatrophihabitantaceae > Jatrophihabitans. The sequence continues at coordinate 12,927 of JAVHVD010000037.1, forward strand.
GCTGACGCCGTGTCCGACGGCGACGCTTCGGTGACTGGTGCGGTCGTCGGGGTCTCTGTGTCCGAGGGGAACGCCGTGTTGGTCACGACCTTCGACGCGTGCGAACGACTCGCCGAACGGGACGCGCTGGCGCTGGCGGCGGCCCTGGACGCAGCAGCAGCTGAACTCGCCGCCGCCCTGGATGCGGACGCCGTGGTCACAGTCCGCCTCGTCACGGTCGAACTGGCGTGGGGGACCGGCGTCGAGGACAACACGGTGAACGTCCCGAGCACAAGGGACTGGCCCGTCGTGAGCTTTGCGGTGACGGTGGACAACCCGGGGAACGCCCCGAAGGTGACCGAGCAGCCGCCCGATCCGAACACGTCGTCCGTGCAAAGTGGCCACCCGCCGCCGATGACGGTGACGGTGGCGTCACATGTTCCGTGGCTCGAGAGCACCGAGACCGTTGCCGAGACGTCGTCCCCGACGTGTGCGGGGTTCGGTCCGCCGATGCCCCCCGTCATCGCGCAGCGCGGCGGCGGTGCTGCACCGGCCGCTGTACCTGCGGCCAATGAACTCAGCCCTACGGCGACGAGCACGGCGCCCAGCACCGACGAACGCAGCAGCGCGGCCCTCGACACGCAGACATGGTTACACGCGGGAGCAGCGAAAGCGCGTCAAAGTGCCGGGTTGCCGCCGCCGGAGGTCAGGCGCTGCCGGAGGTGTACACCGACTGCATCATCTCGATCGCCCGTGCCGTGTCGAGCTCGGCGCCCGAGATGTACGCCTGCTGCCACTCGGCGTCCGACAGCGCCGTGCGCGACGCGGCGAGCCAGCTCTGCACCAACGTCTCCTCCGCCGGCGGCCGCGCCAGGGGGATTGCCGCCCGCTGCGCGTCGGCGGCCGCGAGCAACCTGGCCGCCAATTCCGGGTGGCCCAGTCCGGATGCGATCGCCGCCCCCATCTCGATCAGGTCGATGTCGAGTTCGGCGTCGCGGAAGGACTGGATTGCCCCGGCCCACTGCGCGAAATGTCGTTGAGCCGCCTGCGGGCCTTCGCTGTGCAGCACCGCCGCGGTGTAATTGAGCCGATCGATCGCGACGCCCCAGTCGTCACCGTTCGCGGCGTTGGCGGCCATCGACTCCTTCGCCGCCTCGGCCGCGCGGGCGTAGTCGCCCTGATCGATGTGCAGGACGACCAGGTTGCCGAGTGCGATCGCCTGCCGCATGGTGTTGCCGGTGTCGCGGGCGATGGCCAGGCTGCGTTGCAGCAGATCCGTGGCGCCGGCGAGGTTGCCGTCCTGGCGATGGGCAAGGGCCAAATCATTCAGCGCCCGGGCTTCGAGGTCGCGGTCGTCGAGTCGGCGACTCATCTCGAGAGATCGGTCGAACAGTTGGACCGCCGCGGCCACTTGCACCTGTTGGAGCAGCGACACCCCCAGGCCGTGGAGCAGTTCGATCTTTTCGGCGCTGTCTTCATCGGCCAGGATGGCGAGCCCGCGCTCCTGCCACGAGCGCGCCTCGGCGACGCTGCCGAAGCGGTACCAATATCGGGTGGTGACGGTGATCAGCAGTTCCTGCCCGACCGAGGAGCGTCCGGCATCGCCCGGCCGAAGCGCGAAGTCCAGCGCCGCGCGGATGTCGTTCTCGATCCGGGCCAGCCGATCGAGGGCGATCGTATGGAGCGGCCCGCGCAGCAGCTCGGTTGCCGCCGTCACCTGGTCGCGGCACCAGATGAGATGACGCGTCCGGGTGGCGTCAGAGTCTCCCGACGCGGTCAGCCGCTCGAGGGCGTAGGTGCGGATGGTCTCCAGCAGGACGACGCGGGGCTCGCCGTCGATGCCGTCGTCGATCCGGACGAGACTCGCCTCGACCAGCCGGCTGATCGCATCCAGGACGTCGGTGCCCTCGGTGCCGGCAATCGCGAGCACCGCGTCGAGATCGGCCGGCGAACAGAGGACGCCGAGCCGGCGGAACACGACGCGGTCGGCGTCGGTGAGCAGGTCATGACTCCACGCGATCGTGGCGCCCAAGCTGCGCTGCCGGTCCGGCCGGTCGACGGTGGTCACGCCGGTGCCGAGTCTGCTGTCGAGGCGCGACAGCAACGCCTTGGGACTCAGTACGCGCAGGTGGGCGGCGGCCAGCTCGATCGCGAGCGGCAGGCCGTCCAATCGTTGGCACAGCTGCGCCACCGAACCCCGGTTCTCGGCGGTCAGCGCGAAGGACGGGCGGACCATCTGGGCGCGCTGGAGGAACATCGCGACCGCGGCTGACGACGTCGCGTCGCCGCCATCGATGGACGAGGGCAGACCCAGTGGTCCGATCGGGAACTCGTGCTCGGCGACCAGCAGCAGCGGACGCCGGGAGGACGCGAGCACCTGCACGCGCGGCGCGGCCGACAGCAGCGCGCTCACCACGGCGTCGGCGTCCGGTATCTGCTCGACGTTGTCGAGGACGAGCAGCGCCGACCGCTCGGCGAGGCGAGAACACACCTGCTCGCCCGGATCCGTCCCCGCCGCTGCGCCGGCATCCACGACGTCGCTGATCGTCGACCACATGACCTCCGCGCCGTCGGCGACGTGCAGGTCGACGAAGTACACCCCGTCCGGATACGTCGCCTCGAGCTGCGCCGCCACTGCCGTCGCAACGCGCGTCTTGCCGACGCCACCCGGACCGGTGAGCGTGACGAATCTCGTCCCGCGGTCGGCCAGCAACGCGCACAACGCCTGCACTTCCGCCTGCCGCCCGACCAGCGGGGCCGGAGCGGCCGGAAGGGACGCGGCCCGGCCCAAGCTGCGCAGCGGCGGGAAGTCGGTGAGCAGCCCGTCGACGATGACGTCGTAGAGATGCTCGCCGTCCGGCAGATCCTTCAATCGATGGTGGCCGAGGTCGCGCAGGTGCACGCGCGTCTCCTCGCTGACCAGGCGGTGGGTCGCGCTGGAGATGACGATCTGACCGCCGTTCGCCGTCGATCCGATCCGCGCAGCGCGGTGCACGTCCTCCCCGATGTAGCCGTCCTCGTGCCGGGTCGGCTCGCCGGTGTGCAGGCCCATCCGGACGCGTACCGTCGCGCCGTCCGGCCATGCGTGCTGCTGCAGTCCGCGCTGACCGGTGACCGCCGCGTCGAGGGCCTCGTGCGCCGAGCGGAAGACCACGAAGAAGCTGTCGCCCTCGGTCCCCATCTCCGTGCCGTTGTGGTCGGCGAAGGCCTGCCGCAGGATCGCGCGGTGCGCCGACAGCGCCTCGCCCCACCGCGGGCCGAGGGTGTGCAGCAGGTTGGTCGAACCTTCGATGTCGCTGAACAGCAGAGTGAGCGTTCCGGTCGGCAACTCGGTCACGTTGAGCAGTATGGGACCGGCCCCTGATTAC
>JAVHVD010000038.1:0-6881 GCA_032160745.1 Pseudonocardiales bacterium
ATCAGATGATGTACGAGCTGCGCGACTTCGGCTTCTCCACCTGCGTCGGCATCGGCGGCGACCCGATCATCGGCACCACGCACATCGACTGCCTCGAGGCGTTCCAGAACGACGACGAGACCGACGCTATCGTCATGATCGGCGAGATCGGCGGGGACGCCGAGGAGCGGGCAGCCGCGTACATCAAGCAGAACGTCACGAAGCCGGTCGTGGGCTACGTCGCCGGTTTCACTGCTCCCGAGGGCAAGACGATGGGGCACGCCGGTGCGATCGTGTCGGGCTCGTCGGGCACCGCGCAGGCGAAGAAGGAAGCCCTCGAGGCCGCCGGCGTCCAGGTCGGCCGTACGCCGAGCGAGGCGGCCCGCCTGATGCGGGAGATTCTCGGCTGACCCATACCTCGAAGGCGCGCACCTGACGCAGCCGTCGAAGATCGCCGCAGACCCGGCGACGTTCGGCGGCTGCCGTCCGTTTTGGGCGTGTATCACGGCCGCGTCCGGCGACTCCTGGACTTCGACTCGCCGTGCCGATGGGGCCCGGGATGTTCCGTTGGGCCACTGTTAGGCGCTAGCTTTCCTGAGAGAACGGCCCGGATCGTCAATCTAGGAGAGGGACATGACCTTCCAACCGCCACCGCCGCCTCCGGGCGGCAACCCCCCGCCGCCTCCGCCTCCCGGACAGTGGGGACCACCGCCTGGCGGCGGCTACCCGGCTCCGCAGGGCGGTTTCGACCCGAAGAACGTCAACCCGCTGGACTGGGGGGTCCTCGGCATCGGCCTGCTGACGTTCATCTTCTCCTTCGTCGACTGGTACACGTTCTCCGAGGGCGGATTCAGCGTCAGCGAGAACGCGTGGCACGGCTTCTTCGGCTGGTTCGCCATGCTGTTGGCGCTGATCGGCTCCGCCGTTGTGGCGATGGACATCTTCATGCCGCAGGTGAAGTTGCCGTTCCCGAACCGGCTGATTGGCCTAGCGGCCTATGCGCTCGCCACGCTGTGCGTCATTCTCGCCCTTTTCATCGTTCCGGGTTACCTAGGTATCGACGTGCCGGGCAGCGTCAACAAGGGCCACGGCTTCGGCTACTGGATCAGCCTGATCCTGATCATCGCCGGCCTGGTGCTCTCGCTCATGCGGCTACAGCAGACCGGTGGCAAGCTGCCGGGCGCGCTCGGCAACATGCCCAACATCGGTGCAAGAGGTCCGCAGGGCGGGATGAGTGGTGGCCAGCCCGGTCCGGGTGCCGTTGGGCCGGGGGTTGCACCTGGTCCGCAGGCCCCGCCGCCGCCTCCTCCTCCGGGTTACGGTCCGCCGCCGCAGCCGTGAGGTAGTACGTCAGATTCGTCCGCAGCTGCCGGGGTACGCAGGTCGTACCCCGGCATTTGTGCGTCTGCGACCCGGTTTGGGTTGCTTGGGCCGGGGGGACGCTAGGGTCGGTTCCGATCACCTCCCCGTGAAGTCCGGAAGGATTGATGCGAGATGACGTACGGCCCGCCGCCTGGGAACCCACCCGGCCCGCCGAACGGGGGTTACGGACCACCGCAGGGCGGTCAGCCCGGCGGTTACCCGCCGCAGCAGGGCGGCTACGGGCAACCAGGGCAGTACGGACCACCGCAGGGTGGTCCGCAGGCTGGCGGTCAGTACGGTGCTCCGTACGGCGGGGGCCAGCACGCCTCGGGTCCGGCCAAGCCGAAGTTCGACCCCAAGTCGGTCAACCCGCTCGACTGGGCGGCGCTCGCGCTGCCCGTCCTCGCCCTGATCTTCTCGTTCTTCAGCTACTACAAATACTCCTACAAAGGCGAGTTCAAGAACGTCTGCGGCAACAACTGCGACCAGACCACCGGGGCGTGGTCGGGCTTCTTCGGCTGGTTCGCGATCCTGCTCGCGCTGATCGCCGCCGGGCTGATCGCGCTGGAGCTGTTCGCCCCGCACGTGAAGCTGCCCGTCCCGTCGCGGCTCGCGGCGCTCGGTGCGCTGGCGTTGAGCGTGATCTTCACGCTGCTCGCCCTCTTCGTCGTTCCCGACTACAAGGGTGGCGGTCCGGGCTACTCCGCCGCCATCGACGAGAGTCACTCGTTCTCGTACTGGATCGTGCTGATCCTGCTGGTCGCCGCCACCGTCGTCACGTTCCTTCGCTTCCAGCAGACCGGCGGCAAGCTGTCCGCGTTGACCGGGTCGAAGAGCGGGCAGCCGGCCGGAATCGGTGGGCCGGGCTACGGTGCGCCGGGTCAGCAGAGCTCGCCTGGGTACGGTGCGCCGACGTACGGTGCGACAGGTCAGCAGCCGGGCTACCAGGCCCCGCCGCCGCCGCAGGGCTACCAGCCGCAGCCTCCGCCCGGTGGCTACCCGCCGCCGTCGGCGCAGCAGGGGTACCAGCCGCCGCCGCCTCCGCCGGGCTACCAGCCGCCGCCGCCGCCCCAGCAGGGATACCAGCAGCAGCCGCCACCTCCGCCGGGCTACCAGGCTCCGCCGCCGCAGCCGGGTTACCAGCCGCAGCCTCCTCCGGGTGGTTACCAGCCGCCGGCGCCGCAGCCCGGGTACCAGCAGCAGCCGCCTCAGGCGCCGCCCGGCCACCAGCCGCCCGCAGCGCCGTCGCCGGGCAGCCACGCCGCGCCCGACTCAGGCGAGCAGGATCAGCCGGGTCAGGGCGGCCAGCCGGGCCAGCCGTCCGGGGAACCGCCCGCGCAGTCCTGAGACCGGGCGCCCGGCGCGTCTGCGGCTGATCAGCGGTCACCTTTGTCAGCCTGGACGGGTGCCTCCCGCTCGCGTCGATTCGCCGGTCAGACGCGGCACTGCCTCGCCGGCGGCCGGTCGTTCGCTGCGGTTCACCGCGGTCTGGACCGGCGCCGGCGCGGCGCTGCTGTGTTCGGTCATCGCGATCGCTGTCGTCGCAGTGTGTTGGCTGCCCGCGGCGGGTTCGGCGGGCAGCGCCGGCTCGGCGCTGCGAGCGGGCGTCCTCACGTTCCTGGCCGCGCTGCACGGCGGGATCACGGTCGACGGGCTCGCGGCCGACTTCGTTCCGCTGGGCATGACGCTGTTGGTCGCGGCGGTCGCGTGGCGGGCCGGGGCAGGCCTGGCCGGGGCCGTGGACGAGATGGCCGACCAGACGCCGCGGGCCCTGCTCGAAGCGGTTGCGCTGCAGACGGGCAGCTTCGCCGCGGTGTCCGGTGTCGGTGCTGCCTTCGCCACGCTCGGCACGAGCAGCGTCTCCGTGCCGTCGGCCGCCGTCGCGGCGCTGATCCTGTTCGCGTGCACCGGCGGCATCGCGTTCGTGCGCGCCTCGCCGCTCGCCAGTGAGTTCGGCTCGCGGGTGCCGGACTGGGTGCGCCCGGCGCTGCGGGCGACAGCCGCCGGCATCGCGGTCTATCTTGCGGCCGGTGCACTGCTGGTCGTCGGTTCCCTCATCGTGCACCGCGAGCAGGTCGAGGCGCTGTCCCGCCAGATCGGTGGCGGCTGGTCGGGCGTGCCGGTGCTCCTGCTCGGCGTCCTCGCCGCGCCGAACGCGGTGATCGCGGCCGCGTCCTATCTCGCCGGGCCAGGCTTCGCGCTCGGCGCCGGCAGCGGGGTGGGCCTGGGCTCGACCGTCCACGGCACGGTGCCGGCCTTCCCACTGCTCGGCGCGATCCCGGCCGGTCCGGCCGGCACGCCGGTGTGGCTGCTGACCGGCGCCACTCCGATCGTGGCCGGACTCTGCCTGGCCCGGGTCGCTCGGGCCGCGTCCGACACGTGGCCGACGCGGCTGCGCATCGCCGGCGCCGGCGCCGCAGCCGCGGCGGTCGTCGGCATGGTGCTCGCCTGGCAGGGCGGCGGCGCGATCGGCGATGGTCGGCTCAGTGCCTTCGGTGCGTCGCCGTGGCAGTTCGGGCTCGCGCTGGGTGCCGGGCTTGCGGTCGTCGGCGCAGCGGCGCTCGCCGCGCTCGCCGGCCTCGCCAGGTTGCGAGCCCGGGACGACGCGTCGCCTGGCGTCGTGCGCGCGACGCTCACCGCGGTGACCACGGCGATCAGCCGCGACGGCACCTCTGACGCCGATCGGGACGACAAGCTCGCCGGGTAGGGTTTGCGCGTGAGCGAGGCAGGCGGAGCGACTGCAGCGCAGGGGCCGGGAGCGCGGCTCGTCATCCTCGCCTCGGGCAGCGGCACCACCCTGCAAGCAATCCTCGACGATCCTGAGCTGGGCGCGCAGGTCGTCGCCGCCGGCACCGATGTCCCGAACTGCCAGGCGATGCAGCGCGCGGACACGGCGGGCGTCCCCACGTTCGCCGTCGCGCTGCGCGACCATCCCGACCGGACCACGTGGAATGACGAGCTCGCGGCCACGATCGCGAAGCACGAGCCCGACCTGGTCGTCCTCGCCGGGTTCATGCGCATCCTCGCACCGAGCGTCGTCACCCGGTTCCGCATCGTGAACACCCATCCGGCGCTGCTTCCGGCCTTCCCGGGCGGGCACGCCGTCCGCGACGCCCTCGCGGCCGGCGTCCCCACCACTGGCGTCACCGTCCATTGGGTCGACGAAGGGGTCGACACCGGCCCGGTCATCGCGCAGACGGCCGTCCCGGTCGAAGCCGGCGACGACGAGGAGTCATTGCGCATCCGCATCCAGGCCGCCGAGAAACCGTTGTACGTAGCCACATTGAGACGACTGTGTCAGGAGATAGTCACCCGATGACGAAGATCGCCGTTCGCCGCGCGCTCATCAGCGTGTACGACAAGACGGGTATCGACGAGCTCGCCCGCGGCCTGCACGAGGCGGGCGTCGAGATCGTGTCCACCGGATCGACCGCCGCCCGGATCCGCGACGCCGGCGTCCCCGTCACCCCGGTGGACGAGGTCACCGGCTTCCCGGAGATCCTCGGCGGCCGGGTGAAGACGCTGCACCCGCACGTGCACGCCGGTCTGTTGGCGGACCAGAACGATCCGTCCCATCTCGAGACGATCGCCGGCCTCGGGATCGCGTCGTTCCAGCTGCTGGTCGCGAATCTCTACCCGTTCGCCGAGACGGTCGCGAGCGGGGCGGCCCACCACGAGGTGATCGAGCAGATCGACATCGGTGGTCCGGCGATGGTCCGCGCAAGTGCGAAGAATCATGGGTCGGTAGCGGTGATCACCGACCCGGGCCGCTACGACGAGGTGCTGGACGCGGTGCGCGCCGGCGGCTTCGATCTCGCCACTCGGCAGCGGCTGGCGGTCGACGCGTTCCGGCACACCGCGGTGTACGACATCGGCGTCGCGTCGTGGCTCGGCAACGTGGTGGCAGCCGACGACGCGGTGGAAGGGCAGTCCAGTGGCTTCCCGGGCTGGGTGGCTGCCAGCTGGGAGCGGGCCGGCGTCCTGCGCTACGGCGAGAATCCCCATCAGCGCGCGGCGCTGTACATCTCGACCGATTCGAACATTGGCATCGCGAACGCCGAGCAGTTGCAGGGCAAGGAGATGAGTTACAACAACTACGTCGACGCCGACGCTGCATGGCGGGCGGCCTACGACTTCGAGGCGCCCTGCGTCGCGATCATCAAGCACGCCAACCCGTGCGGCATCGCCGTCGGGGCAGATGTCGCCGACGCGCACCGCAAGGCGCACGCGTGTGACCCGACCAGTGCCTTCGGCGGGGTGATCGCCACCAACCGGCCGGTCACGGCCGAGATGGCCGAGTTCGTCGCGACCATCTTCACGGAGGTGCTCGTCGCGCCGGCGTTCGACGACGGCGCGCTGGCCGTGCTGGAGAAGCGCAAGAACCTGCGGTTGCTGATCGCCGGCGCGCGACCCGAGGGCGGCGGCATCGAGATGCGTCCGGTGTCGGGCGGGCTGCTGCTGCAGAGCGCGGACCGGATCGACGCGCCCGGGGACGATCCGGCGGCCTGGACGCTGCAGGCCGGCGCGCCGGCCGATGAACAGACCCTCGCCGACCTGGCCTTCGCGTGGCGTGCGGTCCGGGCGGTGAAGTCGAACGCGATCCTGCTGGCGTCCGACGGAGCCACCGTCGGGGTGGGTATGGGACAGGTCAACCGGGTCGACTCGTGCCGCCTCGCGGTCGACCGGGCGGCCGACCGGGCAGCCGGAGCTGTCGCTGCCTCCGATGCCTTCTTCCCCTTCGCCGATGGCCCCGGGGTACTGATCGGGGCGGGCGTCCGCGCCATCGTGGAGCCCGGCGGATCCATCCGCGACGACGAGACGATCGCCGCTGCCAAGGAGGCGAACGTGACGCTGTACTTCACCGGCACTCGCCACTTCGCCCACTGATCGCCGCCGGACCGGCGGCTGGCAGGATCGTCTGACGTGACTGCCACGAGGCTCGACGGGACCGCCACCCTGGCCGCGATCAAGGCCGAGCTCACGGACCGGGTCGGCGCGCTCGCCGCACGCGGCATCCGGCCCGGTCTCGGCACCGTCCTCGTGGGCGACGACCCGGCCAGCCGGTGGTACGTCAACGCCAAGCACAAGGACTGCGCGGCCATCGGGGTGACCAGCATCCGCCGCGATCTGCCGGCGACCGCGACGCAGCAGGAGGTCGAGGCGGTCGTCGCCGAGCTCAACGCGGATCCGGCGTGCACGGCGTTCCTCGTCCAGCAGCCGACCGGCTTGGATGAGTTCGCGATCCTTGCCGCCGTCGACCCGGACAAGGACGTCGACGGCCTGCACCCGACCAACCTGGGCTGGCTGGTGCTGGGCAAGCCGGCGCCGCTGCCCTGCACGCCCACCGGGATCATCGAACTGCTCCGCCGTTACCAGGTGCCGATCGCCGGCGCGAACGTCGTCGTCGTCGGCCGCGGCATCACCGTCGGGCGGCCGCTCGCCCTCATGCTCACCCGCCGCAGCGAGAACGCCACGGTCACCGTCTGCCACACCGGCACGCGTGACCTCGCCGCGCACGTGCGGCAGGCCGACATCGTCGT
>JAVHVD010000039.1:0-2825 GCA_032160745.1 Pseudonocardiales bacterium
AGTGGTCGGGCGAGGTCGAGCCCGACCGCGGCGTCGGCCAGCAGGTGTTTGACCGCCTGGAAGCTGCCGATCGCCTTGCCGAACTGCATCCGCTGCTTCGCATATGCCGTCGAGCGCTCGAGCAGCACCGCGCCCGCTCCAAGGATCTGTGCCGCGGTGGCCAGCGCACCGAGATCGAAAGCCGCCGCCGAGTCGACGGCGGCGATGACGTCCGCAGCCTCGACTCCAGCGAGCCGTCGAGCCTGATCGACCGATGTCGCGGTATCGGTCACCCGCGCGGTGGACAGTGTCGGCCCGTCCACGAGGTAGACGAGATCGGCTACCGCGGCGTCAACGGCGAACGGTACCTCTGGCGGCATGGCCAGAGTGGCCACTGTCTCGCCGGTGCCGATCGACTCCAGCCGCCCGGCCTCGGACGTCCCACTGAGAATCGCCGGCAGTACCGCCACCGACTCGACGTAGGGCCCGGGCGCGCCCGCGCGCCCGAGCTGTTCGAAGGCCAGGACCAGGTCGACCGGGGTGGCCCCGAAGCCGCCGTGCTCCACCGGCAGGCCGAGCGCGAGCACGCCCTGCTCGGCGAGTCGGCTCCACAGCTTCCGGCCGGGCGCACAGTCACCGGTCGTCCAGGCCCGGATGACCGACGGTGTGTCCGCGTCGGCCAGCAGATCCGCCAGCGATGACGCGAACTCGCGCTGCTCGGGAGAGGGAGCGAACCTCATCGCGGCAGCCCCAACAGCCGCTCGGCCACGACGTTGCGCTGGATCTCGTTCGTCCCGGCGTAGATCGGGCCGGCCAGCGAGAAGAGGTAGCCGGCCATCCAGTCGCCGGCGAGCTCGCCCTGCGCGCCGAGCAGGTCGAGCGCCGTCTCGTGCAGGCTGACGTCGAGCTGCGACCAGAAGAGCTTGCCGATGCTCGACTCGGCGCCGAGCTCGCCGCCGTCGTCGAGCCGAGTGACCGTCGCCCAGGTGTGCAGCTCGTAGGCCCGGGCGCCGATCCAGGCGTCCACGACCCGGTCGGTCAACGCACTGTCCGCGCATCCGTCGGCCAGCTCGATGAGTCGCGACGCGGCGGCGAGAAACCGCCCGGGGGAGCGCAGGGACAGCCCGCGCTCGTTGGAGGCCGTCGACATCGCGACCTTCCAGCCGTCGCCCACGGCGCCGAGCACGTCCTCGTCCGGCACGAAGACGTCGTCGAGGAAGATCTCGGCGAAGCCGGGCTCACCGTCGAGCTGCGGGATGCCGCGGACGGTGACGCCGTCGGCCCGCAGGTCGAACAGGAAGTAGGTGAGGCCACGGTGGCGCTCGGCCTCGGGATCCGTACGGAACAGGCCGAACCCCCGATCGGCGTAGGTGGCACGGGTGGACCAGGTCTTCTGGCCGGACAGCAGCCAGCCCCCGTCGACGCGCACGGCGCGCGATCGGATACCGGCCAGGTCACTGCCGGCCTCGGGCTCGGACCAGGCCTGCGCCCAGATCTCGTCGGCCCGGGCCATCGGCGGCGCGAGCCGCGCGAGTTGCTCGGGAGTGCCGTGCGCGAAGAGGGTGGGAGCCAGCAGGAAGATGCCGTTCTGGCTCACTCGCAACGGCGCGCCGGCTGCGAAGTACTCCTGCTCGAAGACGACCCACTGGGTCAGTGACGCATCGCGACCGCCCAGCGCCGTCGGCCACGAGACGACCGACAGCCGCGCGTCAGCGAGCGTGTGCTCCCACTCGCGGTGTGCTTCGAACCCTTCGGGCGTGTCCATCGACGCCGGCGCCGGCTGCGGGACGTGCGCGCGCAGGAACTCTCGTACCTCGTCGCGGAACGCGGTCGTCTCCGCGTCCAGGTCGAGGTCCATCAGCTGCCCGCGGACTTCATCGACTTGGCGTCCATGCCGCCGAGCGAGTCCGCACCGGTCTCGGCGTTGTGCGCGTGCGCGAAGTGGTGCAGGCCGAAGACCGAGTCCATGCCGTTGCGCATGCCCATGGCGTCCTCGCATTGGTTGACCGCACGCTTCGTCAGCGCGAGGCCGAAGCGCGGCATCGCAGCGATCCGTTCGGCGATCGCGAACGTCTCGTCCTCGAGCGAGTCGCGGGCCACGACCCGGTTGACCATGCCCCACTCGTACGCCCGCTGGGCGGTGAACCGGTCGCCGGTGAACAGGATCTCCTTCGCCGCCCTTGGCCCGAGAACCCATGGGTGCGCGAAATACTCGACGCCGGGGATGCCCATGCGCACCACCGGGTCGGCGAAGAACGCATCGTCCGACGCGACGATGAGGTCGCAGACGAAGGCGAGCATCAGCCCGCCGGCGATGCAGGCGCCCTGCACCATCGCGATCACCGGCTTGGGTATCTCCCGCCAACGGCGACACATCCCGAGATAGACCTCCATCTCCCGCGCGTAGCGCAGATCGCCGCCCTCACGCCCTACGTGGTCCCACCAGATGATCGCCTCGTTGTCGTAGTGGACGTCGACGTCGCGGCCCGGCGTCCCGATGTCGTGACCGGACGAGAAGTGCTTGCCGGCACCGGCCAGCACGATGACCTTGACGTCGTCGTCGTCGACCGCGCGCTGGAAGGCGCGGTCGAGGGCGTAGGTCATCACCGAGTTCTGCGCGTTGCGGTACTCAGGGCGGTCCATCGTGATGACCGCAGTCGAGCCGCGGACCTCGTAGGCGACCGGGTCCTCTTCAGACATGAGCGAACTCCTTGCGCAGAACGGTCTTCAGAACCTTGCCGGACGGATTGCGCGGCAGCACGTCGACGAACTCGACCCGACGCGGCACCTTGAAGTTCGCCAGCCGCTCGCGGCAGAACGCAATGACCTCGCCTTCGTCGAGTGTG
>JAVHVD010000040.1:0-13045 GCA_032160745.1 Pseudonocardiales bacterium
GGCCGCGGCCCACGCCGCCACCTCGTCTGCCGAGCAGGCGGGGTGCTCGTCGGGCGCGAACTCATCGCCCGGATCCCACCACGCCGCCTCGCTCACGTGTCCTGCTTATCTGCTTGAGTACAGGTCAGTTGGATCTTGACCTCCGCGGCCCGGCCCAGCAGACAACCGGACCTGGCCGCCAAGGCCTCGACGAGCCGCAGAGATGGATTTCGCGCAGCGAGCCGGTGCGGTGACGGCGGGAGCCGAACCGGGCGCGGCCGCTCGTCTCGGAAGGCGGGACGGCTGTACTCAAGCAGATAAGCAGGTCACGTGTCCGATAATAGAGACAGGGTCCGACAGTTCCGGCCGTTCACCAGAGAGCGAAACAGAGAGTTTTTCGCGGCCACCGCTCAGCTCATGGTGCCCAGCCGGCGTGGCCTGGCCCGTCGGTGATACCGGCGCTGATCAGCCGACCGGCAATGCGCCGCCCGCCGTCACCGACTGCACTTCAACTCCCGCTCCGGTCCGCGTCACGGCGTGGGCCGCTCCGTGCCCGACCACCACGGGGGAGCCCGAGCCGAGGATCACCGCGGTGTCCTCGTCGATCGCCACCCCGGACGGCACCAGCCCAGTCGCCACCGCCGCGCACAACCGGCCGAGCGTCCCCCATTGCGCCGCATGGACGTCGACCGCGAACGGCACGAGCCCGAGTCCGTCCACGACAGTCACGTCGTCGAGATCCTCGGCCGCGTCGGGCGGGCACACCGCCCGACCGTCCACCAGGCAACCGCCGACCACGGCGCGTGAGGCCGCGAGCGCCGCACCGGCCGAGAAACCGGCGTACGGCCGGCCCGCCGCGAGCCAAGCGCGCACTGATGACGAGACCGGCGACAACGCCGTCCCGTACGCCGGCGTCAACCCACCGCAGACGAGCAGCGCGTCGAACCCGTCCAGTGACGACATCAAGAACGTGGAGCCGACCGGCACGAGCACGGCCGACGGACGGCACGCCGCCACCGACGTCAGTGCGCAGACAAACCGCTCGAAGTACTCCGCACCGTCGCCCTCGTCGATGATCACGCAGGCGACGGACGGCGCAGCGCCGGCGGCTTCGAGGAACGGTCCGTACCCGGCCGACGCATGGTCCGGATCCCAACCGCCGCCGATGAGCACCGTCGTCATGTCGAGCAGGCTAGGGGGTGGACGGAACCCGCGCAGGGGCACCAGCATGTGAGGACGAGAGCCTGGAGGTACGCATGGACCCCACCGTCTCCACCCGCACCACCGAGCTACAGGCAGTGCGCGTCCGGCGCGCCGAGCTCCGCGAGAACATCGATGCCCTGGAGCGGGCGCTCGCGTCGCCCGCGCGGGGCCGGGCAGTCGTGTGGGGCGAGGCGGTGCACGCCAGCCTGGTGATCGTGGCCGATGACTTCAGCGCCCACGTCGAGGTGACCGAGGGCCCGGGGGGTCTGCACCAGGCGATCCTGTCCGGTGACCTGCGGCTGGCCAACGCGGTGAACGCGCTGACGGCCGAGCACGAACAGATCGCGGAGGAGATCGCCGGGCTGGTGGCCGACAGCGCGCCGCCGGTGACGCCGGACGACGTGGACGGACTGCGCGAGCGGGCCAACCGGCTGCTCGGTCACCTGATCCGGCACCGGCAGCAGGGCGCGGATCTGATCTACGAGGCATTCGAGACCGACATCGGCGGTGGCGACTGAGGCCCAACGGTCTACTCGGCGAGCTCCTCATCGAGGTCGACCACAGGGATGTTGACCCGATCCGGGTGCAGGAACACGAATCGCTTGTACGCCCAGAACCGGAACATCGTGCCGATGGCGATCGTCGCAACGTTGACGACGAAGACCATCGTGCTCGCGTGCCCGTAATGCAGGCCGTACACGAACAGACCGATCACAACTTCGGAGAAGATCAGCGTGACCAGGTTGATGCCGAAGAAGAACGACGTCTCCCGGCCGATGCTGGTCCGCGCCCGATGTGAGAACGACAGGTGCCGGTTGCCGAAGTAGGCGAATGTGGTCGAGACGACTGTCGAGATCGCCTTGGCCTTCAGCGCGCCGTGCGGCGCCAGCCAGGTGAAGATGCCGATGTCGATGACGAATGCCAACGCGCCGATGACGCCGAAGGCAGCGAGCTCCTTCAGCAGGATCCGCCACGAGGTACGGACGTACTCGCGTAGCTTCGCGGACAGGGATGGCGCGGTCATGACTGAGCGGACACTACCCGCGCGGCCCTCCCGGAGCGGGGTCCGTCACAGCGGCACCTAGGCTCCTGGATATGGACGAACGCACCGGCCTACCGATCGTCGGCATGGTCGGTGCCGGTCAGCTGGCCCGGATGACCCATCAGGCCGCGATCGCCCTCGGCCAATCCCTGCGGATCCTCGCCGATTCGGCGGACGACGGTGCCGCTCTCGTCGCGTCCGACGTGGTCGTGGGTGACTATCGCTCGCTCGAGGATCTGCGCTCGTTCGCCCACGGCTGCGACGTGCTCACCTTCGATCACGAACACGTCCCCAACGCGCACATCGCCGCGCTCGCAGCCGAGGGAGTGGCCGTTCACCCGGGCGCGGAGGCCCTGCGCTTCGCCCAGAACAAGCAGGCGATGCGCGAGCGCCTCGCCGCGATGGGGGTTCCCTGTCCGCGTTGGGCCCCGATCACCGACGCCGCCGACCTCGACGCGTTCGCCGCCGCGGTGGGGTGGCCCGTCGTCCTCAAGGCCACCACAGGCGGCTACGACGGCAAGGGCGTGTGGGTGATCGACTCCGCGGCCGATGCGGCTGAGGTCCTCGCGTCCGGGACCTCATTGCTCGCCGAGGAACGGGTCGCGATCGTCCGCGAGCTCGCCGCCGACGTCGCCCGCTCGCCCTTCGGGCAGGGCGCAGCGTGGCCGGTGGTGGAGACCGTGCAGCGTGGTGGCATCAACGTCGAGGTGATCGCCCCGGCGCCCGGCCTCGACGACGAGACCGCCGAGCAGGCCCAGGCCCTGGCGCTGCGAATCGCGGCCGAACTGGGGGTGACCGGCGTTCTCGCCGTCGAACTGTTCGAGACGGCGGACGGGCTGCTGGTGAACGAGCTCGCGATGCGGCCGCACAACTCCGCGCACTGGACGATCGAGGGCGCGCGGACGTCGCAATTCGAGCAGCATCTGCGCGCCGTCCTCGACTACCCGCTCGGGTCGACCGCGCCGACCGCGCCGGTCGTCGTGATGGCCAATCTGCTCGGCGGCCCGGAGGACGTGTCGCCGAAGGGCATCGACGAGCGGGTGCACCACCTCATGGCGCACTGGCCGGATGTGAAGATCCACCTCTACGGCAAGCAGTTCCGCCCCGGCCGCAAGGTCGGCCACGTCACCGCCCTCGGCGCTGACCTGGCCACCGTCCGCCACCGCGCGACCGCCGCCGCCGACTACCTGATGAACGGAGACCGCACGTGACCCAGGTCGGCGTGATCATGGGCTCGGACTCGGACTACGCGGTCATGGGCGCCGCCGCCGAGGCGCTCGCGGAGTTCGACGTACCGCACGAGGTGCGGGTCGTGTCCGCGCACCGCACGCCGCTCGGTATGGCGGAGTACGCGCAGCAGGCGGCCGGACGCGGTCTGAAGGTGATCATCGCCGGCGCCGGCGGGGCCGCCCACCTGCCCGGCATGGTCGCGTCACTGACCACGTTGCCGGTGGTCGGCGTGCCGGTCCCGCTCACCTACCTGGACGGTATGGACTCCCTACTGTCGATCGTGCAGATGCCCGCCGGCGTGCCGGTGGCGACGGTGTCGATCGGCGGTGCCCGGAACGCCGGGCTGCTCGCCGTGCGGATCCTCGCCGTGGGTGACCCCGAACTGGCCGGAAAGCTGGCCGCGTTCCAGGGCGACCTCGCCGCGACCGCGCAGGCCAAGGACGCTGCGCTGCAGCAACGCCTCACCGACTGACGCGACGCCGGCCCAGTCCAAGGAGCAGTCCGGCAGCGATCAGCACGATGCCGCCCCACACCGGTGCCGACGGCAACGCGCCGCCGAGCAGCACGCCGATCGCCGCCGCGGCCACCGGCGCCACGCCGGTCAGCAGTCCGGCGCGGCCGGTCCCGAGCCGTCCGACGGCGGAGTACCAGAGGACGAAGGCGATCGCGGTGACGCCGACGGCGAGGTAACCGACGGCGAGCAGGTCTTCGCCGCGCAACCGACCGATCGCGCCCGGACCCTCGTGCACGACGCCCACCAGAGCGAACAGACCGGTGGCGATCCAGGTGGCGTGCACCGACACGCCCCACGGTCCGTGCCGGCGCAGTACCGGCACGGCCAGCAGGGTGAAGCCCGCCTCGCACGCGAAGACCACCACCGCCCACAGGACACCGATCGCATCCGTCCGGCCGACGCCTTCGACCAGTGCCGCGCCACCTGTGACGACCAGCGCCGCGATGACCAGCCGGCCGAGCGGCCGCCGCCCCTCGAGCAGCGGACCCAGCGCCGCCATCAGCACCGGCACGCAGGCCACCGCCACGCCGAGCACCGCGGGCTCGGCGTGCCGCGACCCGTTCACCAGCGCGACGTTGAACACGAGCAGACCGGTGACGGCCACGCCGACGAGCCAGCCGAGCTCCGCGCCGCGCGGGCGCAGCAGCGGACGTCCGGTCAGCCGCGCCATCCCGACCAACAGCGCGCACGCGACGGCGTACCGCAGCGCCTGCGCGGTGAACAGCGGCGCGCCCGTCAACTCGCCGGACACGGCCACGCTGCCGCCGACGAACGTCATGCCGGCCGTGCCGGCGAGGACCGCACGCCACGCCGGCGGCACGGCGTCGGCGGCGACGGCCGGAGGACGCGAAGGAGCATCGACGAAGGCCATGTGTGCCATGCTCTGCGCGAAATGGTCCGCCGAGAAGGTCCAAGACTCCGGTTCTGAGGTGTACCAATGCCCGCACTGCCGCCGAGCGGCGCAGATTTCCTCCAGCTCGACCCGGCGGCTGCGCCGGCGAAGGGTCTGACGAGCTGGCTGGCGGACGCGATCCGATCGGCCGTCACCGACGGACGCTTGCCGGTCGATGCCGCGCTGCCGGCCACCCGGCACCTCGCCGCCGAGCTCGGCGTGTCCCGCGGCGTCGTCGTCGAGGCGTACCAGCGACTCACGGACGAGGGTCTCATCGGCGGTCGCCGCGGCGCCGGCACGACCGTGCTCACCTCGGGGCGACCGGCCCGGCAACCGGAGCCGAAGCCCCGCGCAGCGGCCGGTCGGCTCCAACTTCCCGTGCCGAGACTCGCCCCGCACGAGGGCATCGACCTGTCACCGGGCGTCCCGGACCTGTCGGCCTTCCCGCGCGCGATGTGGCTACGGGCCGAGCGAGCCGTCCTCGACGAGGCCGGTGCCGCCGACTTCGGCTACGGCGACCCGCGCGGCAGCCCGCGCCTGCGGGTCGAACTGGCTGGATGGCTCGGGCGCACCCGCGGGCTACGGGTCGAACCGGACGCGATCATCGTCGTGGCCGGTGTGGCGCAGTCACTCGCGCTGCTCGCCCCCTTGCTGCGCGGGCGGGGAGCGGAGGCGATCGCCGTAGAGGACCCGGGCTCCCGAGGAGCGGTGGATCAGCTGCGCTACTGGGGCCTGCGGCCCGTCCCGGTCGCGGTCGACGAGGACGGGCTGCGCGTGACTGACCTTGCGGCGAGCGACGCATCAGCCGTCTTCGTCACCCCGGCCCACCAGTTCCCGACCGGCGTCGTGCTGGCGCCGGCCCGCCGCCGAGCGTTGCTCGAGTGGGCGGCCTCCGCCGAACTCGTCATCGAGGACGACTACGACGCCGAGTACCGCTACGACCGGGCGCCGGTGCCCGCCCTGCACGCCGGCGCCCCCGACCGGATCGCCTACACCGGCAGCACCTCCAAGACGCTCGCCCCGGGCATGCGGCTCGGCTGGCTGGTGCCGCCGGCGCGCCTGCTCGACGAGCTCGTCGCGGCGAAGCACGCGAGCGACCTGGGCTGCCCGACCGTGCCGCAGCTCGTCCTGGCCCGGCTGCTCGCGGTCGGGGACTACGACCGGCACGTCCGGACGGTCCGGGCCCGGCACCGCGCCCGCCGCGACGCGCTGCTGTCCGCCCTGCGGGCGCAACTGCCCGGCGTGCAGGTGGCCGGCGTCGCCGCCGGACTGCACCTGTTGATCACCCTCCCCGACTCAGTGGGGAGCGACCTCGAGCTCGTCGAGCGCATCCGCGCGGCCGGCGTCCTCGTCCATCCGCTCTCGTGGCACCGGCAGCGCCCCGGCCGGCCGGGGCTGGTTCTCGGCTACGCCGCGCATCCACCTGATCGCCTTCGCGAGGCCGCGCAGGTGGTAGGTCGCACGATCGGAAGCGTCGAGCTCCCGATCTGACAGCGCAGCGGAATGTCCTTACGCTTCGGCGATGAGGGTTACAGCCCTGCCCGACCTGTCGACCCGGTCGGCAGCGGCGGCCGGGGCAGCTGTGCTGGTGCTGCTCGTCACCGCGGTGACCGGCCTGCTCACCGTCGGTGGCTCGCCAACGGGCGCGGCGGGTGCCCGCGTGCCCGGATATCCGCCCACCTCCCACGGCAAGGTCCTCCAGCAGATCGACGACGCCGGATTCGACACCGCCGTCCGCGATGTCCGAGACCCGAAGCGGATCTATGTCGTCGTCCCGCACGACAACGCGGACACCGCCTGCAACGTCATCGCGCCGGTCGCCACGGTGCTCGCTCAGACGCGGATGTCGGTGCGCATCCGGGTCTCCGGCTACGAGTACCTGCCCGGACCGGACAAGAACGGGAATGTCGGCTTCACCTGCTACCTCGGCCACAGCATCGGCGTGCCGGTCCGGCTGCAGGCCCCGCTGGGCGGCCGTCGGGTGATCAGCGGCCCGCACCTGTTGCACAGCGGAGCCGCCCCGTCCGCCGCGGTGCTCGACCCGCGGGACTTCCCGCGGCCCCGGCACCTGCCTTCCGGCTATCGCGTCGTCTCCGCCCATCCCATGGACGCGGTCCACGGCACCGTGGTGGCCGAGCGTCGCTACGCGAACGGCGCCGCCGACCTGGTGGTGTCCTCCGGTCCGGCCGAGGACCTCGATCCGACCGGCGGCCGCCCGGGCACGCGGACGACCGTCGCCGGTCACCGCGCGAACCTCGTGACCGACTCCGGCGTGCGCTGCGTGCTGTGGCAGCTGCCGACGGGCAACAGCCGTAGCGTCTGCTCGCACGCAGCCAAGCCACTCGCTCCGACCGAACTGCTCAGGGTGGCGGGCAGCCTGCGGTGAAGATCAGGGTCATCCCCCACGGCGCCGAGAAGGGGCCGTCCGTAGGCTGACGCAATGACGTTCACCGCCATTCGTGAACGTCTGCGTTCCCGCCGGGCGCAACTGGTGCTGGCCCTCGTCCTGCTGCTCGTGCTGGCCGGGACGATCATCGGCATCGCGACCACCGGTAACACCGTCCACGTCAGTTCGCGCTTCGTCGCGGGCACGCCGGAGGGCGGCAAGCCGGTTCAGCTCGACACCTCGCTGTACCTGCCCGAGATCACGCCCGCGCCGGCCGTCCTGCTGAGCCAGGGTTTCGGCGGCGACAAGAGCTCGCTGGACTCCGAAGCGCGCAGCTTCGCCGAGCGCGGCTACATCGCGTTGACCTATACCGCCCGTGGGTTCGGCCGCTCCGGCGGGCTCATCCATTTCGCCGCACCCGGCTACGAGGTCCATGACGGCGAACTGTTGATCAGCCAGTTGGCGGCCCGCAAGGACGTGAAGCGGGTCAACGGCAAGCCGCAGATCGCCACGGCCGGCGGTTCGTACGGCGGCGCGTTGTCGCTGTTGATCGCGGCGGCCGATCACCGCGTCGGCGCCGTCTCGGCCGACATCACCTGGAACGACCTGTCGCACGCCCTCTTCCCGAACTTCGCCGGCTCCGGGTCCGGCGTCTTCAAGAGGTTGTGGGCCGGGCAGTTGTTCGCCAACGGGTTCCCGGATCGGCTCCCCCCCGGGGTGGCCGACGGGCCGTCCCCCGGCCAGCTCGGCGCGCTCGGCCCGCTCGGCTGCGGCCGCTTCGCCGCCGACGTGTGCGCCGCCTATCTCGCGTCGGCGGCGGCCGGGACCCCGAACGCCCCGATGCGCCAACTGATGCGGCAGGCCAGCCCCGCCACGGTCATGGCCTCGATCAAGGCGCCGACGCTGCTGACGCAGGGCGAGGACGACTCGCTCTTCCCGTTGAGCGAGGCAGACGCGAACGCCCGCGGCCTCGCCGCGCACCACACCCCGGTTCGGGTGGTCTGGCGCCAGGGCGGCCACGACTCGGCTGTGGGCGGCGGAACGGCCACCAGTGAGGCGATTGCCTGGACCGACGACGTCTTCGCCGGGAAGGTCGGCACGACGCAGCGTTTCCGATTCAGCGAGCAGGCCGGCGTCGTCTCCGCCGCCACCGGCGACGCCTCCCAGCAGACGCTGCAGGCGCCCGGCTACCCCGGCATTGCCGGCCAGCCCCGCCCGACCCGGACAGTGCAGCTCAGCGGGCCGCCGCAGCCGGTGTCCGCACCGGCTGACGGGTCGCCCGCGATGATCACCACCATCCCCGGACTCGGCGGCATCTCGTCGCGCTTCGACCAAGCGGTGCCGTTGCTGCCGTCCGCGCCGGGCCAGACCGCGACCTTCACCTCGGGCAAGGTGTCCGGCGGCCTGCTGATCGCCGGGCAGCCGACGGTGCAGCTCGTCATCACCACCCAGTCGACGCGCGACGTCACCCTCTTCGCCGGCCTTCGTGATCTTGCCCCGGACGGCTCGCAGACGCTGCCTTCGCAGCTCGTCACCCCGTTGCGCCTCACCGGTATGCGCCCCGGCGCCCCGCGCACGGTGACCGTGCGCCTGCCGTCGGTCGTCCGCAACGTGCAGTCCGGGCACCGGCTGGCCCTCACCGTGAGCACCACGGACTTCGCCTACGCGGCCCCGCGGGACGCGCGCAACTACACGATCGCGCTCGCCGATCGCACCGGCGCGGTCACCATCCCGACCGGGTCGGGAACGGCGATCAGCGCCGGCCACCCGGTGACCTGGCTGATCGTCGGCGGCCTCGTCTGCCTGCTCATCGGCGGCGCGGTCGCGTTCGTGATCATTCGCCGGCGGCTCGTCCTCAAGTCCGTACCCGAGCTGGCTGCGGTCCCGGTCAGCATCGAGTCGCTGGTCAAGGAGTACGCCGGCGGCTACCGCGCGGTGGACGACGTGACCTTCCGGGTCGAGCGCGGTCAGGTGGTCGGACTGCTCGGCCCGAACGGCGCCGGAAAGACGACCACGCTGCGGGTGCTCGTCGGGCTCATCACCCCCACGGCCGGCAGCGTGCACGTGTTCGGCGAACCGGTCGTGCCCGGCGCCTCTGTGCTCGCCCGGATCGGTGCGTTCATCGAGGGGCCCGGGTTCCTGCCGCACCTCACCGGGCGGGAGAACCTCCGGCTCTACTGGGCCGCGACCGGGCGACCCGAGCCGGACGCCGACTTCGCGACCGCGCTGGACATCGCCGGACTCGGCCCGTCGGTCGACCGCCGGGTGCGTACCTACAGCCACGGCATGAAGCAGCGCCTGGGCATCGCCCAGGCCATGCTCGGCCTGCCCGAGCTCCTCGTCCTGGATGAACCGACCAATGGCCTCGACCCGCCGCAGATCGCCGAGATGCGTGAGGTGTTGCAGGGCTATGCCCGCACCGGGCGCACCGTCGTCGTGTCGAGCCACCTGCTGGCCGAGGTGGAGCAGACCTGCACCCACGTGGTGGTCATGCACAAGGGTCGTCTCGTTGCGGCCGGCTCGACCGTGGAGATCGCCGGCGCCGGTGGCGTGCAGCTCTCCGTGGCCGATCCGGCCGAGGCCACCCGGGTGCTGGAGGACGCCGGCATCACCGCCGAGCTCGTCCCGGCGCGGCGGGCCCTCGAGGACGTCTTCCTCGACCTGATCGGAGCCGGGAATGACTGAAAGGGAGCTCTCGAAGGTCGCGGCGACGCACCGGGGGATCCACGACCGGCTCGCGGAATTGGACGCGGGTCGCGCGCCGGACTTCGACCCCCGCCGCACGCTACGGCTGCGCGTCGAGTTCACCCGCCAGATCAAGCGGCGCCGTACCCAGGTCGCGTTCGGGCTGCTGCTGATCCTGCCGATCATCATCGCGTTCGCGTTCAAGGTCGGTGGCGGCGCCGGCAGTGACGCACCGCAGCTGGTGGGACTGGCGAACTCCGGCGGCTTCAACTTCGCGCTCTTCACCGAGTTCGCATCGGTGGGCTTCCTGCTCGTGGTGGTGGTTGCGCTGTTCTGCGGCGACACCGTCGCCAGCGAGGCGAGCTGGTCGTCACTGCGCTACCTGCTGGCCCAGCCGGTGCCACGATCACGGTTGCTACGCCAGAAGCTGATCGTCGCCGGCTCGCTCTGCGTGGCCGCGAACGCGCTGCTGCCGCTTTGGGCGTTCTGCGTCGGCGGCGTGTTCTTCGGCTGGACGCCGGCGCGCTCGCCGATCGGCGGGTCCTTCGGGACCGGGCCGTCCTCGTGGCGGCTGCTGATCATCGTCGGCTACGTCTGCGGTCAGCTGCTCGTCGTGGCCGCGCTGGCCTTCCTGCTCAGCGTCAGCGTGGACAACCCACTCGGCGCCGTCGGCGGTTCGGTGATGCTGGTGGTGGTCTCGAACATCCTCGACCAAATCGCCGCCCTCGACCCGTACCGCCAGTACCTGCCGACGCACTTCAACTACGCCTGGGTGGACACGCTGAGCTCACCGATCAGATGGGACGACATGATCCGCGGCACCGGTCTGGCGCTCGTGTACGCGGCCGCGTTCCTCGGCTATGCCTGGCTGCGCTTCGACCGCAAGGACATCACCTCGTAGCGCGGTTCTCCGCCGCGAGTCGAGCGCGGTAGGCGGCCACGTTGGTCCGGTTGCCGCACCCGCCGTCGCAGAACCGGCGCGAGCGGTTCTTCGACAGGTCGACCAGCACGTCCTGGCAGTCGCTCGCGGCGCAGACGCGGAGCCGGTCGAGCTCGCCGCCGCGGATCACGTCCACGAACGCCATTGCCGCCTCCACCGCCATGCGGTCGGCGAGCGGCTGATCCGATGAGGTGGCGTGCACGTGGTAGTCCCACTCGTCGTGCTTCTTCAGCTGGGGCAGCGCTCGGAACTCGCGCAGCAGCCCGTTGACGATCTCGACGGCGCCGTCCTTGTCGACGTGCCAGATCTGCCGCAGCCGTGGCCGCAGCGCGCGGACGGCGTCGAGCTCGGCCCGGGTGTGCCGTCGTGAACCGGTGTAGCCCCACTCGGCGATGAAGGCGTCGAGGGCCGCGAGGTCCTCCAGCCGACCGTCGTCCTCGGTGTTCACCAGCGCGGCCGCGGCCGCCAGCGCCACCTCTGTGTCATGAGCAAAAAGCACCTTGACTCCTGTCACGGGTTCTCACTACCGTCATGAGCATACGACGTTTGACTCATTACGGGAGGCGATGTGCGGGCGAGCAGTGTCGGGCTCGGACTGGCTGTGCTGTCGGCGACCACCTTCGGGACGTCCGGCAGCTTCGCCGCGTCGCTGATGTCCGCCGGTTGGACTCCGGGTTCGGCGGTCACCGTCCGGATCGGGACCGCGGCGCTGATGCTCACCGTTCCCGCCCTCGTCCAGCTGCGCGGCCGCTGGGGGGTGCTGCGCCGCAGCCTGCCCGTCGTGCTCGCCTACGGCTTGTTGGCCGTGGCCGGCGCCCAGCTGTTCTTCTTCAACGCCGTCGAGCACCTGTCGGTGGGGGTCGCCTTGCTGCTCGAGTACTCCGGCACGCTGCTCGTCGTCGGCTGGGCCTGGCTGCGCCACGGCCAGCCGCCGCGGCGGCTGACCGTGTTCGGCGCCGCGCTGGCGATCGGCGGGCTCGTCCTCGTGCTCGACCTCACCGGCTCGCAGCGCGTCGACGGGATCGGGGTCCTGTGGGGGCTGGCCGCCGCCACCGGATTGGCGTGCTACTTCGTGCTCTCCTCGCGCGTCGATGACGGCCTGCCGCCGATCGCCATGGCCTGGGCCGGGATGGTGGTCGGGGCGGCAGCGTTGCTGGTCGCGGGGCTGGCCGGCGCGATCCCGCTGCGGTCCTCCACCGCCGACGCCGACTTCAACGGTCATCACACCTCCTGGGTGGTGCCGGTGCTCGGCCTGTCGCTCGTCGCCGCGGTGATCGCCTATACGGCGGGGATCGGCGCCGCCCGGCGCCTCGGCGCCCGGCTGGCGTCGTTCATCGGGCTGGCCGAGGTGCTGGCCGCGGTGGTCTTCGCGTGGCTGCTGCTGGGCCAGCAGCCGAGCCTGCTGCAGGGCGTCGGTGGCGTGGTGGTGCTCGCCGGCATCGCGCTGGTGCGGGCCGACGAGCCGGAGCCGGCCGTCGATCCGGACCGCGAGCTCGAGCCGATCCAGTAGGTCGCCCGGACCGGGCACCTGTGTCGTGGAGTTGTAATACGCCCGTCATACAGTTCCAGCAGCGTCTAATGTCGGCGCGTGCCGCAGCGTGAGGTCACCGTCGGGGTCGACCGGCTCGAGCGCTGGCTGGCCGGCTTCACCGAACGCCATGGCGAGACGCAGAGGACCACGGCGCCCGAGGTCGTAGCGCTCGTCGCGGCCGACGGGGCGAAGGCGTGGATCGACGTACCGTTCCCACCACTGCCCGGCGACACCGGCGATCTGGTCGAGCACGCCCGGCGCAAGCGCCGGATCGGCGTCCTGCTGGTTCGCCGCGGTGGCTACGCGGCCGGCGTGTTTGACGGTGCCGAACTCGTCGCGTCCAAGGTCGGTTCGAGCTACGTGCAGGGCACGACCAAGGCCGGCGGCTGGTCGCAGCAGCGCTACGCGCGCCGCCGGGCCAACCAAGCCAGCGCAGCCTTCGCCGACGCGGCCGACGCCGCGGCCCGCGTCCTCACTGGCCAGCGGTTGGACGCGCTCGTCGCCGGTGGCGATCGCGAGGCGGTCAAGGCGGTGCTCGCCGACCGCCGGCTGGCCGGCCTCGAACCCACCGGACCGTGGCTGACCGTGAAGGACCCCAAGCTGCGGATCCTCGCCGCCACGCCCGAGCAGTTCCGGACGGTGC
>JAVHVD010000041.1:0-10482 GCA_032160745.1 Pseudonocardiales bacterium
TCGGACGTGATGGTGATCACAACCGAATGGCGCGGCGCCGCGGCCCCGTTGATGTTCGACGACTGGGGCAGGTCGGGCAGGTTCAGCGACTTGATCGGGCCGCCGGGCGACGAGGCAGCACCGGAGCCGGTCGTCGCGGGGGTCGACGCAGGGGGGGTCAGTCCGAGCAGGCCCGCGTCGGTCGGCAGCGCACCGGCGCCCTTCGGCAGGTTCGCGTCGTCATTCCCGTTGGATCCGCGGGTCCACGCCAGGAAGACAGCGGCGTACGCGATCACGATCACGCAGACGATCAACGGCGTGCGCCTGCGCCGCAGGAATGACCCGAGCACGAACCGACCTCCTGAGGCTTCCCGGCGAGACGGCGCCCGGCCTACCCTGCGCGCCGTGCTCAACGACGGTACGTGCTGCCCGTCGGTGGCGCACGCGGGAGCGCGGCGCGGCCGGGCGCATGGGCCGGCGCCTTCTCAGGCGGATGCGGCGAATGCCGCGTCCAGGATTTCCAGCCCCTCGACGAGCAGGTCCTCGCCGATGACCAGCGGCGGAAGGAAACGCAGCACATTTCCGAAGGTGCCCGCCGTCAGCGTCACCAGACCTTCGCGGTGGCAGGCCGCGACGACGGCCGCCGTGAGTGCCGGATTCGGGTCCTTGCCGCCCGGCTCCACGAGCTCGATCGCCAGCATGGCTCCGCGTCCGCGCAGGTCCCCGACCGCTGGGTACTTCTCGGCCAGCGCCGCCAACCGCGGGCGCATCACCGACTCGATCCGGCGGGCGGCTCCGCAGAGGTCGTCGGTGCGCATGGTTTCGATCGCGCCCAACGCCGCGGCGCAGGCCACCGGATTGCCGCCGTAGGTGCCGCCGAGCCCACCGACGTGGACGGCGTTCATCATCTCGGTCCGGCCGGTCACCCCCGACAGCGGCAGGCCCCCGGCGATTCCCTTCGCGGTGGCGATGAGGTCGGGGACGACGCCCTCGGCCTCGCAGGCGAACCAGTCGCCCGTGCGGCAGAAGCCGGTCTGGATCTCGTCGGCCACGAAGACGATGCCGTGATCGGCGCACCAGTCCGCCACCCGGGCGAGGAAGCCCGGCGCCGGCACGATGAACCCGCCTTCACCCTGGATCGGCTCGATGACCACGGCGGCGCAGTTCTCCTCCCCGACCTGGGCGTGGGTCAGCGACACGAACTGCTCGAACGCCTCGTCGGAGCAGCGCTCGGGTCCGGTCGGCCAGCGGAAGGGGTAGGCCATCGGCACCCGGTACACCTCGCCGGCGAACGGGCCGAAGTGATGCTTGTACGGCATGTTCTTCGCGGTCAGCGCCATCGTGAGGTTCGTCCGGCCGTGATATGCGTGGTCGAAGACGACCACCGCCGGCCGGCCGGTGTACGAGCGGGCGATCTTCACCGCGTTCTCGATGGCCTCGGCGCCGGAGTTGAACAGCGCCGAGCGCTTGTCATGGTCGCCCGGAGTCAGCTCGTTGAGCTGTTCGGCGACGGCGACGTACTCCTCGTACGGGTTGACCATGAAGCACGTGTGCGTGAAGTCGGCGACCTGCGCCCGGACCTGCTCCACCACTCGCGGCGCGGCGTTGCCCACTGACGCCACTGCGATGCCCGAGCCGAAGTCGATCAGCTGATTGCCGTCGACGTCGACGATGATGCCGCCACCGGCGCGCTCGACGTACACCGGCATGGTGCTGCTCACGCCGGACGACACGGCAGCGGTGCGGCGGGCATGCAGCTCCCGCGAGCGCGGGCCGGGCAGGGCGGTCCGCACGGAACGCTGCTGCGGTACACGGTCAGACATCGGATCTCCTTTGTCGAGCGGTCAGAATCGGCTACCGGCCGCATCGTCGGTCAGGCGCTGGGCGACCCACACCGGGACGATCGCGAAGACGATCAGCACCGCGGCGACGACGTTGACGACCGGTGCCTGATTGGGCCGGAACAGGTTGCCGAAGATCCACAGCGGCAGGGTCTGGATCGCCGCGGGCGCGGTGAAGTTCGTGACGACGATCTCGTCGAAGCTGAGCCCGAAGGCGAGCAGGGCGCCCGCGACCAGCGCCCCGCGCAACGACGGGAAGGTGACGAACCGGAAGGTCTGCCAGCCGGTCGCTCCGAGGTCGGCCGACGCCTGCTCCAGCGATGCGCCGGTGCGCCGCAGCCGGGCCTGGACGTTGTTGAACACGATGACGACGCAGAACGTGGCGTGCCCGATGATGATCGTCCAGATGCTGAGGTCGACGGCGAGCACGGAGTGGAAGGCGTTCTGCAACGCGATGCCGGTGACGATGCCGGGCAGCGCTATCGGCAGGATGACGAGGAAGCTCACCGTCGAGCGGCCGAAGAACCGGTACCGCTGCACGGCGAACGCGGCCATCGTGCCGAGCACGAGGGCGATGGCCGTTGCGCCCAGGCCGGCCTTGACCGAGTTGAGCAGACCCTCCCGCGCCCCGCTGTCGTCCCAGGCGCGGTGCCACCACGTGAGCGTGTAGCCGGTGGGCGGGAAGGCATAGCTCCTGGACTCGTTGAAGGCGTTCAGGACGACGATGGCCAAGGGCACGTAGAGGAAGGCCAAGCCGAGCGCCATCAGTATGCGCAGGACGAGCCGGGTGCGGGCGGAGATGACCACTAGACATTCTCCAATGCACCGGTGCGGCGCATGGCCGCGAGGTACAGCACGATCGCGAGCAGCGGGATCAACGACACGGCCGCGGCCAGCGGCTGGTTGAGGGTCACCTGGTCGCGGATGACATTCGCGATCAGCTGCGTCTTGCCGCCGACGATACTCACCGCGATGTAGTCGCCGAGCGTCAGTGAGAACGTGAAGATCGAGCCGGCGGCGATGGCCGGGAACACGAGCGGCAGGACGATTGATCGCACGGTGTTCCAGGCGGTGGCCCCCAGGTCGGCGCTCGCTTCGAACAGCGACCGGGGCAACCGCTCGAACCCCGCGTACACGGGGATCACCATGTACGGCAGCCACATGTACGCGAGCGTCACCACGGTGGCGGCCTCACCGTACCCAGGGGTATGTCCGCCAGTGGCCCAACTCATCGGTCCGTTCGGCGCGAACAACGTCCGCCACGCGTAGGCCTTCACGAGGTAACTCGCCCACAGCGGAGTCAGGACCGCGACGACCAGCACCCGCCGCAGCCGGGGGCTGGCGACCACGCTCATGTAGAACGCCATCGGGAAGGCGATGAGGGCGTCGAGGACCGTCACCGACAGCGCGATGACGATCGTCCGGAACGCCACCGTGCGGTAGATCGGTTCGGTGGCGACGGTGTGCACATTCGCCGTCGAGTACGTGTGCACCACGTTCTCGGTGAACGAGTCGACGCTCCAGAAGGCCGACACGAGCAGCGCCGCAATCGCGCCGAGGTACACGACGAGCAGCCAGACCATCGGCGGCCCGAGCAGCAGCGTCAGGCGGGTACGACGCCGCGGCGCGAAGAACGCCGAGAGTGCCCCGCGCCGGTCGGCATCGTTGCCGACCGGCGCGGGGAGAGTCACCCCTTGACCTCTTGCCACTTGGTCGTCCACGTGGAGTAGTCCGTGCAGTTGTCGCCGCTGCCGTCGACGCACTGCTTCTGCGGCGTCGTCCAGTAATGGATCTGCTTGGCGTACGCGGCATCGAGCGCGTGATAGGTGGTGCAGAACGACTTGTCGCTCGTCTGCTCGCAGGCCTTGGTCTGCGCCGGCGCCTCACCGAAGAACTCGGCCACCTGGGCATTGGCCTTGGGCGAGACGATCCAGTCCATCCACTTGTACATGCAGTTCGGGTGCTTGGCCTTGGCCGCGATCATCCATGTATCCGACCACCCGGTGGCGCCTTCCTTCGGCAGCACGGTCTTGACCGTGGTCTTCTTGCCGCCGTTGATCGTGTTGGCGATGACCTGCCAGGTAGTGCCCACGACGGAGGTCCCGGACTCGAAGGCCTGCACCTCCTTGTTGTAATCGGCCCAGTACTCACCGACGTTCTGACTCTGTTGCTTCAGCAGCGCGATCGCCGCATCGAGCTGCTTGGGCGTGAGCGAGTAGGGATCCTTGATCTTGAGGTCGGGTTTGGTCTTCATCAGGTACAGAGCAGCGTCGGCGATGTAGATGGGCGAGTCGTAGGCGGTGACCTTGCCCTTGTAGGTGGACGCGTTGTCGAAGACCGCGCTCCACGAGTCCAGCGAGCCCTTGACCGTCCGGGGGTCCCACATCAGCAGATTGGCGCCCCACCCGTGCGGAATCCCGTACATCTGTCCGTTGACCGAGTTCCAGCTGCCGTTCTTCAGAAACGTCGAGACGGTCGCGTAGTTGGGGACGAGCTTGGTGTTCACCGGCGCCACCTGCCCGCCGTAGATCAACCGCAGGGTCGCGTCGCCCGACGCCGAGACGCCGTCGTACTGGCCGCTGCGCATCAACGAGACCATCTCATCGGACGTGTTGCCGGTCTTCACGTTCACCTGACAGCCACTCGCCTTCTCGAACGGCTGGACCCAGTCCTTCTCGGCGTAGCCGGCCCACACGATGATGTTCAGCTGGCCCTCACCGGCGCCGACCGACTTGGCCATCGCCACGTTCGGAACCGAGCGCTTCGAGGCCCCCTTGCTGTCACCCGAGCTGCTACAGGCGACGAGCACGACCCCGCCGACGACGAGGGCGGCGGGTATCCGGACGAATCGCAGCAGACGCTTCACGTGGACTCCTTCTCGAGTGGCGAATCGACTCGGCGGGTGGCGCCGCCATCCCAACCGAGGGTCACGGTTTGACCTCGGGTGAACGGTGCTGCGCCCGTCTCGACGTTGAGGACAAGCGCGGCGAGGCTGACGTCGGGTTCGACGTCGACGACGACTCTGGTGGCGGCACCGGCGTACACGACCTCGCGGACCACGCCGTCGACCCGGACGTCGCCGTCGGGACGGACGGGCGCGGAGCCGGCCGGGTAGACGCGGACCTTCTCGGGACGGACGGTCGCGGTCTCGTCCGAGCCCAGGATCCGGCGGGCGGCCGCGCCGGAGATGACGTTCGACGTACCGACGAATTCGGCGACGAAGCGGGTCGCGGGCTGCTCGTAGACGTCGGCAGCGGCGCCGATCTGCTCGATCCGTCCGTCACGCATGACCGCCAGCCGGTCGCAGAGGGTCAGCGCCTCGTCCTGATCGTGGGTGACGAAGACGAACGTGATGCCGACCTCGCGCTGGATCGCCTTGAGCTCGACCTGCATCTGCTCGCGCAGCTTGAGGTCGAGCGCGCCGAGGGGTTCGTCGAGAAGCAGCACCCGCGGCCGGTTGATCAGCGCTCGGGCGAGCGCGATCCGCTGCCGCTGGCCGCCCGAAAGCTCCGACGGCCGGCGTCCACTCACGTCGGGCAGGCGCACCATGTCGAGCGCCTCGCGCACCCGGCGTGCCCGCTCGGCCTTCGCCACTCGCCGGACGCGCAGGCCGTACCCGACGTTCTCGGCCACCGTCATGTGCGGAAAGAGCGCGTAGTCCTGGAAGACCGTGTTCACGTCGCGGCGGAACGGCGGGACGCGGGTGGCGTCCATCCCGGCCAGCTCGATCGTTCCGGCGGTCGGCGTCTCGAACCCGGCGATCATCCGCAGCACCGTCGTCTTCCCCGACCCGGACGGTCCGAGGACGGCGAAGAACTCGCCGTCGGCGATGTCAAGATCGATACCGTCGACCGCGACGACCGACCCGAACACCTTTCGCAGGGCGCGGAGCCGGATGGCCGAAGTGACGGCGGCGTCGGCCGGCGCGGCCTGCAGCAGCGAGTCGGCCACCCGGTCCGCCTAGGCCAGGACCGGATCGATGACGGCCAGGACGTCGCCCTCTTGGACGACCTCACCTTCGTGCACCGAGAGGTCGCGCACCACGCCGTCGTACTCGGTCAGCACCGGGATCTCCATCTTCATCGACTCCAGGATGACGATCGTGTCGCCGGCCGTGACCGGAGCGCCCTCCTGCACGACGACGGACATGACGTTGCCAACCAGCTCGGCGACGATGGAGTAACTCATGCCCTCACTCCGTTCGGGCATGCAGAGACGCATACCTCAGTCGCTCCGCAAGCGTCGCTCATGGCGCGAGGCTATTGCCTGCGCCGCCTCCGCGGGCGGATTTCGCCCGACCGGCGGTCATGGCCCGATGTTGTGCATGACGTGCTTGATGCGCGTGTAATCCTCCAGGCCGTACACCGAGAGGTCCTTGCCGTACCCCGAGTGCTTGAACCCGCCGTGCGGCATCTCGGCGACGAGCGGGATGTGCGTGTTGACCCAGACGCAGCCGAAGTCGAGCGCCCGGCTCATCCGCATGGCCCGGCCGTGGTCCTTCGTCCACACCGAGGACGCCAGCCCGTACTCGACGCCGTTGGCCCAGCGCAGCGCCTCGTCCTCATCGGTGAAGCGCTGCACGGTGATCACCGGGCCGAAGATCTCCTGCTGGATCGCTTCGTCGTCCTGCTGGAGGTCACTGACCACCGTCGGCTGCCAGAAGTAGCCCCGGTCGCCCTGCCGCGAGCCGCCGGCCCGCACCTGCGCGTGGTCGGGGAGCCGATCGAGCATGCCCCCGACCCGCTCGAGCTGGTTGGCATTGTTCAGCGGCCCGTACAGGATGTCGGCGTCGGCCGGCGCGCCCACCTTGGTGTTGCGGGCCTGCTCGGCGAGGGCATCGGCGAAGTCGTCGAAGATGCGCGGCCCCGCGAGCACGCGGGTGGCGGCGGTGCAGTCCTGGCCGGCGTTGAAGTAGCCGGCAATGGCGATGTTCTCGGCGGCGTTCGCAAGATCGGCGTCGTCGAAGACGATCACCGGCGCCTTGCCGCCGAGTTCGAGGTGGGTGCGCTTGAGGTCCTTGGCCGCGGCTTCGGCGACCTCGGCGCCCGCGCGGGTCGAGCCGGTGATCGACACCATCGCCGGAACGGGGTGCGAGACGATCGCGCGACCGGTGTCCCGGTCACCGCACACGACGTTGAGGACGCCGGGCGGCAGGAACTCGGCGGCGATCTCGGCGAGCAGCGCGGTGCTGACCGGCGTGGTGTCACTGGGCTTGAGCACGACGCAGTTGCCGGCGGCCAGCGCCGGTGCGAACTTCCAGACCGCCATCATCATCGGGTAGTTCCATGGGGTCACCTGACCGACGACACCCACCGGCTCACGCCGGATGTAGGACGTGTGCCCGGCCAGGTACTCACCGGCGCTGCGCCCCTCGAGCAGCCGAGCCGCGCCGGCGAAGAAGCGAATCTGGTCGACCGCGGGCGGGATCTCCTCGGACCGGGTCAGCTCGATCGGCTTGCCGGTGTTCTCGCACTCCGCGGCGATGATCTCCTCGGCCCGCTCCTCCATCGCGTCGGCGAGCTTGAGCAGCGCCCGCTGCCGCTCGCTGGGCGTGGTGTCGCGCCAGGTCTCGAACGCCTTGGCAGCCGCCCGATAGGCGACGTCGACGTCCTCGGTGCCGGACACCGGGGCTGTGCCGAACACCTCGCCGGTGGATGGGTCGACCAGGTCGCTGCGCCGCCCGTCACGTGCGTCGACAGCCTTGCCGTCGATGAAGTTCTGGACGGAACGGGTCACGAAGGCCTCCGGGAGCGCGGTCTGTGGAAGGAACGCTACACACGGTCCGACGGTGCATCAACAACGAAATCCGCGACTATTTGTCACCGTAGCGACGGATTCCGCGTTATCTGATCAGATCCGCGTCCACCATGAGAGTGACGAGGCCGTCGAAATCAACACTGGGTTCCCACCCGAGGATCTCCCTGGCCCGCGACGCGTCGCCGCGCTGCTCGGCAGCGTCGGTGGATCGGCGCAGGGTGGAATCGCTCTCGACCCAGGCGCGCCAATCGGTAATGCCGACGCGCGCGAACGCCGCCGCGACGAAATCGGCGATCGAATGGCTGACGCCGGTGGCGATGACGAAGTCGTCCGGGTCCTCCTGCGCCGCGACCATCGTCATCGCCGTCACGTAGTCCAGGGCATAGCCCCAGTCACGGCGCGCGTCGAGATTGCCGAGGCTCAGCCGCTCCGTCCCGCCCGCCGCGATCCGGCTCACCGCCTGGGTGATCTTCCTGGTCACGAACTCGGGGGGCCGCCGCGGCGACTCGTGATTGAAGAGGATGACGTTGCTCGCCCACATACCGGCGGCGCGATACACACCGACACAGTGGTGGGCGAACGCCTTGGCCGCCCCGTAGGGGGTGAGCGGCGCGATCGGCGTCTCCTCGTTCTGCGGCGCCGCCGCCGCGCCAAAGATCTCCGCGCTGCTCGCCTGGACGAACCTGGTGCGCCGGCCGGTCTCCGTCTCCGAGTCGCGCAGCGCGTTCAGCAACCGGAGCACCCCGACGCCGTTGACGTCGGCCACGAGCTCCGGATCGCGCCAGGACACCGCAACCGAAGACACCGCGGCGAGGTTGTAGACCTGATCCGGAGCGCTGCCCTCGAGTGCGGCGCGGATCGAGTCGGCGTTGCGCAGGTCCCCCATCAGTGGGGTGACGCGGGGCGGCAGGTTCGTCTCCTCACCGGGAGCCACGAAGCCGAAGACCTCATCGCCGCGGCCGGTGAGCAGGTCGGCCAGGTACCACCCGTCCTGGCCGGTCACTCCAGTGACGAGCGCACGCATGGGGTTAGCCGCCCGGTTGGCTGAGCCGTTGCAGGTCGGCCTCGACCATCATCGTGATCAAGCCGGTGAAGTCCACCGACGGCTTCCAGCCGAGGACCTCGCGCGCGTGGGACGAGTCGCCGATCAGCGTGTCGACCTCGGCCGGACGGAAGAAGCGCGGGTCCTGCTCGACGTACGGCTCCCAGTTCTCGATGCCAACCACGCCGAACGCCGTCTCCAGCAGATCCCGGATCGAGTGGGTCTGCCCGGTCGAGACCACGAAGTCGCCGCCCTCTGGCTGCTGCAGCATGCGCCACATCGCCTCGACGTAGTCGCCGGCGAATCCCCAGTCCCGTCGGGCATCGAGATTGCCCATCGTCAGCTTGTCCTGCAGGCCGAGCTTGATCGCGGCGGCGCCCATCGTCACCTTGCGGGTGACGAACTCCGGCCCGCGCCGGGGCGACTCGTGGTTGAACAGGATGCCGCTCGAGGCATGCATCCCGTACGACTCGCGGTAGTTGATCGTCATGTAGTGCCCGTAGACCTTCGCGACGCCGTACGGCGAACGGGGCCACAGCAGCGTCCGCTCCGACTGCGGGGTCTCCTGGACCTTGCCGAACATCTCGGAACTGGACGCTTGGTAGAAGCGCACCCGACTCGGATCGTCGGCCGCGTGCAGCCGGATCGCCTCGAGGATGTTGAGGACACCGGTCGCGGTGACCTCGGTCGTCAACGCGGCTTGCTCCCACGAGTACGCGACGAAGCTGACGGCGCCGAGGTTGTACACCTCGTCCGGTTGGGCCACCCGAAGCGCACGGAGCAGGCTGGACAGGTCGGTCAGGTCGCCGGTGAGGACCTTGACGTCCGGCACCACGCGAGCGACGAGTTCCGCCTTCGGGTTGTTCTGGCCCCGGATCAGGCCGAACACCTCGTAGCCCTTTTCCAGCAACAGCTCGGACAGGTACAGCCCGTCCTGGCCAGTGATGCCGGTGATGAGCGCTCGGGGCATGCCGGTCCTTCGGGGTCGGGGCAGTGGTCGCGGCAGTCTAGCGGCGGCTCGACGGGCGACCGGTTATGCTGATCGCATCATGACTCGCGCGCTGCTTCTTCGCAGCCGCGACGAGGCACTGGGAGTGCAGTAACGCTTCACTCCGGTCGGCCCCTCGTCGCGGGCCGCAGTTCTGCGCCGACCGCTCCCCTTCGTTGATCTGGAGCAGATCGTCATGACCGCCTCGTTCGCGCAACGCCCGTCCGGTATGCCGTGCCACCGCTATCGCCCCTTCCCCACCGTCGACCTGCCCGACCGCACCTGGCCGACGAAGAGCATCACCGCCGCGCCCCGTTGGCTCTCGACCGACCTGCGCGACGGCAACCAGGCCCTGATCGACCCGATGAACGCCGCCCGCAAGAACGCGATGTTCGATCTGCTGGTCAAGATGGGTTACAAGGAGATCGAGGTCGGCTTCCCGGCGGCCAGCCAGACCGACTTCGACTTCGTCCGCAGCCTGATCGAGGGCGGCCGAGTGCCCGACGACGTCCGTATCTCGGTGCTGACCCAGGCGCGGGAGGAGCTGATCGAGCGGACCGTGCAGTCGCTCGTCGGTGCCAAGCAGGCCACCGTCCACATGTACAACGCCGCCGCGCCGGTGTTCCGTCGCGTGGTGTTCGGCTTCGAGGGCGACGGCCGGGCCGAGTGCCGCGCGGTCGCCGTCGACGGCATCCAGTCGATCATGAAGTACGCCGACATCCACCTGTCCGGCACCGAGTTCGGCCTCGAGTACTCGCCCGAGATCTTCATGGACACCGAGCTCGACTTCTCCCTCGAGATCTGCGAGGGCGTCATGGACGTCTGGCAGCCGGGTCCCGACCGCGAGATCGTGCTCAACCTGCCCTGCACCGTCG
>JAVHVD010000042.1:0-3467 GCA_032160745.1 Pseudonocardiales bacterium
TTGTCCACCGCCGGACTGCCATCGAAGTTCGGCACCGGATCGGCGTGCATCGCATGCAACAACACCTGCTCCCGAGCATCCAACTCGGCCCGCTGCCGCTGGATCGCGGTCAACAACTCCACCCGCCAGGCATAACCGATGAACTCATACCTCCCGAGCTCGCTCATCGGACACGCCGTCCCCGCCATGCGTTCGATTCTAGGTGGTGGGTCTGACAGAAATGGGCCTGAAAGGCTTGCCCCGTAACGGTTTTCCGGGTTTTCGTGATCAGACGCTCGCGGCAGACGGCAGTGTCGCGAGGTCCACGAGGGTGCCGCTAGGAGTTGCGTCGTCGTCGTCGTCGGCGTGCACGCGGCGGCGCGACCCGGTGCTGTTCGGCAGCGTGCACGAGCCGGCGGCGCGCCGCCGCGGCCATCAGGTCCCCGTGACGGTCGTGAGCAAGGGCGCCGGTGAGGTGCGGGTCGTCGTCAGCCCCCGGCCGCCTGGCGGGTATCGGCCGTGCGGGTCGAGAGAGATCAACGGGCGTTTGTCGCGTATCGTGCGGTTTGGCAAAACCAGCGCAGGAATAGGGCCGAATGGTTCCTGGCGGTCGGGCTGGGTGTCGCGGATACTCGGCCGGACCGGAGGATGCGTGAAGCGGACGCGATGCCTCCTCGCGTTGCCAGAGGAGCACTCCATGCCCGCGGACACCGAGCGAGCACTGTCGCGGTGCGACGCTGCCGGTGCCGGCTGATGGGGCAGCTCAAGGCGATCGTGGAGCTGCCCGCGACGCTGCACTCCGCGGCCACTGCCCGAGCGGTCATCCGCGCAATCCTGCCCGGCTGGGGCCTCAGACCGATCGTGGACGACGCGGAACTGATCGTCAGCGAACTCGTCTCGAACGCGGTGGAGCACGCGCCCGGATCCGCGACCTACGAGCTCGAGGTGGTGCAGCGGGGCGGCGGCATCCGGATCTACCTGGCCGATGGTTCGTCGATCAAACCGGTCATCGCGGCGCTGGCGCACGACCGGCCACGGGGTCGCGGCCTGCGGATAGTCGAAGCCCTCACCACGTCGTGGGGAAGTGACGACCACAAGGGCGGCAAACGCGTGTGGGTCGACCTGGAGGATGACGGTCATGGCGACGCGTGAACTGCGCCGCGTACGTTTCGCCGCGAGCCGCGGCGCGAACGACCCCGCGACCCCGGCGCAGCCGCCGTCGGCCACCCGACCGGCGCTCGTCCCGCCGGATGAATTCAGCGCACGCCGGCGCCGACGGATCAGTTGGGTGAGCCTCTTGGTGCTGGTCGTCGGTCTCGCGACGACGGCCGCGCTGTCGTGGACGACCTACCACCTGAACCAGAACAACGAGGACCGGTTACTGCGGTTGGAGACGAAGCAGGCCGCCACGGTGTTGTCGGCGGTGGTACCGACGATCCAGACGCCCCTCGCCTCGGCGGCCGGCATCGCGGCCGCGGGTCCCGACGGCGCGGCGCGCTTCCGGACCTACATAGCGTCCTATGTGGGGGTCAAGCTGCCGTTCGTATCGGCGTCGCTGTGGCGCCTCGGCGGCGGGACGGCGCAACTGGTCCTCTCGGTCGGGTCCGCACCGCAGCTTGCCGCAGACCCGGCCGCGGCCTCGAGCTTCCTGTCGTCGGCCAAACCCGCTGCGCCCTTCAGCGTGGTTGGCCCGCTCGGCACGGTCGCGCGATCCCGCCTCGGCTACGCGGTCGCGGTGACGGCCGGTGCCAATCGGTACGCGGTGTACGCCGAGAGCCCGCTGCCGGCCGAGCGCCGGGCCGCCGTCACCCCCGGCTCGGCCTTCTCGGATCTCCGCTTCGCCCTGTACCTGGGCCGCTCAGCACGGACGGAGATGCTGCTCGAGGCGAACTCCGGACAGCTACCCATCAGCGGCCGGACTGCCGTGGAATCGGTGTCGTTCGGAACCTCCGCGCTGCTGCTCGTCGCCGCCCCCGTACGGCCGATCGGCGGATGGGTCGCGGCCGATCTGTGGTGGATCCTCGCGGCGGGCGGCGGCGTGCTCTCCTTGGTGGCAGCGGCGACGGCC
This sequence comes from Pseudonocardiales bacterium, assembly GCA_032160745.1. Taxonomy (GTDB): domain Bacteria; phylum Actinomycetota; class Actinomycetes; order Mycobacteriales; family Jatrophihabitantaceae; genus Jatrophihabitans. Next base: position 2,048 of record JAVHVD010000042.1, read on the forward strand.
GAGGGGCTGGTGCGCCGGCGGTTGGCCGCCGAACGACTGACCGGCGATGTCCGCCATCTGCTGGGCGAGCAGCGCACGATCGCCGAGACGCTCCAGCACGCGCTCCTGCCGAAGAAATTGCCGGCGGTGCCTGGCGTGCAGAGCGCGGTTCGCTATCTGCCCGGAACGAATGGCGTCGAGATCGGGGGTGACTGGTACGACCTGATGCCGCTCGACGACCACCGGTTCTTCTTCGTCGTCGGCGATGTCTCCGGTCGAGGTGTTCCGGCCGGGTCGGTCATGGCCGCGTTGCGGTTCGCCATCCACGCCTTCGTCTCGGAGGCGCACCCCCCTGAGTCGGTTCTCGAGTCTCTGCGGGGCATGCTCGACGTCGGAGATGATCATCACTTCGCCACGGTCGTGTGCGGCATCGCCGACGTCGAGCGGCGCGAGATCACCGTCGCCAACGCCGGGCACCCACCGCCCCTGTGCGTCGCGGTCGGCAGCGCCGAGTTCGTGGACACGCCCGTCGGTGTGCCGATCGGCGTGCCCGGCCAGGTCCCGTACCGGTCCGGCACGCTCACGGTGCCGGCCGGCGCGACTCTGCTCGTCTACACCGACGGGCTGATCGAGCGTCGTGGAGAGAACCTCGACGAGGGATTGGCCCGCCTTCGCGGAGTCGCGATGTCGGCCTCCGCGCTGCCGCTCGATTCGATGCTGGACACTGTCGTGGCCGAGCTCGCGCAGGACGGGCTCGACGACGACACGGCGATCCTGGGGGTTCGGTGGCTGACCTAGACGAGAACGCGAGCCTGGAACCACAGTTCTGCGTCCATGTCGACGATGCTGCGGGCGCGAACGGCGATGTCGTCGTGCGATTGAGCGGGGATCTCGACATCGCCGGTGCCGACGAAGCGCGCGCGGTGGTCGACCAGGCACTCGGTCAGCCGCGGAGCAGATTGACGTTCGACCTGACCGACCTGCGGTTCATGGACAGCTCCGGCATTGCGGTACTCGTGGCCGCCACGCAGAAGGTGGACACCGTCACGCTGCGCAACCCGTCCCCGGTCATCCGGCGCCTACTGACCATCGCGGGACTGGTGGACATCTTCGTCCTCACCCCGTGACGCCGCCGAGGCCGATCAGCTGCGTTGCCGCAAGGTCTCGACGCCCGGCCCGGACAGCTCATCCAGCGCGCAGGGTCGTCCCGAAGCGGCCAACAGCAGGGCCAGCGCCGGCCCCTCGACGAGCGGACCGGAGCCCACGGACAGGTCGGTGTCGGTTGCCTCGAGCGTCAAGCCGGCCACCCGGTCCCGACCGCCGATGATCGCGTTGCTCTTGGCGTAGAACCTGATGGCACGGGCGACCTCGGCCACCGGGTACGTGTGCGAGATGCCCAGCGGACGGCGGATGTCCTCGCCGTGGACGAAGGCCTCGCCCA
>JAVHVD010000043.1:0-5543 GCA_032160745.1 Pseudonocardiales bacterium
CGATGTCGTGGGTGACGATCAGGAACGTCGCGTCGGTCTGCGCGTTCAGATCGATGATCAGCTGGTTGAGGTAGGCGACCCGGACCGGGTCGAGCCCGGAGTCCGGCTCGTCGAACAGCACGATCTCGGGGTTGAGGACCAGCGCCCGGGCCAGCCCGGCCCGCTTGCGCATACCGCCGGAGATCTCGCCGGGGAGTTTGTGGTCGGTACCCGAGAGCCCGACGAGTTCGAGCTTCTCCATAACGATGTCCTTGATCTCGCGCTCGCTCTTCTTCGTGTGCTCACGAAGCGGGAACGCGATGTTGTCGAACAGGTGCATCGACCCGAACAGTGCACCGTCCTGGAACAGCACCCCGAACAGCTTGCGGGTCTCGTACAGTTTCGCCTCGCTGCACCGGGCGATGTCGACGTCGCGGATCACGATCGAGCCCTTGTCCGGCTTCAGCAGACCGATCAGGGTTTTCAGGAACACCGACTTCCCGGTTCCCGAGGGGCCGAGCATGACGCTCACCTCGCCCGGCGGGAGGGTGAGCGTGACGTCGCCCCAGATCACCTGTCGACCGAAGGACTTGGTCAGATCGTTGACGGCGATTTCGACACCCATGCCGGGCCCTGCTCTCTGTTCGCGCACGGCCGGGAGGCTGTCCGAGTCAGGTATAGCAGGGCCGGCCGAGAATCAGCTCAGTCCGGGGCGGCGCTGGCGACGCCGCCTCCGGGATCGGCCGGCGGGGCGCCCGGTGGCAACGCGCCGGTCTCGACCACGCGCTCGGCGACGTCGCGCAGCTTGCGCTGCAGGCGCTGGCTCGTCGCGCGCAACAGCTCGAAGGCGGCGTCCTGCGTGATCCGGTGGTGCGCCATGAGGATGCCGATGGCGGCGCCGATCTGCCGGCTGGAGGCGAGGGCGTTGCGCAGGTTCGCGGTCTGCTCCTCCGCCTCGTACAGCGCAACCACACTGGAGACGTGGGCGGCGAACAGCGCGCCAGTGGTGACCGCCTCGTCCCCGAAGGCACCGGGCTGGAGGCCGAACAGGTTCAAGGCGGCGGAATCCTTCGCGGGCAGCTGAAAGGACAGAACGCTGCGCACGGGAGTCCGGCGGGCCAGCGCCTCGGCATACCGCGGCCAGCGATGCTCACCGGCGAGGTCGAACATCAAGTAGTTGGCGTCGTCCCAGGCGGCCTGCAGGCAAGGACCTTCGTCCAGCTCGTACTGCAGCGCGTCGGCGAGGCGAGCTACATCGTCTGATGCCGCGATCGTGTGCCCGCGCCCGTCGCGCACGACAGTGATGCTCGCGCAGCTGCACCCGTCCACATACTTGACGGAGAGCTCGACGGCGCGGTGCAGGGCAGCGGCGTTGTCACCGTCGCCGTGCAGCTCGGCCGCCAGCGCGGCGAACTCCTGGGTCAGTTCCGACATCGCAACCGAGTCCACGTCGCGACCACCGTTTCTGTTACTGGGGGCGGTACTCGGCGCTGTCTGCGAGCCCCGCCCGATTCGAGCGGAGCCTACGGGAGATCTGGGTATGTCGAGTGAGTGACAACCTTGCCCGAGAGACACGGCAGCGCGAAGAATCCGGAACTCGACGTCGCCAAGCAGCGGCCCGACGGGATGTCCGACGAGGTCACGGCGGCGCTCGGCAAGCTGTCCGAAGCGCTCGAGGTCGTCGAGCACGCGCGTGGCCTGCTCTACGGCTTCCACCGCCTGTGCGGAACGGCAGACCTCACCCTGCAGGACGCGGTCGAGAAGTTCCGGGCGGCCGGGATGGCCGATCTCGCCGACGAGATCGAGCACTGTCTCGTCGGCCGCGACATCGTCGACGGACGGTGGAGCTTCCAGGTGGTGGAGGCATACGACAGCCAGTACTGGGCAGTGTTTCGGGACGTCGAACGAGAGGCGCGGGAGCGGACGGGCGCGGCCCAGCACGTCTTCGAGGCCGAGATGAAGCATCGGGAGCAGCAGGGCTCCGGGACGCCGGATTGAGGGCGCTCTCGCCGATGTCGCGCTGCGGGCGACTATCGTCCTGGCAATGACGGGGGCTACGACGCGCAACAACGTCCGGCTGTCCGGATCGCCGTCGGGACAGCCGATGCTGTTCGCCCACGGCTACGGCTGCGATCAGACGATGTGGCGGTTCGTGGCACCGGCGTTCGAGGCCGATTACCGGGTCGTGCAGTTCGACCATGTGGGGTTCGGCGGCTCGGCTCGCGGGGCGTGGGATCCGGTCCGGCACGCCACGCTCGATGGGTACGCCGAGGATCTCCTGGATATCGTCCACGAACTCGACCTGACCGACATCGTCTACGTCGGCCACTCGGTGTCCGCCATGATCGGAGCACTCGCGGCCGTCGCCGAGCCGCACCGGTTCGCGCAGCTGATCTTCATCGGCCCGTCGCCGCGCTACCTCGACGAGCCGGCCACCGGCTACGTCGGCGGCTTCGGCGAGGCCGACATCCACGACCTGATCGATGCCCTGGACAGCAACGTGCTGAGCTGGTCCACGGCCATGGCTCCCGTGATCATGGGTAACGTCGATCGACCGGAGCTCACGATGGAACTCACCGAGAGCTTTTGTCGCGTCGATCAGGAGGTCGCCCAGGCGTTCGTGCGGGCAACGTTCCTGGCCGACAACCGTGCTGACCTGCCGAAGATCACCGCGCCGACGCTGATTCTGCAGTGCAGCCACGACGCCATCGCTCCCCTCGCGGTCGGGCAGTACGTCCACGACCACGTCCCCACGAGCGAGTTCGTCGTGCTCGAGGCCACCGGGCACTGCCCCAACCTCAGCGCGCCGGAGGAGACCAGTGCGGCAATCCGCGCCTACCTGACCGCAGCCGCCGCGAGCCGTATCTGATTTTGGCCGCAACACGCACGGACTGGGACCTCGCACCCTGCGGCCTCTTGGAGATCGACGGGGATCGCAGGATCACGCGGGCGAACGAGCGGTTCCTGGCGCGGACCGGCTACACCCGCGCCGATATCCAGAGCGGGTTGTCCTGGACGTCGCTGCTCACCCCGGCCGGGCGCATCTTCTACGAGACACAGCTTGCCCCGATGCTCGCGCTCAACCGCAGCGTCGAGGAGCTGCTGATCGAGATCGTCTGTCCGGGCGGTCGCCGGCTACCCGTACTGGTAACCGCTGAGCAGACCCGCGAGGACGGTACCCCGGAGGGCGAACGCACTCGGGTGGCGCTCATGTCGGTGCCCGACCGGCAACAGTACGAACGCCAACTCCGCGAGGCGCGCCGCCAGGCCGAGCTCGCCAACGACGCGAATCTGCACGTCCGCAAACGGCTGGAGCTGCTCGCCGGCGCCAACTCCGCGCTCGCGAGCAGCCTGGATGTGCGCGCCGCCCTCGGCCGGTTGGCCCGCGTCCTGATCGCGGACCTGGCCGAATGGTGCCTCGTCTACGCCGTCGATCCCGATCACCCCACCGAGCTACCACACTGGGCCGCGGCTCACGTCGATCTCGACCGGCAGGCCGATCTCGACCGGCTCGCGCCGCTGCTGCCGTTGCACACCTCGGGCGAGTCGGTGCTGCGCAAGGTGCTCGCCGGTGCCGATGCGATGCTGCTGCCCGAAGTCACCGCCGACGACCTGCACCGGATGACGACGAGCGCCGACGTGGTCGAGTTGGTAACCAACCTGGGCCTGCGCAGCGTGCTCGTGGTCCCGAGCACCGCCCGCGCCCAGCAGGCGGCCGTGCTCGTCCTGGTCCGCGGCGAAGGTCGGCCGCGCTTCACGGTCGACGACCTCACCGAGGTCGCCGATCTCGCCGAACGCACCGGCATCGCGATCGACAACCTCCGGCTCTACGCCCGTGAGCACTCGACCTCCGTCGCCCTGCAGAAGGCGCTGCTCACGCCGCTGCCCTCGCACCAGAGCCTGCAGCTCGCCTCGCGGTACGTCCCCAGCGCCAACGGCAGCGAGGTCGGCGGTGACTGGTACGACGCGTTCCGCCAGTCGGACGGAACGATGGTTGTGGTCGTCGGCGATGTGGTCGGGCATGACATCGAGGCCGCCGCGGCGATGGGACATCTGCGCGGCGTCATCCGGACGATCGCACACACGACGTCGGGAACACCCGCGCAGACCCTCGCCCGGGCCGACCGGGCCGCTGCGGGTCTCCAAGTGCGGGTGGTCGCCAGCGCGGTCGTTGCCGGCCTGCGCGAGCTCGGCCCCGACGTGTTCGCCGTGCAGTGGTCGTGCGCCGGTCACCCGCCTCCCCTACTCGTCCGCCGAAGCGGCGAGGTGCAGGTGCTCAGCGGCACGTCGGACCTGCTCCTCGGCGTCTTGCCCGACCGCGAGCGCCGACAGTTCGAACTGGAGATGCAGCATGGGGACACCCTCGTGCTCTACACCGACGGGCTGGTCGAACGCCGTGACGAGGATCTCGACGACGGCATCGCCCGGCTCGCCGCGGACCTGACCGGCAGCGCGGAACTCTCGCTCGACCAGCTCTGCGAGCGAGCGCTCGAACAGCGCCCGGCGGGAAGCAACGACGACGTCGCGCTACTCGCCGTGCGAGTCGGACGCGACGATCCGGCCGACGCAGCCGGTTAGGCCGCGCGCTTCTTGACCGCGCCCTTTTTGGCCGGCGGCTTCTTCGCGGCCGCCTTCTTCGCGGCCGCCTTCTTCGCAGCCGGCTTCTTCGCAGCCGTCTTCCTCGCAGCCGCCTTCTTCGCGGTGCTCTTCTTCGCCGACGACCCGCCGCCCCGCTTCGCCGCGTCGACACTCTGCCGCAGCGCCTCCATCAGGTCGACGGCGTCTGTGGCGCTCGGCGGCTCGTCGGCCGGCGTGTAGTCCTTGTCGTCCTTCTTCGCCGTGATGAGCTGGTTGACCCGGTCGGTGTAGGTGTCGCGGAAATCGGCGGGCCGCCACGTCCCGCTCATCGAGTCGATGAGCTGCTTGGCCATCCGCACTTCCTGAGGCCGCAACTTGACCTTGCCGGGGAGGTCGTTGACCTCATCGCGGGCGTCGCGGATCTCATCGGCGAAGAACATCGTCTCCAACACCAGGACGTCGCCGTCGGCGCGGACGGCGGCCAGATACTCCTTGCCGCGCATGACGAACCTGGCGATCGCGGCGCGGTTCGTCGCCGCCATCGCGTCGCGCAGCAGCGCGTAGGTCTTCTTGTTCTCCTCCCCCTTCGGGCCGAGGAAATAGGTCTTGGCGAAGTAGATGGGGTCGATCTCGTCGAGGTCGACGAAGCGGTCGATCTCCATGGACCGGGACCGACCCGGCGCCACCGAGTCGAGCTCGTCCTGGTCGAGCTGCACGAGGCTGCGACCGACCTCTGTTCCTTTGACGATGTCGCTGTACTCGACTTCCTTGCCGGTGCGTTCATTCACCCGCTGATAGCGGACGCGGTCCCTCGTCCCCTTTTCGTACTGGTGAAAGCTCGGTTCATGCGCCTCGGTGGCCGAGTAGATCTCGATCGGCACGGAGACGAGCCCGAAGCTCATCACGCCGGACCAGATAGCCCGCGCCATGGGTCCTCCTCGCGTCGTCCACCGGTGTTCTACCCAGATGACGCGCGAACCAGCAAG
>JAVHVD010000044.1:0-2990 GCA_032160745.1 Pseudonocardiales bacterium
GCCCTCGTCGCGGGCCTGCTGTTCGGTCAGTCCGAAGCTGGCGACCTGTGGCTGGCAGAAGGTGGCGCGCGGCAACATCCGGTAGTCCCCGAGTGCGAGAGTCTCGGCGCCTGCGATGGTTTCGGCCGCGACGACACCCTGCGCCTTGGCGACGTGGGCGAGCTGCAGCTTGGCCGTGACGTCACCGATCGCGTAGATGTGCGGCACCGAGGTGCGCATGTACTCGTCGATGCCGATGGCCCCGCGCTCGGTGACCTGCACGCCCGCCTTGTCAAGGCCGAAGCCATCGACATTGGGTGCGAAGCCGATCGACTGCAGCACCTTGTCGGCCTTGAGCTCGGTGGTGTTGCCGTCCTTGCTGACCGTGACTATTACGGAACCGTCAGCCCCTTCATCCAAGATCGACTCGACCTTGGTGCCGGTCAGGATCTTCACGCCGAGCTTCTTGAACGCCTTCTCGATCTCCTTGGAGATCTCGGCATCCTCGTTGGGCAGCGCGCGCGGCAGGAATTCCACGATGGTGACGTCGACGCCGTAGTTGCTCATGACGTAGCCGAACTCCATGCCGATGGCGCCCGCGCCTGCGATCACGATCGACTCGGGCAGATCCCGCGCAAGGATCTGCTCTTCGTAGGTGACGACGTTCTCCGAAAGCGACGTGCCGGGGACCAGCCGCGTGCTGCTGCCCGTCGCAATGATCGCGTTGTCGAAGGTGACGGTCTCGGTTCCGCCGTCATTGAGGTCGACCGAGAGCGTCTTGGCGTCGGTGAAGCTGCCGCGGCCGTGGATCTCGGTGATCTTGTTCTTCTTCATCAGGAAGTGCACGCCCGCGACGCGGCCGTCGGCGACCTTGCGGCTGCGGTCGAAGGCCGAGCCGTAGTCGAAGCTCACCTCGCCGGAGATGCCGAAGGTCTTCGCTTCCTTGGTGAAGATGTGGGCCAACTCCGCGTTGCGCAGCAGCGACTTCGACGGAATACAACCGACGTTGAGGCACACGCCGCCCCAATACTTCGGTTCGACGATGGCGGTGTTCAGCCCGAGCTGAGCCGCACGAATGGCCGCGACATACCCGCCGGGACCTGCTCCGAGAACGACGACGTCATAGTGAGTCACGCCCCTACCCTAGTAGTCCCGGCGCGGGTGCTAGCGGTCGATCCAGTGAAAGACGTAGGCACCGTAGAGGGCGGCTGCAGCGGCGGTCGATGCCAGCGGAGCCGACATCAGGGCGATCGCGACGGCGGAGACCAGCGGCTTGTTCTGCACCATCGCGACGAGCAGCGCGGCGACGGTGCCGACGACGATATAGACCAGCAGCACGAACAGCGGCCCGGTCTTGTCCGCCGACTGGAACCACCACTCGTAGATGGCCAGACCGATGACCGCGGCGACCGTCCAGACGCCCGCCACGACCAGGGCGAACATCCAGCGCTTGAGGTACTGGTTGGTGCCGGGGACCAACTCCGGTGCGACGAAAGGGGTCGGCTGGGGGCACCTCCCGCTTGCGGGGGACGGTTCCGACGGGTTCTCGACCGGAGGCTCCGTGGCGGTGACATCTCCCGGGTCGCTTCGCTCTCCCCCGCAAGCGGGGGGACCCCCAGCACCGGTGATCGGCTGCGCCTCGAGCGCACCGGTGTCGAACAGCGGTGTCCAGTGCGTCGTCGGCTCGCCGGTCTGAAGTTCAGGCACCCGACACCACCTGCATCGCGACCAGCGCGCCGAACCACCCAGGGGTCAGAGCCAACACGAACGCACCGAACGTCGTGATCCACCGCCGGCCGGAGAACAGGATGAGCAGCATGCCGATGGCGCTCGGCACCCCGACCACGACCGCGATCACGGCGTCCGGCCGAATGCTTGCAGTCACCAGCAGGGTGGACCCGATACCGGCGAGCAGCCCGACGGCGACGCCGATCAACATCGCGCTTGTCAGCAGCCACGCTCGCGGGAGCGGAATCACCCTTCCAAGGTAGCGCGGCGATCGGCCGCTATGGCTTTACGCCCGCGGCGTGCCGCCGCGGTATCGGGCAGGCATCTTCGGCCTGCGCGACGATGTGCGTGGCCGTTTCGGCGGGGCGCGCACCTGCTTCGTACTGCTCGCCGGTCACCGGTGGATGGGCGGTGAGCTCGGCGTTCTCGGCCTCGGTGAACGCCCGTCCTCGGGACAGGAACCGCATGCCCTCTGGCGCTTCGAGGCTGAATCCGCCGCCGCGACCGGGGACCACGTCGATCACCAGCTGCGTGTGCTTCCACGCGTCGAACTGAGGACCGGAGATCCAGACCGGAACCTTGTCACCGACGTCGAGGATCGACAGCAGGACGTCCCGGTCACCGATGATGAAGTCGCCGTCGGGGTAGCACATCGGCGACGATCCGTCACAGCAGCCGCCGGACTGGTGGAACATCACGGCACCATGGCGGTCCTGCAGTCGACGCAGCAGGTCGGCGGCGTCCGCGGTGATCAGCGCTCGGCTCGGAGGGGTCATGAGGTCCCATCTACGGGTGCAACTCCGCTCACACTACGCGTGACCAGCACAATGGTTCCCGTGGAATCAGACCCCCATCTCTGGCTCGAGGACATCACCGGCGACGACGCACTGGAGTGGGTGGAGGCGCACAACGAGCCGACCCTGTCCGATCTCGGCGGTGAGCGCTTCGAGCAGATGCGCGCCGAGGCGCTGGAGGTGCTCGACACCGACAGCCGCATCCCCTACGTGCGACGCCGCGGCGAGTACCTGTACAACTTCTGGCGCGACGCGGCCAACCCGCGGGGGCTGTGGCGGCGCACCACGCTGGACGGTTACCGCACTCGCCGAGCCGGCGATGAGCGCTCGCGCGAAGAGCAGAAGATCCAGTGGGACGTCCTCATCGACCTGGACGAGCTTGCGGCCGCCGACGACGAGAACTGGGTGTGGGCGGGCGCCGACGTCATCGAGCCCGACCTGACGCTGGCACTGATCGGGTTGTCGCGCGGCGGCTCTGACGCCTCCGTC
>JAVHVD010000045.1:0-2558 GCA_032160745.1 Pseudonocardiales bacterium
CCCGACCAGGCCGGCACCATGACGATGACCTGGGAAGTCGCACCGGTCGGCGCCGGGACCCGGGTGGACATCCGCGCGGACGAGGTGCCGGTCGGCATCTCGGCCGACGTCCCGGTAGGTCGCCACCCCGCGCAGCGGGTGGCAACCGTGCCTCGCGGCGATCTCGAGGGCCTCGTCGATGTCGTCGACCGAGAAGGCGACGCGGTGCATGCCTATCTCGTTGGGTCGGGTGGCTTCCGTCTCGATCGCGTCGGGGTGGATGTATTCGAAGAGCTCGAGGCGACCGTTGCCGTCCGGCGTCTGGAGCATCGCGATGTTGGCGTGGTTGCCCTCGAGGCCGACGGCGGTGTCGGTCCACCCGCCACTGACCGTGTCACGGCCGAGCACGGTCAGCCCGAGGTCAGTAAAGAAGGCGATCGTCGCTTCGAGATCGCGGACGGCGATGCCGACGTTCTCAAGTTTGATGGGCATACGTTGCACGTTAGCGATTCGCGGCGATCTGTTCAGGACCGTGAGCTTGCCGTTTCTGGCTAAGCAAAGGACCAATCCGCAGTCGGTCGCGTCAGTCCAGACACCGGACACCGCGGCGCGGGCCGTGCACGAGCAAGCTCGGCTTAGTCCGGATTCGTGGGCGAACCGTCTACGGCAGGAAGCAAGAGTTCCAGCCAGGATTGCGACGCGCTCGTTGGGGATGGAGGGCCGAGTCACATGGCGAAAATGCGCATCTCTCTCGTGGGCTTTCGCGTGATCACTGAGCAGCCGTCGCGCAGCGGTCAGCTCTCCTCGACCTCCAAGCCGAGCGCGGTGAGCAGGCCGAAGAAGAGGTCCTCGGCCAGCGGGTCGGCGTGCGCGTCGCCGAAGAGATGCTCGAGTCGATGAGGGGACGCCGAGAGGCCGGCCTCCTCGGCCCACTGCCTCGCCCGCTGCGCCGCCTCGGCCGGTGCCAGGAACCGGTCGGCCAGGCTGGTGCCGTCCTCGGCCAGGTACGACGCCATGGCGGCGCGGTCCAGGCAGGCGCGCCACGATCCCGACTTGGAGGCGTGTGCCTGTATGTCGACGCAGTCGCTGTCCATGACGAACCCGGTCAAGGCAGGAGCTTTTGTCTCCGCGACGAGATCGACGAGCAGCTGCGCGGCGTCGTCGACGATGAACGATCCCGGATACTCGCCGACCTGCCACCCCGACGGGCCGGTCCAGTAGCCGGACAGCCCGTCATCACGCTCGATGATCGCCGTCACGTCATCGAGCGGCTGCTCGCTGCGGCACACGACGAACGACCCCCACATGCCCACGGCGACCGTCCCGCTCAGCTTCTGCTCGTGTCGGCGGCCGCCCGGTGCGCAGCCCATCCGCGCGCCCAGGCCACGAAGCCGAGTGGGTCGCCCTCCGCTTCGATCGGGCGAAGACCTTCGTCCAGGTTATGCGAGGGTCCCTCGTCGGCCAGCAGCATGAGCGGCGCCAATCTGTCGCTGGCGCCCAATTGACCGGGCGGCGTGGCCGGATCCTGGATCGTCGCCAGCAGCGTCGCGCGGTCCAGCATCCGCATCAGCACCGGCACCACTGTCGTCTGCAACAGTTCGGCCACGCTCGTCCCGCAGGCAGCCTCCTCAGCCGGATCGTCGGCGGCAAAGGCAAACTCGTCGTGCGGCAACAGGTCCCCCGCCGCGTCCCTCGCCGCCGGTTGACGCGCATTCCTACCTGGCACGGACAACGAATCGCGCCACATCGTGTATGGCCGGTCCGGCAACTCATCCGGATCCTCGATCCTGAGCAGCCACCCCGTCAACGGCGACGGTGCCACGCCGTAGGACACCGCGAACCGCACCCGCCCGCCGCGCAGAGCGAAGGCTTCGATATCGACCTCCGCCTGGTCACCGTTCGCGGCGGTGAACCGGTACGTGCGACCCCGCTTGGAGAAGCCCGCCTCGCGCAACACCGGCATGACGTAGGTGCGCAGCATCCTGTCGAGCGGATTCACCTCAGTACCCCTCTCGGCGCCAAGATCAGATTGCGAAGACTAGCCCAGCAGGATGACGACCCCGACTAAGCCCGTGCCGGCCGTATCGCTACCGTTGATGGGGTCGTTGTTCGCGTAGGCGTACCCGTTGATCGATTGGGCGTCCTTCGTGTCGAGCAAGGGATCGACGGACAGGAACCTGCCCAGTAACGGGTCGACCCAGCCCGCTTGCTCGGCGAGATTCACGGCGTCGAGCCAGTCCTGGCGCATGGAGTTGTGGGCGCGATATGCACCCGAGTCGACAACCCGGCTTCGATAGTCGAGCGGTCCGTCACCGGGGACTGCTCGGTCGCCGTGGAACGGGCCATCAATAGCCAGCGAGGAGATTCCGGCGTATGTCGCGAACCACCTAGCAAGCCGAACCTGGCGCTTCGCTTGTGCCCTCCGCCGCCGTGGCCCAACAGCACCACAGGCGGTGCCGGACCACGCTCGGGTCCCCACAGCACGCACGGCGATGATGGTGTGATGACCGACCCTGGGTTGCTGCACCACGTTGAGCTGCGCACCAACGCCCTCGCAGCAGCGATCGGCTCGTGGGGCT
>JAVHVD010000046.1:0-8599 GCA_032160745.1 Pseudonocardiales bacterium
CGGCGACATTGCGGGTCAGCTGCGCCAGCGCGCGAACCGCGCGGTGCAGCACGTCGTCCAGATCGACGGCGCCGTCGAGGAAGGTCGAGATGGCCCGCTTCTCGGCACTGGACAGCGGCTTGATGTCGGTCAGCCGGTCGACGAACATCCGGTAGCCGGCGTCGGTCGGCACCCGGCCGGCGCTGGTGTGCGGCTGCGCGATCAGGCCGTCCTCTTCGAGCGCGGCCATGTCGTTGCGGATCGTGGCCGACGAGACGCCCAGGTTGTGCCGGTCGACCAGCGACTTGCTGCCCACCGGCTCGTTGGTAGTGATGAAGTCCTCGACGATGGCGCGTAACACCTCGAGCTTGCGGTCTTCGACGCCCACGGGGGTCCGCCACTCCTTCCGGTGCTGAAGTCCTACCTTCAGCTTAGTTGGCTTCGCGGTATCTGGGGACGAGAGCGATAGGGTGCGGACGAACCGGACGGGCCACTGCGGAGCGATCAACTGTGATTTTCAAAGGCGTGCGGGACGGGCGCCCGTACCCGGATCACGGGCTGTCGGCACGCGACTGGGCCAACGTCGCGCCACGCACGATTCGCCTCGACGAGCTCACCACCACGAAGCGGCGCCTGGAACTCGATCATCTCCTGGACGAGGACTCGACGTTCTACGGCGACCTGTTCCCGCACGCCGTCCACTGGCACGGCGAGATCTACCTCGAGGACGGTCTGCACCGGGCGCTGCGCGCTGCCCTGCAGGGGCGCACCACCCTGCACGTGCGCATCCTCGATCTCGACGCCTTCCGACCCTCGGCCTGATTCGGGCGTGGGAACACTTCTCGTGATCACCGGGCCGCCCGGTGCCGGCAAGTCGACGGTCGCCCGGATGGTGTCGGCCGGCTTCCCGCTGAGCGCGCTCGTCGCCGGCGACGACTTCTTCGGCTTCCTCGACCAAGGTGCGATTGCGCCCTGGCTGGCCGAAGCCCACCAGCAGAACGAGGTCGTCACCGAAGCGGCCGCCGCGGCGGCCGGTCGCCTCGCCCGCGGCGGCTACACCGTCGTCTACGACGGGATGATCGGGCCATGGCTGCTCCCGGTGTTCGCGGCAACCGCCGGTGCGCCCGACCTGCACTACGTGATCCTGCTCCCTGACGAGGAGACGTGCGTCGGGCGCGTCCGATCCCGCACCGGACACGGGTTCACCGATCTGCCCGCGACACGGAACATGTACGGCCAGTTCGTCCGCGCGTCGATCGACCCGCGGCATGTGCTGGCCGATCCACCGGACGACCCGCAGCGCAGCGCCGAGGTGATCCGGGCGCGATTCGACGCCGGATCGCTGCGGGTGAGCGGCTGACTTTCGGTCAGCCGGCCGTGAGCAGCTCCTTCACCACGGCGTCGGCCATCAACCGGCCACGCTGGGTGAGGACGAGCCGTTCGCCGTCGAGCCCCAGTTTGTCGACCAACCCCCAGCTGGCGAGCTGCGGCAGCACCCGCTGCGCCCCGCGGGGCAGGTCGGGCACGCTGAGCCCTTCCCGGCGCCGCACCCCGAGCATCACCCGCTCGGTGAGCCGCGCCTCGTCATCGAGTGTCTCCCGGCCGGCCGCCGGGCTGAGGCCGCCATCGACCAGCGCGGCGTAGCGGGTCGGATGCTTCACGTTCCACCACCGCACACCGCTGACGTGGCTGTGCGCCCCCGGGCCGAGGCCCCACCAGTTCGCGTCGCTCCAGTACAACTCGTTGTGCCGGCACCGCGCGTCGGCGGTACGGGCCCAGTTGGAAATCTCGTACCACTCGAAGCCGGCGGATCGCAGCACCTCGTCGGCCATCACATAGCGGTCGGCCTGCGCGTCCTCGTCCGGAGCGGGAATGACGCCAGAAGCCACCTGCCGGGCGAGGGCGGTCCCCTGCTCGACGACGAGGGCGTACGCGCTGATGTGGTCCGGACCGGCGGCGATCGCCGCGTCCAGGGAGGCCTGCCAGTCGGCGTCGGTCTCGTACGGCGCGCCGTAGATGAGGTCGAGGTTGACGTGCTCGAAGCCCGCCGCCCGCGCCTCGGCGACCACCTGCTCCGGGCGCCCCGGTCGGTGCTGGCGATCGAGGACGGCCAGCACGCGAGGGACGGCCGACTGCATGCCGACCGAGATGCGGGTGAAGCCGCACTCGCGCAGCTTGGCGAGATAACCGGGCGTCACCGTCTCGGGATTGGCCTCCGTGGTGATCTCGACGTCGGCGGCCAGCCCGAACCGGTCGGCGATCTCTCGGATCACCAATCCGAGGTGCTCGGCCGGCAGCAGCGTCGGGGTGCCGCCGCCGAAGAAGATCGTCGAGACCGGCGGGAAGCGATCGCCCATCGCATCCCCGTCGCCGAGGACCTCCGCGGCCAGCCGAAGCTCCCGCATGAGCGTGTCGGCGTACCCGCCGCGGCTGACGCCCGGGCCGAGCTCTGTCGCGGTGTAGGTGTTGAAATCGCAGTACCCGCACCGCGTCTGGCAGAACGGGATGTGGGCGTAGATCCCGAACGGTAGACCTCGCGCACGATCGAGGACGGCGCTGGGCAGCCGGCCGTCGGGCGGTGACGGATCGCCGTGTGGGAGAGCGGATGGCACGAGATCCAGTGTGCGCTCTTACTCGACCTCTCCCCCGCAGGCCCGCCCTGACCGAGGATCAGCGGTTCGGCGTGGACGTCGCGCCGGTGGTGGTGACTGACTTCGACGGGGCCGGCGAGGAGTTGTCGGTGTTCAACGCGCGGATGCCGTAGCCGATGGCGATGGCGACGAGCAGGGCGACCAGGGCGACCAGCGGCCGCCGAGCCCGTCGGACGCTGCGCACGGCTGCTGACTCTAGGCGCCGAGCGCCAGCGTCGCCGTCCTGCCCCACTGAAGACATCCACACGTGACGGTGCTTCGATCGAGGTCATGGGTGATTCGTTGAGCGCAGCAACTGTCCGGATCAGCGGCGCGGACGGCGACGAGATCGAGGCCTATCTCGCCCGCCCGGAAGGGGACGAGCCACGGGGCGGCGTGGTGGTGATCCACCACCTGCCCGGGTACGACCGCGCGACGAAAGAGATGGTCCGCCGCTTCGCCGAACTCGGCTACGACGCGATCTGTCCGAACCTGTACTGGCGAGAGGCGCCGGGCGCGTCCCCCGACGACGCGGCGGCGACGGCTCGGGCGCAGGGCGGGATCCCCGACGAGCGGTTGGTCGGCGATGTCGGGGGCGCGGCCGCGCACCTGCGCGCGCTGCCGACATCCAACGGCAGGGTGGGGGTCATCGGGTATTGCTCGGGCGGCCGGCAGAGCGTGCTCGCCGCATGCAATCTCGACCTGGACGCCGCGGTCGACTGCTACGGCGCGTTCGTCACCGGAACGCCGCCCACCAACTTTCCGATCAAGGTGACGAACCTGGTCGACCAGCTACCGGACCTGCGCTGCCCCCTGCTCGGCATGTTCGGCAACGAGGACTCGCACCCGTCCCCCGCCGAGGTGGACGAGCTGGAGCAGCTGCTGAAGGACAACGGCCAGAGCTACGAGTTCCACCGCTACGACGACGCGGGCCACGCGTTCTTCGCCGTCGACCGGCCGTCCTACCGTGTGGCCGCGGCCAATGACGGTTGGGAGCGGATCGCCGACTTCTACGCTGCGAACCTGGGGAGCTGACCATGTGCACCTACGCCACCATGCAGAGCTCGATCGACGGCAGTGCCAAGGGTCCGAACGGCTCGTGGTTCCACGTCACCGACGCCACGGTGTACTTCGATCATCCGGTGCACGCAATGGCCGAGCACACCCTCAACATCGACTTCGCGGCGCCGACGCGCGGGCCGTCGGCCCGGGTCGCGGTGGAGCTCACCGCGGCGTCAGCTCGCGAATTGATCGGCGCGATCCAGGCCGCGCTCGACAGCGCGCCCGCTGAGATGACCGCCTGACCCCCGTCGCTAGGGTCGAGCGCATGCGCGCCGTATACGCCGAGTCGATCAATCCGGACGATCCGCTGGCCGGGCTGGTGGTAGGCGAGCGCCCGGATCCGGAACCGCAGGAGGGCTGGACGCGGGTCAAGGTGAACGCCGCCAGCCTCAACCACCACGACCTCTGGACGTTGCGCGGCGTGGGCATCAAGGCCGAGCAGCTGCCGATGATCCTGGGTTGCGACGCCGCCGGCATCGACGAAGCCACCGGCGACGAGGTGGTCGTCCATGCCGTGATCAACACACCGGGCTGGACGGGCGACGACACCGTCGACCCGGGACGCACGCTGCTGTCGGAGAAGCACCAGGGATCGCTGGCCGAGTACGTCGTCGTGCCCAAGCGCAATGTGGTGCCCAAGCCGGCCGAGCTGTCCTTCGCCGAGGCGGCTTGCCTGTCGACGGCCTGGCTGACCGCCTACCGGATGCTGTTCACCAAGTCCGGGCTGCGCCCGGGCCAGTCGGTACTCGTCCAGGGCGCGACCGGCGGCGTGGCCACCGCCTGCATCTCGATGGCCCGGGCCGCCGGCTTCACCGTGTACGCGACCGCGCGCTCGGAGGCCAAGCAGGCGAAGGCGCTGGAGCTCGGCGCACACGCCGCGTTCCCGTCCGGCGCCCGGCTGCCCGAGCGCGTCGACGCGGTCATGGAGACCGTCGGCGAGGCCACCTACGCGCACTCGGCGAAGTCGCTGAAGCCGGGCGGCCGGATTGTCATCTCGGGCGCGACCTCGGGACCCAACCCGCCGGCTGAGCTCAACCGGTTCTTCTTCCTGCAGCTGCAGCTGGTCGGCTCCACGATGGGCACGCGGGACGAACTGGCCGACCTGATCGCGTTCCTGCACGCGACCGGGCTGCGTCCGCACATCGATCGGACGATCCCGCTCGAGCAGGCCGCCGACGGGCTGGCCGCGATGGCGTCCGGCGACCTGGTCGGCAAGATCGTCCTCGAGACCTGAGTCGTGGCCGCCCAGCGGCGCGACACGCCGCCGTCGGCGCCGCAGCGGGGCCACGACCGGACGGTGGTGCTGTGCGCAGCGTTCGACGCCGTCGCCGACGCAGCCATCGACCGGCTCCGGGACCGGGTCGAGGCGGCCGGTCACCCGACCCGCCGCACGCACCGTCCGCACTTCACGCTGAGTGCCGCGCGGGTGGCGGACGCGGACGTGGTGATCGCGGTCGCGGCGGAGGTGGCGGCCCGGCATGCACCGATCCCGCTGACCATGGCCGCCTTCGGCAGCTTCGCGAGCGGCGTGCTCTTCGTGGCACCGGACGAGTCAGTGGCGCTGCGCGCGCTGCACCGCGATGCCCACGAGACGATGCGCAGACACTGGGCGCCCGCGTTCGGACCGCAGAGCGCCCCGGACCGGTGGATCGCGCACTGCACGCTCGCCACTCGCCTGGCGCGCTCCGAACTGCGCACGCTGCGCCGGTCGCCGTTCGAACCGTTCCGCGCGACGGTGGACGCGCTGGCCGTCATCGTCGTCGGCGGCCGCGGCGACCTCGCGCACATCCCGCTGGCCGCGGAGCGCACCGACGAGCGATGATCGCCCGATGATCGATCACATCTCGGTGCAGTGCGCCGACCTCACCATCAGCGCGGCGTTCTACGACGCCGTCCTCGCGCCGCTCGGCGGACGGCGCGTCCTCGAGCACGACCACGCCATCGGTTACGGGACCGACTTTCCTCGGTTCTGGATCGGCGCCCGCTCGAGCGGAAGCGGCTTCCGCGAGTCGCATCTTGCGTTCCAGGCCGCAGACCGCGGCGCCGTGGACAGCTTCTTCGCGGTCGCCGTCGGCCTCGGTGCCGAGGTGCTGCACGAGCCGCGAGTGTGGCCGGAGTACCACCCTGCCTACTACGGCGCGTTCGTCCGCGATCCCGATGGCAACAACGTCGAGGCGGTCTGCCACCGGCCGGAGTGACGGGACGCTACTTCTTGGCCTCGACGTCGCCGGTGGACAGCGCGGCGATGAACGCCTCTTGGGGGACCTCGACGCGGCCGACCATCTTCATCCGCTTCTTGCCCTCCTTCTGCTTCTCCAGCAGCTTGCGCTTGCGGGTGATGTCACCGCCGTAGCACTTCGCGAGGACGTCCTTGCGGATCGCGCTGATGTTCTCCCGGGCGATCACGCGCGCCCCGATCGCCGCCTGGATCGGCACCTCGAACTGCTGGCGCGGGATCAGTTTGCGCAGCTTTCCGGTCATCGAGGTTCCGTAGGCGTAGGCCTTGTCCTTGTGGACGATGGCGGAGAAGGCGTCGACCGTCTCACCCTGGAGCAGAACGTCGACCTTGACCAGGTCGGCCTCCTGCTCGCCGGCCTGCTCGTAGTCGAGTGACGCGTAGCCGCGGGTGCGCGACTTCAACTGATCGAAGAAGTCGAAGATGATCTCGCCGAGCGGCAGCGTGTAGCGCAGTTCGACGCGGGTCTCCGACAGGTAGTCCATGCCGCCGAGCGTGCCCCGGCGGTCCTGGCACAACTCCATGATCGCGCCGATGTACTCGCTCGGCGCGATGATCATCGCCTTGACGATCGGTTCGTGGATCGACGCGATCTTCTTCCCGGTCGGCCAGTCGGACGGGTTGGTGACGACGTGCTCGGTGCCGTCCTCGAGCAGCACCCGGTTCACCACGTTCGGTGCGGTGCTGATCAGGTCCAGGCCGAACTCGCGCTCGAGCCGGTCGCGGGTGATCTCGAGGTGGAGCAGGCCCAGGAAGCCGCAGCGGAAACCGAACCCCAGCGCGGCGCTGGACTCCGGCTCGTAGACCAACGCGGCGTCGTTCAGGCGCAGCCGGTCGAGCGCGTCGCGCAGGATCGGGTAGTCCGACCCGTCGATCGGATAGAGGCCGGAGTAGACCATCGGCCGCGGGTCACGGTAGGCACCGAGCGACTGGGCCGCCGGCTTGGCCGCGTCGGTGACGGTGTCCCCCACCCGCGACTGGCGCACGTCCTTCACACCGGTGATCAGGTAACCCACCTCGCCGACACTCAGCCCCTGCGTCGGCACCGGCTCCGGTGAGATGACGCCGATCTCGAGCAGCTCATGAGTGGCACCGGTGGACATCATCTTGATCCGCTCGCGGGGGGTGAACTGCCCGTCCACCACGCGGATGTACGTGATCACGCCGCGGTAGATGTCGTAGACGGAGTCGAAGATCATCGCCCGGGGCGGCGCGTCGGCCTCGCCGACCGGCGCGGGGACGTCGCGGCAGATGACGTCCAACAGCGCCTCGACGCCTTCGCCGGTCTTCGCGCTCACCCGCAGGACGTCGTCGGCGTCGCAGCCGATGATGTGCGCGATCTCGGCGGCGTACAGGTCCGGCTGCGCCGCCGGCAGATCGATCTTGTTCAGGACGGGGATGATCTGCAGGTCGTTCTCGAGCGCGAGGTAGAGGTTCGCCAGCGTCTGGGCCTCGATCCCCTGCGCGGCGTCGACGAGCAGGACCGCGCCCTCACATGCCGCGAGGCTGCGGCTCACCTCGTAGGTGAAGTCGACGTGCCCCGGTGTGTCGATCATGTGCAGGACGTGCTGGACGCCCGTCTCGCCGCTCGTCCACGGCATCCGCACGTTCTGCGCCTTGATCGTGATGCCGCGCTCGCGCTCGATGTCCATCCGGTCGAGGTACTGAGCCTTGGCCTGACGGGGATCGAGCACGCCGGTCAGGCGCAGCATCTGGTCGGCGAGGGTCGATTTGCCGTGGTCGATGTGCGCAATGATCGAGAAGTTACGGATCCGGGCCGGATCCGTCCGGCCGGCGGATGTCACGCCCACATTGTTTCACGCCGTCGCAGCTACGCTGCACCCATGCGCGAGATCGTGGTGCTCTCTGGGGGCGCCCACCGACCGCTTGCCAAGCAAATCTGCGAGCACCTCGGCGTCCCGCTGTCGGGGGTCGAGATCCGCCGGTTCAGCAACGACTGCCTCTACGTCCAGCTGCAGGAGAACTGCCGCCAGCGCGACGTCTACGTGATCCAGCCGCTCGTCGCGCCTACGCAGGAGCACCTGATGGAGCTGCTGCTCATGCTGGACGCGGCGCGCGGTGCCTCGGCGGCGCAGGTCACCGCGGTCATCCCGCACTACGCCTATGCGCGTTCGGACAAGAAGGACGCTTCGCGGATCTCGATCGCGGGGCGGCTCGTCGCGGACATGCTGACCACTGCGGGCGCGGATCGGGTGCTGACGATGACCCTGCACGCGCCACAGGTGCACGGGTTCTTCTCGGTGCCGGTCGACCACCTGACCGCGATCGGCGAGCTGGCCGACCACTTCCGCAGCCATGACCTCGACAACACCGTCGTGGTGTCCCCTGACCTCGGCAACGCGAAGACGGCCACCCAGTTCTCTCGCCTGCTCGGTCTGACGGTGGCCGCCGGCTCGAAGCAGCGGTTGGCCGACGACCGCGTCGTGATCGACGCGATCGTCGGTGACGTGCGCGGCAAGAGGGCGATCGTGCTGGACGACGAGATCGCGACGGGCGGCTCGATCCTCGAGCTGCTCGAGCGCCTCGCCGAGCAGGACTGCACCGAGGTCGCGGTCGCCTGCACGCACGGGCTGTTCGCGGGCAAGGCCCTGCAGCGTCTGCACGAGCACCCGATGGTGTCCGAGATCGTCACCACCGACACGGTCCCGCAGCCGGCCGAGGACTGGCCGAA
>JAVHVD010000047.1:0-3048 GCA_032160745.1 Pseudonocardiales bacterium
GCCGCGCCGGTCGTTGTCGGGATGATGTTCACTGCGGCGGCCCGGGCCCGGCGCGGGTCCTTGTGCGGTCCGTCGAGGAGGTTCTGGTCATTGGTGTAGGCGTGGATCGTGGTCATGTTGCCGCGCTCGACACCGAAGCTGTCGTGCAGCACTTTGACCATCGGGGCCACGCAGTTCGTCGTGCAGGAGGCATTGGAGACGACGTGATGCCGGGCCGGGTCGTAGGTCGCATCGTTGACGCCGAGCACGATCGTGGCGTCGACGTCCTCGCCGGGTGCGGAGATGAGGACCTTCGTCACGCTGCCGCCCAGGTGGGCGCCTGCGGCGGCCCGGGTGCGAAACTTCCCGGTGGATTCGATGACGATGTCGACGCCGTGCCGTTGCCAGTCGATCTGGGCCGGCTCGCGCACGGCGCTGACTGCGATCTTGGATCCGTCAACGGCGATTGCGTCGCCGAGATCTTCGATGTCGTGTCCGAACGGGCCGAAGGTGCTGTCATAGCGCAGCCGGGCAAGTGCGGCCGAATTTGTGACGTCGTTGATGGCGACGACCTCCACGTCGTCGGCGGCGTGCACGAAGCGTAGATAGTCACGCCCGATCCGGCCGAAGCCGTTGATGCCGATCCTGGTGGTCATGCTGAACCCTCCGTCGCGTGTGCCGTGCCTTTGGGATTGGGATTGGGTGCCAGCTGTGCTCGTCCTGCCTCGAGGCGGGCCACGGGCACGCGGAACGGCGAACACGACACGTAGTCGATGCCGATCTCGTCGAAGAAGTGGATGGAGGCCGGGTCGCCGCCGTGCTCGCCGCATACACCCATCGGCAGCGTCGGATCGGCCTGTTTCCCCTCCTCGACCGCCAGCCGGATCAACCGGCCGACGCCGACCTGATCGAGTGTTTCGAAGGGCGAGCTGGCGAGGACCCCCGCTGCGAAGTACTCGGCGAAGAACGCGGTTTCCACGTCGTCGCGGCTGAATCCCCACACCGTTTGGGTCAGGTCGTTCGTGCCGAAGGAGAAGAAGTCGGCGGCTGTCGCGATCGATCGGGCCGTGAGAGCGGCCCGGGGCAGCTCGATCATGGTTCCGATCGGGATTTGCAGATTCTGTCCGCGTTCGTACGCCACGGCGGCGATGACGGCGACCAACTCGCGCTGCGTGATGTCGAGCTCTGCCACTGTGGCGATCAGGGGCACCATGATCTCGGGCTGCACGTGGTAGCCGCGGGCCCGCGCGTCGAGGGTGGCCTCGGCTACGGCACGGGCCTGCATCGCGAACAGGCCGGGCACGACGAAGCCGAGGCGCACGCCGCGCAGGCCGAGCATGGGGTTGACCTCGTGCAGGCGCTCCAGAGCCGCAAGCAGGCGAACATCATGCTCATCAACTGCGCCGCCGGCCCGCGCAACTGCGATGCGGACGGACAGCTCGGTGCGGTCGGGCAAGAATTCGTGCAGCGGCGGGTCGAGCAGACGGATCGTGACCGGCGCGTCGTCCATGGCCTCGAACAGACCGCCGAAATCGGCGCGCTGACGGGGCAGCAACTCGGCGAGCGCCGCGTCCCGTTCGGTGTCTGTATCGGCGAGGATCAGCCGTTCCACGATCACCCGTCGGTCGCCCAGGAACATGTGCTCGGTACGGCACAGGCCGATGCCGTCGGCGCCGAAGCGCCGGGCTCGCGCTGCGTCCTGCGGCGTATCGGCGTTTGCCCGCACTCCGAGTCGACGTCGTCGATCGGCATGTTGCAAAAGGCGGTGCACGGCGCTGACCAGGTCGCCGGCGTCCGGTGCGCTCGGGTCGAGCTTGCCGTCGAAGTACGCCACGATCGGTGGCGGTTCCAACGGGATGCTGCCGGCGTAGACCGCGCCGGAGGTGCCGTCGATGGAGAGCTCGTCGCCTTCGTTGATCACGAGGTCCCCGGCGAGCAGCCGCCGACCCTCGCTGTCGATATGAAGGTCTTCCGCGCCGCAGACACAGGGCTTGCCCATCCCTCGGGCCACGACGGCCGCATGCGCGGTCTTGCCGCCCCGGGTTGTCAACACGCCGGTCGCGGCCACGATCCCGGCCAGATCATCGGGAGTCGTGGAGCGGCGGATCAGAATTGTCTGCTCGCCCTTCGCCGCGCGCCGCACTGCGGTCGCCGAGTCGAACACCGCGACGCCGACAGCAGCACCGGGGGAGGCATTCACCCCGGTCGTCAGCCGCGCCGTGTCCGCAGTTTCGCTGAACTGCGGAAACATCAATTGGGTCAGTTCGCGTCCGCTCACCCGACGTAAGGCTTCGTCGAGATCGATGACTCCCTCGTCGACGAGCTGGCAGGCAATTCGGAAAGCCGCCGCCGGCGTTCGCTTGCCCACCCGGGTCTGCAGCATCCACAACGTTCCGCGCTCGATCGTGAACTCGATGTCACACAGATCTGCGTAGTGCCGCTCGAGCACCGCGGCATTGTGCAGAAGCGCCTGGTACGACCGCGGATCGATCCGCTCGAGCTCAGAGATCGGCATCGCGTTGCGGCTGCCGGACACGACGTCCTCGCCCTGCGCGTCGCACAAGTAGTCGCCGTAGAGCCCGGGCCGGCCCGATGCGGGATCGCGTGTGAACGCGACTCCCGAGCCGGAGTCCTGACCCTTGTTCCCGAACACCATCGCCATCACGTTCACCGCGGTCCCGAGGTCGTCCGGGATCTGCTCCTGTCGGCGGTAGATCGCCGCCCGATCGGTGTTCCACGAGCTGAAGACCGACCGAATGGCCAGTGCCAGCTGCTGCCGCGGATCCTGCGGGAAGTCCTCGCCTGTCTCGTCCCGCACGATCGACTTGAAATCGGCGACAAGCTGCCGAAGAACTGAGGCGCACAACCGGTCCTCGGACTCATCGTTTCGAGGTGTCGCGGCGGCGAGGGCGTCCTCGAAGCGTCCGTTGGATACCCCCAGGACGGTGCGCCCGAACATCTGGATGAGCCGCCGGTACGAGTCCAGAGCGAAGCATTCGTCGCCTACCTGCGTGGACAGACCGCGCACCGATTCATCGTTCAAACCGATGTCGAGCACCGTCTCCATCA
>JAVHVD010000048.1:0-14376 GCA_032160745.1 Pseudonocardiales bacterium
CACCTACTGGACGTCTGAGCCCAGCCCTCAGACGTGCAGCTGCAGGATCGGTGTCCCGTCGGGCAGGGTGATCTGCACTCGGTCGATGTCGGCGCGCCGCACGGACGTCCCGCCGGTAAACGTGATGGTCCGGCCAGGTACCAGCGTCCAGCTCCCGCCGGAGTACCGATTGTGATCCTTGTCGATGACGACGAGGTTGTACGAGGCGTAGTTGGGGACGTTCGGGTAGTGGCAGCGCAGATCGATCTCGGTCCCCCACGCCTTCGGCACCAGCTGGGCCGTTGCGCTGACCGGGCTGGTCCGGACCGCGGAGAAAGCCTGCGGGGCGGGCCTGGCCGGCGCGGATCCGCCGGGCCACATGACGATCGCCACCGCGGCAACACAGGCTGCCGCGACAGCGGTGAGCGAGGCGATCACCACTCCGCGGCGGCGGCGCTCCCGTCGAGCCCGGCGCAGCAGTCCGGGCAGCAAGGTGTCCGGGATCGGTGGGACCGGCTCGTCGTTGGTGAGAGCACTCAGCGGCAGGCCGGTGAGCAGGTCCGCGGTGGGACGCAGCTGGGCGACCCGCGCCTGACACTCGGCACACGTCGGTAGGTGGGCTTCGAACGCCCGACGGTCGTCCTCGTCGAGGGCGCCGAGCACGTACGCGGCGTCATCGTGGACGAACGGGTCGATGGAGGTCATCGCACGTCCCCCATCTCGTCCACGGCCAGCCGGAGCGCCCGCAGCGCGTAGTGGGTGCGGGACTTGATGGTCCCCGCGGGCACCCCGAGAGTCAGTGCTGCCTCGGCCACCGAGGCTCCGCGGAAGTAGCACTCGACCAAGACCTCGCGGTGTTCGACGGACAACGTGCGCAGCGCGGCCACGACGAGCTGCCGGTCGAGCGTGCGGTCGACGCCGTCGGCGACAGGCTGCTCGGGCAGGTATTCGGTCACCCGCTCGCGCCGCGAGCGCGCCGTGCGCCACTCGTCGATGATGATGCGCTTCGCGACGGTGAACAGCCAACCGCGGGCCGACCCGGAACTCTGCGCGAGGACGTGCGGGTTGCGCCAGGCGCGCAGCATGGTCTCCTGGACCACGTCCTGGGCCTGCGCTCGGTCGCCGTTGGTCAGTCCTACGACGTAGGACCACAGGGCTCCACCGTGCTCGTCGTGCAGGGTCCGGAGCAGGTCGCTGTCGTCGGTCCTCACGTCACCCCCGCCGCGGATCCCCGATTCGGCGGCTGACAGCGTCCTCGTCATGTACCTGAACACGTTCTCGGGACCGCCTGGGTTCAATCTCGTTGACTGTTGAACCAGGCACAAGCCTAATCCGTGATTCTGAACGTGACCACAGATCCCAACATCACCCGCCGTTCCCTGCTGATCGTCGGTGCCGGAGGAGCCGGCGCGGTCGTCCTGGCCGCCTGCTCGAATGGGGGTTCAGACTCCGGCTCGTCGACCGCCACCCCGAATTCGGCCGGTGGAGGGTCATCCGGGCCGGCCGGCACGACGTCCTCTGCCGGTAAATCCGCAGCCGACAACCTGGGCGCACTCTCCGGCGTGCCGGTCGGTCAGGCCAAGGCTGTGACGCTGCCGAACGGAAAGCCCGGCATCCTGGCTCGCCCGACGGCGACCACGGCCGCGTGCTTCAGCGCGATCTGCACGCACATGGGGTGCACGGTCAACGCGGACGGCGACAAGCTGAACTGCCCGTGTCACGGATCACAGTACGACGCCCTGACCGGCAAGGTACTGCGCGGACCCGCGCCCGCCCCGCTTCCGTCGATCCCGGTCACCGTCACCGGTGGCAATGTGATCGCACAGGGCTGATCGTCACGTCGTCGCGTCGTCGCCCTCGCTCGGTGGCGCCGCGTCGGCGGGAGGGTCCTCGGCCTGCTCGTCGGCGGCCGTCTCGCCCACCGGCTCGCCCGGCAGCAGGTCGCTCAGCGCCACCCCGGTGATCCGCCGGAATTTGCGCTTGCCGCGATTGCGATCGAGGACTGCCACCTCGAGCTGGCTCGCCGGCAATGAGCGCGGCGTGCCGTTTGTTGCGCTGGCCGACCCCAGGGCGCGGACCGCCACTGCAAGCGCGTCCCGTAGCTCCAGCCCGGGGGCGAAACCCGATCGCACCTCACTCGTGAGGGCGTCGGCCTGGCCCCCCATCGCGAGGAACTCGGGCTCGTCGACGATCGTGCCGTCATAGGTCAGCCGGTAGATCTGATCGTCCGCAGCCGTGGCACCGACCTCGGCAACGCAGATCTCGACCTCGTACGGCTTCTGGGTCTCGGTGAAGATCGTCCCGAGCGTCTGGGCGTAGGCGTTGGCCAGCGCCCGCGCGGTCACGTCCCGCCGGTCATAGGAGTAGCCGCGCAGGTCGGCGAGGCGGATGCCGGCCACGCGGAGGTTCTCGTACTCGTTGTACTTGCCGACCCCCGCGAAGCCGATCCGGTCGTAGATCTCACTGACCTTGTGCAGTGCGGAGCTGGCGTTCTCAGCGACGAGAAGCACACCCTCGGTGTAGGTGAGGACGACCACGCCCCGGCCGCGCGCGATGCCCTTGCGGGCGAACTCCGAGCGGTCGCGCATGATCTGCTCGGCCGAGGCGTAGAACGGCATGCTCATGCTTGGCCTCGCTTCGCTCGGCGAGTGACTACGCCGGCACTGTGCCTGTGATTCGCTCGCTGACGCTCGCTCATGCTTGGCCTCGCTTCGCTCGGCGAGTGACTACGCCGGCACTGTGCCTGTGATTCGCTCGCTGCCGCTCGCTCATGCTGTGTGTCTCCTAGGTGCCCGGGTTGGCTTCGCGCTCGGCGAGGATGGCCCGCACAATGGTCTCGAGCTCGGCGTCGGCGATCCGTTCGGCGCCCGAACCGGTCGCGGTCATGACAACCGGATAGATGCCGCGGGTCACGTCCGGACCGCCGGTGGCCGAGTCGTCGTCCGCGGCGTCGTACAGGGACTCGACCACGACTCGGATAGCGGTCGCGCGATCCATGCCCGGACGCCAGAGTTTCTTCAGCGCGCCACGGGCGAACAGCGAACCTGACCCGACGCCCTGGTAGTACTGCTCGGCATAACGGCCGCCGGTGACGTCGAAACTGAAGATGCGACCGGCGCTGGACGGGTCGGGCGCGTCGAGGTCGTACCCGGCGAACAGCGGCACGACCGCGAGGCCCTGCATCGCTTCCCCGAGGTTGCCGCGGATCATGGTGGAGAGCCGGTTCGCCTTGCCGTCCAGCGTGAGCTGAGTCCCCTCGATCTTCTCGTAGTGCTCGAGCTCGACCTGGTAGAGCCGCACGATCTCGACGGCCATGCCCGCGACTCCGGCGATGCCGACGAGCGAGTAGTCGTCGGCGGCGAACACCTTCTCCATGTCCCGTTGAGCGATGAGATTCCCGGCGGTGGCACGCCGGTCGCCGGCCATGATGACGCCGTCGGTGTACGTCGCGGCGACGATGGTGGTGCCGTGCGGGACGGCGGCGAGGGTGCTCATCCGGCCGGGCAGCAGGTCGGGCGAGGCCGCCGAGAGGAACTCGGCGAACGACGACGAACCGGGCGACGTGGCAAAGCGCAGGATCCCGTGGACATCGCGTGATCGCTCAATGCTCAACGTCGCTCCTCGGTGACCGAATGGTTGACAGCGACCCTACCCACGAGACGATCGGGCCCGCGCACAAGGTGATGCTGCCTGCCCGCCATGACGGTCACCGGGTATCACGCTTCCCGGCCGCGCGCCTTCCGAGAGCGTCTATTGGCCGCCCTTCTGGACGAAAGCCCTGACGAAGTCCTCGGCATTCGACTCGAGGACCTCGTCGATCTCGTCGAGGATCGCGTCGACGTCCTCGGTCAGCTTCTCGTGCCGTTCAGCGACGTCGGTGTTCGCCTCTACGGTCTCCTCGGTCTCTTCCTCGTGCTGACGCTGCGGTCGG
The DNA here is from genome assembly GCA_032160745.1 of Pseudonocardiales bacterium. GTDB lineage: Bacteria > Actinomycetota > Actinomycetes > Mycobacteriales > Jatrophihabitantaceae > Jatrophihabitans. The sequence continues at coordinate 3,911 of JAVHVD010000048.1, forward strand.
TTCTGGCCGCTGTCGTGGGTCGGCATGACGGCCCCCTCTCTGACGGTTCGAATTTCACCCTAGCTCGCGGACGTGACGAAGTTTCGACACCGCGCACAGTTGTCGGACCACACTTCTAGCGTCGGGCCCATGCCCACCACCTCCGTTCCCGCCGTGATCAGTCTCGTCACGCTAGGGGTTCGCGACCTCGCCACGTCCACGAGGTTCTATCGTGACCTCGGCTTCGAACTCTCGTCGTCGTCCGTCGAGGGCGAGGTGAGCTTCTTCCGCACAGCCGGCGGTCTGCTCGGCCTGTACGGCGCCGACCATCTGCGGCGCGACGCGCTGGCCGAGACCACTCCCGAGGCCGGCTCGTTCCGTGGCGTGACCCTGGCGATCAACGTCGAGTCCTCGGAGGTGGTCGACTCGTCGCTCGCGATCGCCGAACGGGCGGGCGCACGCGTCGTCAAGCGCGCGCAGGCGACCGAGTGGGGCGGCTACCACGGCTACTTCGCCGACCCGGACGGGCACTTGTGGGAGGTCGCGCACAACCCGTTCTGGCCGCTCGGTCCGGACGGCGTCCCCCGCCTCCCCTGACTCACACCATGTAGAACGCATGGGTCGCGGTCGCCCCGCCGTCGGCTGCGAGTTCGGCGCCGGTCACGTAAGCGCTGCGGTCGCTCGCGAGGAACAGCACCACCTCGGCGATGTCTTCAGAGGTGCCCATCCGCCGCAGCGGGATCCGCTTCGCCGCTGGGGACAGGTCGACGTCGTGCCCGCCCGCGGCGTCCTTGACCATGTTGGTCTCGATCATCCCCGGGTGCACCGAGTTGACCCGAATGCCTTTGGGGCCGAGCTCCAGCGCGGCCACCTTGGACATCCCACGGATCGCGAACTTCGTCGCCGTGTACGCGGTCAGGTACGGCATGCCGGCCAGCCCTTCGACCGACGAGATGTTGACGATCGAGCCCTTGCCGGCGGCGATCATCGGCTTGGCCACCGCGCGCATCCCGAGGAACGTCCCGACCTGATTCACGTTGACGATCCGCATGTAGTCCTCGAGCGGCATCTCGGGCAAGGCCGCGAAGCGCAGGATCCCGGCGTTGTTCACGAGCACGTCCACGCCACCGAGCGTGTCGACGGCCTCGTCCACGACGGCCTTCCAATCGTCCTCGGACGACACGTCGAGGTGCCGGTAGATCGCCGCCACGCCCAGCGACTCCGCGAGCTCCTTGCCGAGGTCGTCCAGCACGTCGCCGATGATGACCTTCGCGCCCTCGGCGACGAACAGCCGCGCGGCCGCAGCGCCCTGACCGCGCGCGGCGCCGGTGACGATCGCGACTCTGCCTTCGAGACAACCCATTCGTGCTCACTTCTTCCGGGACGTGGTGGCCCGGCGCGAAGCCGCGCCGCGCGGGGGACGGGCAGGGTTCAGACGAGCGTCGGGCGGCACACCCGGCAGGTGCCCAGATCGCTCTCCTGGCCGGTGAGCGGGTGCAGATCGTCGCGGTGCGCGATCAACGGGCAGTCGCGGCGGTGCACCGTCGAGCCGGCGCCGGCCAGTACCAGCGCGGTCCCGGCCTGAGCCGTGGCCGTCGAGTCGCCGATACCCGTGGCGGCGGCGCCGACCGGGGCCAACATGCCCTGCCGGGCAACGAGGTCGGCGAGAACGAGCATGGTGTCGGCCAGCCGCTGGGCGCTCTCCCGCTGCTCGTTCGCCATCTTCGCGAGCCACGCGCCGAAGTACAGGAAACCGCCCAGGAACACGAGTCCGAGGCCGAGCAGACCGCCGGACACGACGTAGGGCAACTGGTTGTACTGATACTTGGTGTGCGCGACGCCGTACCACCCGAGCAGGATCGCGACGATGCCCATCGGCATCAGCACAGCGCCGCCGGTGAACAGCGCGAGCTGCATCATGCGATAGCGCTGATCCCGCACGGCCGAGGAGCGGCCGACCTGCACCCCCGCGGCGGCCTGATGCGGCGCGTGCGGAACAGCCATCGTGGCCATCGTCTATCCCTTTCGTAGGTCGGGCACACCGGTGGTGAGCCCGTAGGCGCAGTTGCGACCGGAGCCGATCAGGAATCCGCCCGCGGTGCGCATGACCCAGCCGAGCGCGCCGGCGAGGATCAGCCCGCCCACGATCAGCATCCGGGGTACCGAGCCGAGCCCCGGAAGGTTGTAACTCGCCGCCTGAACCGGATTGGTCGTGGTACCGGCCGGGGCGTTCCCAGTAGCGGGAAGATTGCCGCCGGTGTCGCCACCACCGAGATCGCCACCGGTGCCGGAGCCGGTGCCGCCGGTACCCCCGCCGCCGGTACCTCCGCCGCCAGTTCCTGCGCCGATCGGGCCGCCGCCGATGCTTCCGCCGTCGTAGGCGGGGGCTGCGGAGGCGCTCGAGCTGACGTCGCCCACCGTGATGACGATCTTGGGCGCGATGTTGACGAGCGGACCCAGCTGGTCGGCCGCCTGCTGCGGGAGCTTGGCGATGATGTCGGCGAGCAACCCGAACGGCGCGCTCAGCGCGGACTTCAACGGCTTGGTGTCGACCGTGATGATCAAACCCTTGGCCGTGAAGGATCCACCCGCGCCCTCCACCTTGCGCGTCGTCTGCACGGTCTTGACCGAGATGCCGATGTCGTCGAGCGCATTGGCCAGCACGTCAGGCAGGCCCGGCAGCTTGATGGTGGCACCCGCGATGTTCAAGCCCTTGTCGTCGAGCGAGATGATCTGCTTGGCGATGCCGATGCCGCCGATGGTCGAGTGCCCGGTGTTCGTGGCCTTCTTGCCGTTGCTGACAGTCGTCGCGCTCATGTCGACGCCCTTGATCGAGATCAGCCCACCGAGCAGTTCGACGTTCGAGGCCGCGGCGTGGGCCGAAGCGGTGAACGTCTTGTTCCCGAGCGTGGTGCTGCTCTCGCTCTTGACGTTCTCGACCGTCGCGATCCCGGCCAGCGTCTTGGCAACCGGAACTGGAAGGTCCGGAGTCGGTGGCGTCGTCTGCTTGTTGCCGAGCAGCTTGCCGAGTCCCTTGCCGATGTTGCCCAGCAGGTTGGTGTTCGGCCCGGCGATGCCGAGGCCGGTGACCGTCCCCTTCGTCGTCGTGTCGTTGCTCAACGTCGTCATGCCGTTGCCGTCGGTGAGCTGCGCGGTGTTCGTCGCCGGCGCGTCGCTCGTCGGCGGGTTCTTCGAGTTGACCTGGATCGGGTACTGGGCATTGCCACCGGCGAGCTGGCTGAACCCGTCGCCGAGTACGTCGCCGGGCCACAGATAGCTGGCCGTCGCCCGGGACACCGGACCGGTGTCGGTCGCCGACTTGGTGTAGGCCACGCCCAGGTCGACCTGCGGGTCGGACGGCAGCGGAATGACCGGGTCGAAGATCTGGACGTGGACGACCTCGGCTTGGGCGGTGCCCTCGTAGCCGCCCAGCGTCGTGCCGCTACCGGAGGCCGGGCCGGGCCACATCAGCGTCACCACGACGGCGATGCCGACGAACGCCAGCTTCTTGCGCTTCACGCCGCACCTCCGAAGTAGAGCTCGCTGAGCTTCTCCGAGATCTCGCCCGGCTCGCCCGTTTCGACGATGCGCCCCCCATGCATGACTGCGGCGTAATCAGACACCCGTAATGCGCTGCTGGCGAACTGCTCGACCACGAGGATCGACACGCCCTTCTCGGCGATCTGGGCCACGGTGTCGTACAGGCTCTCCACGATCAGGGGCGCGAGGCCCATCGACAGCTCGTCCAGCAGCAACAGCGCCGGGTCCGACGAGAGCGCGCGGGCGAGCGACAGCATCTGCTGCTCGCCGCCGGACAGGCTGCCGGCCAGCTGCCGTCGCCGCTCCTTCAGCCGCGGGAACCGGGCGTAGGCATCGGTGAGAATCTTGTCGACCGGGCGGCCGGAGTACGACGCCAGCCAGAGATTCTCCTCGACCGTCAGGTTCGGGAAGACGCCCCGCCCCTCGGGCACCATCGTCAGGCCGGCCCGGGTGAGAGCGTCGGGCGAGGCACCGCTGACGTGGACACCGCCGAGGTGGATGTCCCCCGCCGTCGACGGCATCAACCCGCTGATCACCCGCAGCAGGGTCGTCTTGCCCGCACCGTTCGCGCCCAGCAGGGCCATGACCGCGCCACGGGGCACGAGCAGGTCGACGCCGCGCAGCACCTCGATCCGGCCGTACGCCGCGTGCACGTCGATGAGCTCGAGGATCGGTGGCGCCGCGAACGCTGCAGGTGGCTGCTCCATGGTGGTCATCGCACGTCAGCCTGCACGGTCGGGATCGTGAGGGTGGTCTCCGCCACGCCGGGCGGTCCGAGGATCGCTGTCGCCTCGGCCGCGACATCGGCGGGCACGGTCACCGCGGCCGTGTCGTCGGAGAATCCGAGATAGGCCGCTTGGACCTTCCGGTCCGCGCGGATCTCCAACGGCGTCCCCGTGGCAATGACCTTGCCGAACTCGAGGACGTGGATGAGGTGACACACCCCCATCACGAGGCCCATGTCGTGCTCGACCATGAGGATCGCGCACCCGCGGGCGGCGAGGTCGCGCAGGAGGATGCCGAACGCCTCGGTCTCCGCCTCGTCCAGACCGGACGAGGGCTCGTCCAGCAACAGCAGATCCGGCTCGATAGCCAGCGCGCGGGCGACCTCGAGCAACCGGGCTACGCCAGTCGGCGCCGAGTCGGCGCGCTGATCCACGTACCTCGTCAGGCCGACCAACTCGATCAGCTCGTCGACCCGCTTGTCCTTGCGCCGACGCAACCACGATGTCGCACCGGCCTGGATGTCACGCGCGACCTGCACGTTCTCCCGCACGGTGAGCGATCCGAACGCCTCGAGGCGCTGGAACGTCCGGCCCATCCCGGCCTTCGCGCGATGGTCGACCGTCCATCGGGTGACGTCGCGATTCTTGAACCGGACCCGGCCACTAGTCGGCGGCTGCAGGCCGGAAATGACATTGAACAGCGTCGTCTTGCCCGCACCGTTCGGCCCGATCAGACCGGTGATCGAACCGGGTTCGACCGAGATCTCGGCGTCGTTGACGGCGGTGATGCCGCCGAACTTCACCGTGACGCCGACAACGTCAAGCAACGCCATGGCCGGCCACCTGCGCTTCCGGGAGGTCGTCGAGCTGGCGCGCGTCGTCGGGCGCGGCCGGTCCTGTCGAGCGGTGCAGCCAGCGCGGCACCGGGACGCGTGGCATCAAGGTGCGCGCACCGCGGTAGACGAGGTTCACCAACCCGTTGGGGTCACGCGAGAGCAGGATCGCGCCGCCGCCGAGCACCAGGAACTCCAACCCCGACAGGGCCTGGCTCCTGCCAGCCAGCACAGGAAGCAGCATCAGCAGGATGCCACCCGCGAACGCGCCAGACACCGTGGTCACGCCGGCTACCACCGCCGCAAGCAGCAACGGCAAGCTCTGCAGCTCCTGGAACGTCAACGCGCCGACACGACCGTGCAACCCCGCGTACAGTGCGCCGGCAAGCCCGGCGATGCCGGCCGACGCGCTGAACACCGCGACGCGCAGCCAGCGCTGATTGAGCCCGAGAGTGGCGCACGCGGCCGGACTGTCGCGCAACGCGATGAGCAGGCGGCCCACGGGTCCGCGGCGCAGTGCGAGCAGCCCGATGCCGAGCAGCACGAATACCCCGATCATCAGGAACACGTAACTGCCGGTGTCGTCGAAGTCGTAGCCGAACAGCGACACCCGCTGGGCCGGCAGGGTCCCGCCGAAGCCGAACATGAAATTCGCATTGAAGACGAGGTAATCCATCAGCTGGCCGAAGGCCAGCGTGGCCAGCGCCAGGTAGAGGCCGGTAAGTCTCAGGACCGGCAGCGCGACGAGCGCCCCGACGGCGGCGGTGATGAGCACCGCTAGCAGGATCGCGAGCGGCGAGGTCGTGTTCATCTTGCAGGCGACGGCTGCCCCGACGCCGACGAACGTGAATTGCGACAGCGAGACGAATCCGCCGTAGCCGGTCAGCAGCACCAACGACAGCATGGTGATCGAGAAGATCACCGCGTCCCCGAAGTTGAGCTTGTGCGTCGGGCTCAGCACTTGCAGGACGGCGATGGTTGCCAACACGACCACCGCGGCCCACGCCACGGCCCGCCGGCCGGACGGGACGTTGGCCGCCAGTATGCCCTTCACCTGACCGACCCTCAGCCGTACCTCTGGGACGAAGATCAGGATCAAGAAGAGCATCAGGGTCGGCAGGGCGAACTGCAGCCCGGTTTCGAGGAGTTGACTGCCGCGCACGTACTGGCTGTAGCCGATCGCCAGTCCCAGAAGGATCGCGCCGAGATAGGTCATCGGGAGGCTGCGTAGCCGACCGAGCATCGCTGCTGCGAACGCGTTGATGACCAGGAAGGTGAGACTGTAGTAGTCGAGGCCGGTCCGGGCGACCAGCAGCACCCCGGCCAGCCCGGCCAGTGACGAGCCGATCGCCCAGCTCAACATCGACACCCGGTTGGCGCTGGCGCCGAAGAGTTCAAGCAGTTCTCGGTTGTCGACGGCGGCTCGCATCGCGGTACCGATGCGGCTGCGATTGAGCAAGAAGTACAGCCCGGCGGCCACCACAGCTGAGACGATGATCGTGATCAGGTAGTGGTAATACATCTGCGCCCCGAGCACGGGAAAGCTGTTGTAGCCGAAGAACTGGCTGACGTAGCGCGGCGTGTCGGCCGGCCAGATCTGCTGGGCGATGCCGATGAGGAAGAGAAAGAGACCGAGCGTCATCACGAGCATGACGCTCACCGGCGCGTCGAAGACCCGGCGCATGACCAGCCGTTCGAGCAGCACGCCGTAGAGCGGCGCGATCACGAACAGCACCAACACGACGGAGAGCCAGGCCGGCAGCCCGCTGTCGACGTGCAGCTGCCAATACATGTACGCCATCACCATGCTGGTCGCGCCGTGGGCGAGGTTGAACACTCTCGTCGTCGTGTAGGTGAGGACGAGCCCGGAGGCGGCGATTGCGTACGCAGCGCCGAAGAACAGCCCGGTGATGGTGTACGAGACGAAGGCATCCACGGTCAGGAGACCCCGCTGTTCACCGAGGACCCGCACGTGTACGGATAGGGGGTCTTGCGGACCCACTTGCCGCCGTTGTACTGGATCACCGACAGACACTTCGGAGTGTGCTTACCGGCGACGTCCTGCGGCGGAACCATGTTGTTGTTGGTGAAGTTGTGCACTTTGCGCACCGCGGCCAGCAACGAAGCCCGGGTCAACTTCCCGCCGAGCTGCACCGCCAGTTGGGTGAACAGGGCCGCCGCCGACCAGGCGTACGTACCGAAGAACGTGGGCGACCCGCCCGACGTGCGCTGCAGCCACTGCAGGTACGTGGCCAGTGGCGGATTGCGGTTGGCCTCCTCGAACAGCGGGCCGGCGTCGAATACGTACGTCCCGTCGACCGAGCTGCCCGCGCTGGTGTAGTGCGTGTCGTATGCGGTTGGATCCATCACGAAGATGGGTTTGAAGCCCTTCTTGTTGATGGCCGCCTTGAGCTGCTGGGCGTACGGGGCCGCCGCGCCGATGTACTGGACGTACTTGACTCCCGCATCGGCCATCTTCTGCGCGTAGCTGTCGTACGGGATGAGGCCGCCGGCGACGTTGATCGCCTGCTTGTAGATGAACTTGTAGCCCATCTTCTCCTCACCGGCGATGAAACTCTTGGCGTTGAGGCTCGAGGCGCCGGCGTTGAGGTAGACGAACGCGGCGTGCTTGTAGGCGTCCCCGAGGGTCTTGAAGTAGGCGAACGGCGAGGTCGGGATCTCCGAGGTGCTGAGCGAGTACGCCCCGAACGTCACCGGTGAGCGTTGCCGGGTGGTCTCCGTGGTGGCGGCGCGCAGATCGGGGATGCCGCAATGGGTCACGGTGTCGGCGCCGCCCGCGTCGAAGGCGCCCATCGAGCCAACCATCGCGAACGCGCTGCCGCAGGCGGTCGTGGCGGCCTGCTGATCGCCGCTCTCACTCGTCTGGCTGTCGAGGCCCTGCACCTTCAGCTTTCGTCCGCAGATGCTGGACGTCGAGTTGAAGTAGGCCACGTAGGCGGTGACCGCCGCCGACGCGGACTTGAACAGCCCTGGTACCGGCCCGCTGAGGTCGGCCGAGTTCGCGATCGTGATCGTCGAGTTCGTCATGCCGGGACCGTTCTTGAACCCGGCGCAGCTGCCGGCCGTGACGCCGCTCACTGCGCCACCGCCCGAGGTCCCGCCGCCGCCCCCGCCGCCGCCGCTCCCGCCGCCCGCGGTCCCGCCGCCACCGTTGCTGGTGCCGCCGCCACCGCTTCCGCCGCCCCCGGTGCCGCCGCCAGCGCCGTTGGATGCCGCGGTCCCGGTGGCGGCGCCGTTACCGGCGACGATCCCCGTCCCATTGCTTCCGCTCGGGCCGACGGCTGCCCCGCCGCCGAAGCCGCCCTGGGCATCGACGAACTCCTTCGGCGACACCTGAGAACCGCAGGCCACGAGGACGGCACAGGACGCGACTGCTCCCAGGAGCTTCCACCGCCGGTAACGAGCGATCACGTTCGGCCTCCTTGTCGGCATCACGAGAGCGAGAGCACATCCGCGCACGCAAACGTGCGGCCGGGCTCGCGGTCGGCGAAGTAGCCGCCGATGGCCGCGTCAAGGTCGGCGAGGGTCCACGTCCGATCGGTCGCGTCCAGATCGAACCGCTGTTCGACGGTCGGCGGAGCCATCAGGGCGATCATGCCACCGTAGGCGACGAAGACCTGGCCGTTGATGCGCTCGGCCGCCGGGGACGCGAGATAGGCCACCAGCGGGGCGACATGCTCCACGGACAATGGATCGAGCTCGCCGTCGGGCGCGCGCTCACCGAAGACAGCGGCGGTCATCGCGGTCCGCGCCCGGGGACAGATGGCATTGGTCCGGACGCCGACCTTGGCCAACGCCCGCGCGGTGGACACGGTGAACGCGGCGATGCCGGACTTGGCGGCGCTGTAGTTGGGCTGCCCCTCGGAGCCGGTCAGGCCGGCCTCCGACGAGGTGTTGATCAACCGGGCGTAGACCGGCTCGCCGCTCGCCTTGTACTGCCGGCGCCAGTAGGCCGCTGCGTTTCGGGACAGCAGGAAGTGACCGCGCAGATGCACGCGGATGACGGCGTCCCACTCGTCATCGGTCATGTTGAACAGCATCCGGTCGCGGGTGAACCCCGCGTTGTTGACGACGATGTGCAACCCGCCGAAGTGCTCGGTCGCTGCGGCCACCATGGCGTCCGCGGTATCGCGTTCGGCGACATCGCCACCGACGAACAACGCCTTGCCGCCGTGCGATTCGATCTCGTCGACGACGTCGCCCGCGTCCAGGTCGTTGACGACCACGTCCGCGCCGGCCCGCGCGAGCGCGAGCGCCTCGGCCCGCCCGAGACCGCCCGCCGCGCCGGTGACGACCGCGACCTTTCCGGCCAGGTCGCCACCCTGGGAGGCGTGCGTCACGAGAGAAGCTCCAGGGCATTCTTGGGGCAGCGCTCAATGGCTTTCTGCACGCGCTCGAGCCGGTCGGGAGGGAAGGGCTGGTGGATGACGAGAAGCTCGTCGTCGTCGAGCTCGAAGACGTCCGGCGCCAGACCGCAGCACACCGCGTTGGCCTCGCAGAGATCCCGGTCGACCTTGAGTTCCATCAATCCTCCGTGTCCGTGCCGCCCGATTCCACGCGACGTCTACCGGAGCAAACGACTGGATGTGCTCCGAGTCACGTAGTCACAGCAGTTGCTGCACCACCGGCTGTGGTCCGGCTCATACTAGAACTCGTTCTAAGAACGGACAACCGTTGGCGGCTTTCGTCGCCGTTTTCCTTGAACCTTTCGGCTCTCGACGCGCCGAATCCGCCGCGCTAGTGTCACTAGAACACGTTGCACTATGGGGGTACGGATGCAGATCAGCTACTCCGCCGAGCACGAAAAGCTGCGCGGCGAGCTCCGCAGCTACTTCGCCACGCTCATGACCCCCGAACGCCGCGCCGCGCTGCAGGGCGACGGCGAATACGGCGATGGCAGTACCTACAAGGACATCGTCCGGCAGATGGGAGCCGACGGATGGCTCACGCTCGGGTGGCCGGAGGAGTACGGCGGCCGCGGCGGTTCTGCGCTCGACCAGCTGATCTTCACCGACGAGGCCGCCGTCGCCGGCGCGCCCGTCCCCTTCCTGACCATCAACACCGTCGGACCGACCATCATGCGTTTCGGGACGCCGGAGCAGCGCGCGTTCTTCCTGCCCAAGATCGCGGCTGGGGAGCTGCACTTCGCCATCGGCTACAGCGAGCCCGGGGCCGGCACCGACCTCGCGTCCCTGCGTACTCGCGCGGTGCTCGACGGCGACGACTACGTGATCAACGGCCAGAAGATGTGGACGAGCCTGATCCAGTACGCCGACTACGTCTGGCTGGCCTGCCGCACTGATCCCGAAGCGCCCAAACACCGCGGCCTGTCGATGCTCATCGTGCCGACCGACGCCGAGGGCTTCTC
>JAVHVD010000049.1:0-26671 GCA_032160745.1 Pseudonocardiales bacterium
GCGGCCGGATCGAGCACACCCCACGGCGTCAACAACCCCGACCCCAACGGCGCGGCCGCGGCCCACGCCGCCACCTCGTCTGCCGAGCAGGCGGGGTGCTCGTCGGGCGCGAACTCATCGCCCGGATCCCACCACATCGCCTCGCTCATGTGTCCGATTGTAGAGACGGGGTCTGACAAAAGCGGATGGAAGCGGAGGGCTCTGGCGGTCGTGACTTCGGGTCTGACCGACGTCCTGTTGGACTGTCTCCAAATCTTGCCGTCCGGCGGTCAGGGTTTCTTGCCCCGTGGTGGCGGCGCCAGCCGGGCCGGACAGGCTTCACAAGAGCCTGGCTAGAGCCTCCATGCTGTCCTGTCTGCCCAACCCGGCTCGAGCCCATCTCCATCCGACCCGATCGAGCCTCACCAGGCCGCCCGCGCGGCGCAGGCTGATCACCGCGTATCGCCGGTCAAGGACGAGTCGATCGAGGGCATCCGCGCGTGGCAGAACATCCGTTGCTCGGCGATCACGGCCCGTCATCCGCGGTCTCCAATCACCTCGCCGTCTGGCCCACCGTCATCTCCGAACTCGACCGCGGCATCCGCCGCGACGACGACCTCGTCCACGCGTATCGCGACCGGCTCCCCGCTTGGCGGTCACTGGGAGCGTCAAGTTCCGCTCTGAAGGGCGGACACGAAAGAAGTGAGGATCCGCCGCAAATAACCGCGATCAGGGTTTGCGCGGCACCCCGGTCAGCCTGCGGAGCGCGGCGTCGAGAACGGGCGTCGGCGTCAGCCCGCTCAGCGTCGCCTGAACCTTCGGACCGGTCCCGACCACGTAACGCGCTCGCGGCCGGCGTGCGGTCAACGCGCGTTCGATCGCCGCGGCGACGCCATCCGGCGATGACGCGATGCGCTGCGAGATCGGGATCATCTTGCGCATGCCCTTGATGTGCTTCGCGTACATCACGCGGTGCTCCGCGCTGAGTGTCGCGATCGCCTGCTCGAGCGCCGCCTCGGCGTCCCGCCACATATCGGTGTCCGTCTGCGCGGGCTCGACGAGCGACACCCCGACGCCCCACGGCCGCAGTTCCATGCGCAGCGCGTCGACAATGCCCTCGAGCGCGAATTTCGATCCGTTGTATGCGCCGGTCATCGGGGTCGAGACCCGGCCGCTGAGGGACGAGACGAAGACGATTCGACCCCGCGACGCCCGCAGCCGCGGCAGCACCGCTTGGGTGACCGCCACCTGACCGAAGACATTCACTTCGAACTGCCGGCGCAGTTCGTCCACCGGCAAGCCCTCGATCGGTCCGCCGACTGCGATGCCGGCATTGTTCACCACTGCGTTCAAGGTCGCGGGCAGCTGTTCGGTCAGCGTCGCGACGTCGGGGGCGGAAGTGATATCGAGCTTGACGGATCGCACCCGCTCCGGCATCGCGGCAACCAACGCAGCGCCGTCCTCATCACGTCGGACACCGGCGTACACGTCCCAGCCGGCCGCAGCCAAGCGCAACGCAGTCGTGCGGCCGATGCCGCGTCCGGCACCGGTGACCAGTACAGAAGGCATGGCGGAAAGCTACCGCGCCGCGCAGCTGCCGGATCCGCACGTGTCAGGACGAGCGGACGTGGGGCACGCTACGAGCATGACCGACGCATTTCATCCCGACCTCCCGAGCGCCCAGCCGAACCTTCGGCACGTCCGCGCCGCCGCCCTGGACCCCGACACGGCCCAGACGACGGGAATGCAACGCTTCGCGGCTATCAGCAACGCCTCCGTCGGCTCGGAGCGACTCTGGATGGGAGAAACCCACGTGGGTCCCGCGTCGCGCTCCGGCGACCATCACCACGGCGAGGCCGAGACGGCAATCTATGTGGTGAGGGGCACGCCGGAGTTCGTCTTCCTCGACGAGCGCACCGGCGAGGAGACGCGGATCCGTGCCGCGGCCGGGGACTACGTCTTCGTTCCGCCGTACACGCCGCATCGTGAGGAGAACAACGACTCGGAGACCGAGGCCGTCGTGGTCATCGCCCGCAGTACGCAGGAGGCGATCGTGATCAATCTGCCATCGCTGGCCGGCGGATAGGGTCCGATCATGGCCGATGGATTTGCCGGCACCGGCGTGCGCCCTGCGCCGCCGGTGGTGATCTACACCGACGGCGCCTGCAAGGGAAACCCCGGACCGGGCGGTTGGGGGGTGTGGCTGCAGAGCGGCGACCACCAGAAGGAGCTCTTCGGCGGCGAACTCCTGACGACCAACAACCGCATGGAGCTCACCGCGGTGATCAAGGGCCTCGACGCGCTCAAATTCCCGTGCCAGGTCGAGCTGTTCACCGACAGCCAGTACGTCCGCAAGGGCATCACCGAATGGATCCACAACTGGAAATCGCGGAACTGGTTGACGACCGACAAGAAGCCGGTCAAGAACGCCGATCTGTGGCGAGAGCTCGACGAAGCGACGAAGACTCATTCGATCCAGTGGCGGTGGGTCAAGGGGCATGCGGGCGACCCGGGCAACGAGAAGGCCGACGCGCTGGCGAATCTGGGTGCCGAAGCGTTCGTCCGTTCCGCCGCTCCCCTGCCCTAGGGTCGCGACCATGCGTGGAGACGACGTGCTGGCAGCGGTGCGTACCTGCCGCGACGCTCTCGAGCCGGCCCTCGATCGCGACTGGTCGGTAGCGGTGCCCGATCTCGAATTCACCGTCGCGTCGGTGCTGGCCCACGCCGCGACCAGTACGACGTGGTACGCCCTCGACGTCTGGAGCGGTCCGGGGGACGACGCCGCGTTCGAGACGAACGTCCGAGCCGACGCCGAAAACTCGAAGATCCTCACCAGCCTGGGGGCAGCGGCGCACGTGTGCGCGGCTGCGGTTGACGCCGCCCCAGCGACCGTGCGCGGCTTCCACCCGTTCGGGCCGGCCGATCCGGACGGGTTCGCCGCGATGGCTTGTGACGAACTGCTGGTCCACGGCGACGACGCCGCCCGCGGCCTGGGCACCTCGTTGGCGCCTGACAGCGCGCTGGCTGCCCGCGTACTGGCTCGGCTGTTCCCGTGGCACGAGTCCGACGGCGACCCGTGGCGGACGCTGCTGTGGGCCAACGGCCGGATAGAGCTCCCGGGCCGGCCGTTCCAGCGCAAGTGGAAGTGGCGCAGCGAGCCGCTCGCGACGTGGGACGGCCGAGCGCCTCAGCTCGGCCGTTGACCTCGCACCCGAGGACTCAGCGACCCAGCGGCACCGCCCACACGCTGCGGCCGAAGGTCGCGGCGTACAGCGTCTGACCATCGCCGGTGATCTTGATGTCGAGCACGGGAGTCTCCGGCAGGTTGCGACCGACGCGAACCCAGTTCTTCTTGCCGTTCTTGTCCATGAAGACGCCGAGATCGGTAGCGGCGTAGAGGTCCCCGCGGGTGGTGTCGTAGGCCAGCATCTCCACCGGCGCGTTGGGCAACTTCCCGCTGACGTTGGTCCAGCTCGATCCGCCGTTCTTCGTCTCCCAGACGTTGGCCGCCAGATCCCCCTCGCGGTAGCCCGAGTACGCGACGTAGACATGGGCCGCGTCGCTCGGGTCGACCACGATCGAGTTGACCCATCGCGTCGGCAACCCCTTGCCCACGAACTCGGTCCAGTGCGCGCCCAGATCGGTGGTCTTCCAGAGCCGGCCCGTGTCGGTTCCGAGATAGATCGTGTTCGGATCGGTCTTCGCCGGCGCGATCCACGTGATGGTTGCGTACTCGTTGGCGTAGAACGGACCCTTGTCGTCCTCGTCCGGTGGGACGGGTCCGGTCAGGAAGTCACCGGGCGGGCTGATCTGGGTGAACGTCGCGCCTCGGTCGGTCGACCGGTCGAGCACGTTGCCGCCGAAGTACACGACGTTCGGGTCGGTCGGATCGAGGACGATGGGGGCGTCAGTGGTGATCCGGGTCGAGTGGCGTTGGCCGAACCGGAACGCTTTCGTCGTTCCGCCGACATCCTCGTGGCGGGTGCACACGCCGACCTGCGAGCACTCGTAGAAGATGTTGTGGTCGGTGTAGTCGATCAGCACTTCGTGACCATCACCGCCGCCGAAGGCGTTCCACTGGGTGAGGTCGGTCGGGTCTGCCGTCGCCGTCCAGGTACGGACGCTCCCGTTGTCCTGCAGGCCGGTCGCGAGACGCGTCGGATCGTCCGCGGCGACGGCCAGGTGATAGGACTGGTTGAACGGCTCGTACGTGGCGTGTATCCACGTCCGGGTCGCGCCGTTGGCGTCTGATCGATACACCCCGCCGTCGTTGCCCAGGTACACGCGGTTCGCCACGTCGGGGTCCCACGCCATGATGTGCTGATCGGCGTGCGGGCCGCTCGATGTCCGCCACGTCGCTCCGCCGTCGGACGATTCCCGCAAGTTGACGTCGGCGTTGAACAGGTGGTTCTTGTCGGCGGGATCAACCCACAACCGCCCGAACCACCACTCGTACCCGCTGTTGCCGCCCGCGCGGCCGCCCGGGGTGAAGGAGTCGCCGCCGTCGTTGGAGACGTAGAAACCCTTGTCGAGTCCGTACTGCGTGCCGGAGACGACGTACACCCGATCCGGCGCATTCGGCGCAACAGCCACGCCGATTCGGCCGAGACTCTGGTCGCTGGTGAGACCGGTTCCGGCCGCGTCCGTTGACGCGGTCCCCGTGACGTTCTGCAATCGCGTCCAGGAGGTGCCGCCGTTGTCCGATCGGAACAGGCCGGAGCCGACCCCGCCGTACACCCGCGCGCCGTTGTTGCGCTGGTGGTCCCAGAGGACCGCATACACGCGACTGGTGTCGGCGGGGTTCAGCGCCAGGTCGACGCCGCCGGTCGTGTTGTTGGGGGTGGGCAGCACGAGGTCCCAGCCCGTGCCGGCGGCGTCGAGGCGGTAGATGCCTCGCTCCCCCGCCGTCCCGGAAAGATTGCCGGCCGCCGCGACGTACACGCGGTTCGGGTCGGTGGGGTCGACGACGATCTTGCCAATGGCGCCGCTGTCCGTCAGTCCCCAGTTCAGCCAGGTTCGCCCGCCGTCGGTCGAGCGGTACACGCCATTGCCGAAGAAGGTGAGACCGCCGCCGGACGGGTTGGCCTCGCCGGTGCCGGCCCACAGCGTGCCGTCCGGACCGATGGCCAGCGCGCCCAGTGTCTGGGTGAGGGTCGACGGCCACGCCGACGCGAACGTCTGACCGGCGTCCGTACTCTTCCAGACGCCGCCGCCGGCCGCGGCGGCGTAGATCGTGTCGCTGTGCCGCGGATCGACGACGAGGTCGACCAGGCGGCCACCGATGTTCGACGGGCCGACCAGGTGCCAGCTCTCCCCGTTCTCCCGCAGCGCCTTCGCCTGAGCCTGCGCCTGGCGAATCTGGGCAACCGTGACGTCGGCCCCCGAGGTGAACTTCCGGGTGAGGTACTCGGCCGGCGTCGCGGGGCCGCCGTCCTCCTCACCTGCTTCAGACTCGTGCCCGCCCGGTTCCGACTCGTGGGCACGGGCCTGTTCCGAATGACCCTTCGGACGGGACGAGCCGATCGAGTTCGCCATCCCCACGACCAGGGCGGCCACGGCCACGAGGCCCACGAGTAGCAGCCACCATTGGATCGGCCGAGGTCGACGAAGTGCGCGCATCTGCGGCTCCTAGCTCTGCCTGGCTGCCCGATTCCGCAGCTGTGCACAAGCTATGTCGACCGGTGTCCATGGTCAACCGATTCGCGGCAAGTGTCCGGCTTCGTCCACCGCGTCCGCACCCGGACGCTTGCATCCCGCGCCTGTGAGTGCCAGAGGCGAGGGCGGCTAGCGGCCGGGTCTGCAGAGTTGAGCCGTCGCGTCCGCGTGCGGAACCTGATGCTGCGGGAAGCGGCGCAGATCGGTCGCCTCGCCGGTGAGCTCAACCGCGCTGGCGGACGGTGTCCGGTCGTCGCCGGCGGGAACGGCCGCGCGTGCCGGGCCGCTTTCCGGTGATCCGTTCTGGGCCCGCTTGGGCAGCGCGGCGGCGAGCAGCGCACCCGCGGCCATCGTGACGCCGCCGGCCACCGCATCGAGCAGGTAGTGGTTGCCGGTGGCCATGACCACGACGGTTGTGGCGATTGGGTAGGCGATCCCGAGGATCTTCACCCAACGCCGCTCGGCGTAGATCGCGATCAAGACGCCACACCAGATCGCCCAGCCGACGTGCAGGGACGGCATTGCGGCGAACTGATTGGTCAATGCGCCCAACCCGCGCGGCACGCTGCCCTCGCCACCCCACCAGCCCCAGTTCTGCGTGTCGGCCAGCGTGTCCCGCAGACCGGTGTCCTCCAGCATCCGCGGCGGAGCAGTCGGCAGGAAGATGTATCCGATCAGGCCGAAGCCGGTGCTGAACGCCAGCGCGGTACGCGCCGGACCGTAGGCCTTGCGGTGCTTGCGATACATCCAGATGAGCACTGCGGGCGTGACCAAATAGTGCATCAACGAATAGAAATACGACGCAAGCACCGCGAAGAATGTTGCGTGCGCAAGTGCTTCATTCAGCACACGTTCTGGTGCGAGATGCCACATCTGCTCGAGATGCAAGATCTCCCGGCCGTTCTTCGCCGCCGCGCCGACGTCGATGTCCCCGAATCCACGGCTGAGCTCATACCCGAGGTACAGCACACCGATGAGCGCGAGCTCGCGCCACCAGCTCCCGCCCCGGGCCAGCTGGAGCAAGCGCCGGTGCGCTGCGCCAAGACCTGCTCGCACGCCACTGGACACACGCCCCGAGCGCATGAGAGTGGAGAGCATCACGGTAGGCACAATATCGCTGAGCGCCGATTATTCCCGGCGATTTTTGGCCAAATGCCAGTCTCGATCAAGCACGTGAAACCTCGGTTAGCTAATGGGCAAGTACGCCCAGCACGGCGGCACGATCGGTGGTGACTCCGTCCACTCCGAATTCGCGCAATTGCCGCGCACGGCGCAGGTCGTTCACGGTCCAGGCCACCACTGTCGAAATCTGCTCGTGCAGTCGCGCCACGACGTCCGGCGTGAGCATCGAGTGCCGGATGCTCACTGCATCGTCGGCGAGCCGGCCCTGGTCGAGCAGTTCGCGCAGCTCGGCCGGCGTTCCGGCGCTTCGCCAAGTGGGAAACCCGGCGTCGCGCAGTCGTTCGAGATCAGGAGCACGGCCGCCGCAGACCACGAACCGGCTCCGATCCGGCAGTCCCGCGATAAGGGCGTCGATCAGCCGTGCGCGGCGCTCGGTGGACTTCTCCTTCATGTCGACCGAGATCCGGCAACCATGCGGGACGAGCGCGACGACGTCGTCCAGCTTCGGGTCGCGCGCCGCGAACGTATGCCAGCGGAATCGCCAGTTGTCGCGTTGCACTGCCCAGTGGCCCCACGGCAGATAATGCGAGACCACGATCCGGTCCCGGTCGTCGACCTGGACGTCGGCCTCGAAGAGCTGAGCGCCGGCCGCGGCGAGCAGTTCGCAGGCCGCGCGCGAACGCGGCGTGCGATGCGCCACCAGCAGCATCCGCCCACCCTACGAAGCGGACGCGTCCTACCGGGCACCGGCTCGTACGCTGACGAGATGACCGAGAACGACGTGCAGGTGCGCGCGAACACCGACGAGTCGCGTTACGAGATCTCTGTCGACGGGACGGTCGCGGGCTTCACCCAGTACGCGCTCGAGGGTCAGCGGGCCGACTTCCTGCACACGCAGATCGACGACGAGTTCGAAGGGCGCGGTTTGGCGTCGCAGCTCATCCGCGGTGCTCTGGACGACGCCCGAGACCGCGGATGGGAGGTCATCCCGTACTGCCCGTTCGTCAACCAGTTCATCGGTAAGCACGCGGAGTACCGCGACCTCGTACCCGCCGAGGAGCGCGAACGGTTCGGGCTGACCGGCTGACCATCGTCACCGCACGGCGACGAGCCCGAGCGCGCCCGCCCCGACGGTCAACACGACCGTCCCGATCGTGTAGCCCACCGCACCGAGGCGCGCTCCACGCTGCGCGAGCCGCACGGTCTCGAACGTCGCGGTGCTGAACGTGGTGTAGCCACCGCAGAATCCCGTGCCCAGCACCAGCCGCAGATCGTCCGGCCGGCCGCGAAACAGCACGAGGCCGGTCACCACGCCGAGGAGTAGCGACCCGGTGACGTTGATCAGCAGCGTCGCCCACGGGAACTCGTCCAGACCTCGACGCCGGACCGCGCCGTCGACGACGAAACGGGCGACCGCACCGAGCGCACCGGCGAGGGCGATCAGCAGCGCCGTCATGATGCAGGCCCGTCCCGTGCGCCCGCCCGTCCCGCGGCGAGGATGCCGAGCACGGTGGCGAGCACGCCGGCCAGAACGCTCGCCGCCAGATAGCCGACAGCCAGCCCGGGCCGGTGCCCGCGCACCAACAGGTCGGTCTCCACGGCGAGCGCGCTGTACGTCGTGAGCGCACCGCAGAATCCGGTGCCCAATAGCAGGCGCGCGCGCCGCCGCCAGCCGCCGTCCACGCCCCGACGAGCAAGCCATTCGAGCAGAACACCCAGCACGAGTGCACCGAGGATGTTGGCGACGAATGTTCCCCACGGCCAGGTGCGGACGTGCGTCGGGTCGAGACGAGACAGGCCGTAGCGAGCGAGGGTGCCGACGAACCCGCCGGACGCCACGAGCGCGACTGCGCCGGGCCTTAGGTGCAGCGGGCGCTCCGGATCCGCGTCGGGGTCGAGCGGGAGCTCCGGATGGGTGTCGTCGGGCCGGGCCATGGTGCCAGCAGCCTAGGTGTTGCGCCCGGAAAGAGAACACGTTCTACTTGCCCACGACTCGATTGGAGCGGTGCCCGTGCGATTCACCTACGCCGAAGCGATGACCGATGCGAGCTACTACCTGCCGTTGGCCCAGGCGGCCGAGGCGGCCGGGTACTCGAGCATCACTGTCGCGGACAGCCTCGCCTACCCGAAGGAGTCCGACAGCACGTACCCGTATACCGCTGACGGCAGCCGCACGTTTCTCGAGGACAAGGACTTCATCGAAACCTTCGTGCTCTGCGCGGCGATGGGCGCAGTCACGTCGACTCTGCGGTTCACCCCGTTCGTCCTCAAGCTTCCCGTCCGCCCTCCGGTGCTCGTGGCCAAGCAGGCGGCCTCGGTAGCCGCGCTGACGAACAACCGGCTCGCCCTCGGTGTCGGCATCAGCCCATGGCCCGAGGACTTCGAGATCATGGGAGTGCCGTTCGCCAGGCGGGGCCAACGGATGGACGAGTGCATGGAAATCGTCCGCGGCCTGACACAGGGCGGCTACTTCGAGTTCCATGGCGAGTTCTACGACATCCCGGCCATCAAGATCAGCCCGACGCCGACCGAGCCGATTCCCTTGCTGGTCGGCGGGCATGCCGACCGGGCACTGCGGCGGGCCGTGGTGCGTGGTGACGGGTGGATGCACGGCGGGGGTCGACCCGAGGAGCTCGACGAACTCCTGACCAAGCTCGCCGACGTTCGCAAGGGCGAGGGGCTTGAGAATCAGCGGTTCGAGATCCATGTCATCTCGCTCGACGCATACACGGTCGACGGCATCAAGCGTCTCGAGGACCGCGGCGTCACCGACGTCATCGTCGGCTTCCGCCTGCCCTACATCGTCGGACCGGACACCGAGCCGCTCGCGACGAAGATCGAACACCTGAACCGCTACGCCGAGAACGTCATCGCGAAGGTCACCTGACCGATCGCCGACTCGCCCGTCGGTGACCACGCACGAGGGACCACGTGGCATCGTGTACTTGGTCCGGCGCCCCGGTCGGTCCGGTTCGCGAGGGGTACCGGTGCATCTGGCAGCGGGCGGCCGCTGGCGCGCAGTGGCCAGTCTGGTCTTCGTCGTCGGCTTCGGCCTGCGCATCGGCACCGTGCTGGGCAGCCGGGGCGGTGCGTTCGGCAATTTCGGTTACGACCCGGGCGTCTACTACGCCGCGTCTGACGCCCTCATCCACGGGCGGCTCCCGTACCGCGACTTCGTTCTGCTGCATCCGCCCGTTCAGATGCTCGCCCTGACCCCGTTCGCGGTCCTCGGCCGGCTCACCACCGATCACGCGGGCTTCGTGGTGGCCAATACCGCGTTTGCTGCCCTCGGTGCGCTCAATGCGACGTTGATCGTGGCCGTCGCTCGGCGGATGGGCATGTCGCTCGCGGCCGCCGCCCTGGGCGGCCTGTTCTACGCCGTTTGGTACGGCGCGGTCACGGCCGAGATCTCGGCCCGGCTGGAACCACTCGGCACGTTCGCCTTCCTCTGCGGTGTGTTCGCGTTGACGGCCGAGGACGTGAGCCGTCGGCGACCACTCGTACTTGCCGGCGCGGCACTCGGCGTCGCCGTCAGCACCAAGGTCTGGTGGATCGTCCCGCTCCTGGTGGTGCTCGCCTGGCGGCTGGAGTCGCCAACGACCCGGCGCGGGATCATTCCGCTCGCCGCAGGCGCGGCGGCGGCGATCACTGTGATCAACCTGCCGTTCTTCGTCCTGGCGCCGGGCCGCATGTGGCGGATGGTCGTCACTGACCAGCTTCACCGACCGACCAACACGCAGGCGCTGGACCGGCTCGACCGGCTGACATCGCTCCATGCGGCGTTCCCGCAGCTGTCGAGGAGCGGCGAGTTGGTCGCGCTCGCGGCAATAGCGGCCCTCATCGCAGCTGTCGGATGGGCGGCATGGCGGTGGCGACCCGGGCGGATGCTCGTCGCGATCGCCGCCGCGCAGGTCGTCGTCCTGATGGCGTCGCCGTCCTACTTCGCCTTCTACTCCGGATACCCGGCGGCCGCGCTGTCGTTCGTCGTGGCCGCCGCCGCGCAGAGTGCGCGGGGCACCGTATCCGCTGGGCGGCTCGGAACTGTCGCGGCCGGGCTGACCGTCACGCTGGCCACGGCGCTGACGGGTGTGGCGCTGCTGGTTCGGCCGATCAATCAGGTCATCCCGCTGCCTGCCCGAGAGCTCGCGAAACAACTGACCGGCGTGCACTGTCTGATGGCCGATTCGCCGATGGCCCTCATCGCCCTGAACCGGCTCAGCTCCGATCTCGCGGCCGGCTGCCCGAACTGGATCGACGTCACCGGACGGACGTACGACGCGGATGCTCCGACCGGCCGGCATACCGGTCGCCTGCAGAACGCGAAGTGGCAGGTCGATGTGCGGCGCTACCTGCTGTCGGGCGACGCGGTGATCGTGATCCGGGGTGCGACTGGCCTCAGCCCGGCGACCGCCCGGCTGATCCGCCGGCTACCCGTCCAAGCCCGCGCCGGCGGATACGTGGTGCACCGGACCCGCCCGTAGGATCGCGACGACGCTCGACCACCGCCGCAGGGCCTGACCGAACGTCCTGAACCGAACCTGTAAGCCTGCCTCCGGCCCGTGCCTTCTCAGGCCCGCAGGCGCACTATCGATGCATGGCTCGCTTGTCGCACACTGATTCGAACCCCGACCGCACGAGGCGTCGCGTGGCGTGGGCAGTACCTGTCGCCATCGCGGGCGCAGTAGTAGCCGCGGCTGTGGTGAACAACGGGTCCGCGTCGGGGGCGACCCCGAACCTGCCGTCGCGCACGGCGGCGCAGTTGATCGCCGCGGCGTTGGGTAGCAGTGACACGACACTGTCCGGGACGATTCAGGAGTCGGCCAATCTCGGCCTTCCGAGCCTTCCCGGCGGCCATTCGAGCGCGTCTCTGTCCTGGCAGACGTTCGTCTCCGGCACGCATTCGGCGCGCGTGTGGGTCGACGGTCCCGACAAGCAGCGGGTGGCGCTCTTGGGTGAGCTGTCCGAGGCCGATGTCGTCCACAACGGTGCGGACCTCTGGACCTACACATCGGACACCCACACGGTGACGCACTCGACGATCGCCAAGGACAAGCCGGCCGCCGAAGTACCTTCCGCCGCCGACGCGACCCCCGCCGCTCTGGCGGCTCGGGCGCTGAAGGCCATTCAGCCGGGCACCGCGGTCAGCGTCGAGTCGTCGCAGATGGTCGCGAACCGCGCCGCGTACACATTGGTCCTCCGGCCGCGGGATGCCGGCTCGACCGTGCAGAAGGTGACGATCGCGATCGACGCGGCCAAGTTCGTGCCGCTCCAGGTCGCCGTATACGGAAGTGGCTCGGCGCCGGCGTTCCGAACCGGTTTCACCAAGATCTCCTTCTCCACGCCGTCCGCAGCGATCTTCAACTTCCACCCGCCGGCCGGTGCCACCGTGTCCCAGGATCCGTTCGGGCTGAGCGGCACGCACGGCGAGGGCCATGGCAGATCCCACGCCGGCCGACCCGACAGCTCCGTGCGCGGCGGCTCCGCAGCGCCCAAGGTTCTCGGCCAGGACTGGACGTCGGTCGTCGAGGTGCCCGCAGGGTCCAAGGGCATCGATGCCGCGCTGGGCGGCAACACGCTTCGTGATCTGACGAGTCCGGTGGGCAATTCGGGTGCCCGACTGCTGCACACCGCCCTGCTCAACGCCGTGATCCTGCCCGACGGGCGCGCCTTCATCGGAGCTGTGCAGCCCGCCGCGCTCGAACACCTCGCGGCCACCACGCCGAACTGATCTCGCGATTCCATTGTCAATGCCCACATCCGCCGCGGTGGAGCTGAGTGAGCCGGATGTGCGACCGGTCCACGCGCCGGACGAGTCCTCTGAAGTGGCTGTACGCACGGCCGGACTGACGCGTCGCTTCGGCGACCAGACCGCCGTGGACGCGGTTGATCTGATCGTGCCGCGCGGCGCGATCTACGGCTTCCTCGGACCGAACGGCTCGGGCAAGACCACAACCATCCGCGTGCTGCTGGGACTGATCGCGGCCGACGCCGGCACGGTCGAGCTGCTCGGTCAGCGAATGCCCCGGGCCTCGGCCCGGGTCCTCCCGCGCGTCGGCGCGCTGATCGAGGGACCGGCCTTTCATCCCTACATCACCGGTGCGCAGAATCTGCGCCGACTCGATCTCAGTGATGCGACGGCCGACCCGTCGACGTCGATGTCGCGTATCGAGGCGGCGTTGGCAAGGGTGGGGCTGACTGCCGCGGCCGGGAAGAAGTACCGCAACTACTCGCTGGGGATGAAGCAACGGCTCGGGCTGGCGGCCGCGCTCCTGCAGCCCCGCGACCTGCTCATTCTCGATGAACCCACGAACGGGCTCGATCCGCAGGGCACTCGCGAAGTCCGACGGTTGATCCGCGATCTCGCGACCGACGGGACGACCGTCCTCGTGTCGAGCCACCTGTTGAGCGAGATCGAGCAGGTCGCAACCCACGTCGGCATGATGTCGGGCGGCAAGCTGGTGCGGCAGGGCACACTGCAGGACGTCCTCGCCGACGGCGCACCGACGATCCGCGTCGAGACCCCCGACCTCGATCCGGCGCTGCACGTCATGCAACAGCTCGGCCTCCAGCCTGCGACGGCGCCGGATGGTGCGATCACCGCGCGACTCGCTGCGGTAGAGGTTGAGGACGTCGCGGCCGCTCTGGTACGGGCCGGGGTGCGACTGCGACGGCTCAACGTCGACCGCCCCGACCTCGAGGAGCTGTTCGTGACGATCACCGGTGAGGGTTTTGATGTCCTTCGCTGACACGCGTTCGATCCCCCTCGTGGACGGCGCACCGAAGCGATATCGCGGCGCGTTCGCACGCCTGTACCGCGGCGAGATGCGCCTGCTGCTGACGCGCCGCCGCAACTGGATCCTCCTGGCCGTCCTCGCGGTCGTCCCGGTGTTCATCGGTGTGGCGGTCAAGCTCAGTGACCCCGGCGGCGGAGACGGCCCTCAGTTCATCGGGCGGATCACCGGCAACGGGTTGTTCCTGGTCTTCACCGCAATCACGGTCGCCATCCCCTTCTTCCTGCCGCTGGTCATCGGCGTCATCGCCGGCGACTCGATCGCCGGCGAGGCCGGCCAGGGAACGCTGCGCTACTTGCTGACGGTGCCGGTGCCACGAGGACGGCTGCTCGCGGTCAAGACTCTCGGGGTCGCGACCTTCACGGCACTGGCCGTCGTGCTCGTTGCGGCCATCGGGTTGATCACCGGAGCCCTGCTGTTCGGCGTGCACTCGCTCGTCCTGCTCTCCGGCGACACCGTCGGCATCGGCAACGCATTACTGCGCACCTTCGGTGTCGTCGTCTACGTGACGATTGCGCTCTTCGGTCTGGCCGCAGGCGGCCTCTTCATTTCGACCCTCACCGAGAACGCGATCGCCGCCATGGCCGCGACGGTCAGCATCGCCGTCTTCTCGGCCCTCCTCGATGCGGTGCCCCAGCTCTCCGCCATCCATCCGGTGCTGCTGACGCACCACTGGCTCGACTTCGGCGAGCTCCTTCGCAGCTCCATCAGCTGGTCGGATCTGACCAGCTGGACCGCCCTGCATCTGGCCTACGCGGCGATCTTCCTCAGCCTGGCGTGGTCTCGGCTCACCACCCGAGACATCACCAGCTGAGCCGATCACGCAACGTGTCCTGAGCCGCGGTCTCGGTGCGGTCAGGCTGGGTTCAGAAGCCGGCTCACACGCTGGTGTCCGCGAGTCGGACGGAGGTGTGGGGTGCGGGCGATGTCGACGACAGCGCGGTGGCGGGTCGTTGCGGCGACCGTGTTCGCGGTTGGCTGCGCCCTGCGCATCGGCCTCGTCCTGGCGAGTCAGGGCGGCCCAGCCGGCAACTACGGCTACGACCAAGGGGTTTACTACACGGCGGCCGACGCGCTGACCTTCGGTCGCCTGCCCTACCGCGACTTCACCCTGCTGCACCCGCCGGGAGTGATGCTGGCCCTCACTCCCTTCGCTGTGATCGGGCGATTGACGACTGACCACACCGGGTTCATCGTGGCCAACGCGTCGTTCGCCGTGCTGGGATCGCTCAACGCCGCGTTGGTGGTGGCCATCGCACGGCGAGCGGGTCTGTCGCTCATCGCGGGCGCGGCGGGCGGCCTCTTCTACGCGGTTTGGTACGGCGCGGTCTCGGCCGAGATATCGGCCCGGCTCGAACCGCTCGGGAGCTTCGCATTCCTGTGCGGGGTCCTGGCGCTGACCACGACGGGCCGATCCGCACGGCGCACGCTCGTGCTGGCCGGCGCCGCGCTCGGTCTCGCGGTGAGCGTCAAGATGTGGTGGATCGTTCCGGTGCTCGTCGTCCTGGCCTGGCAGCTTCGGTCGGCGGACGCACGTCGGCGCGTCGTTCCACTGGTCGGCGGAGTGCTCGGGGCGGTCCTGCTCGTCGACGGGCCGTTCTTCCTGGCCGCTCCGCACGCCATGTGGCGCATGGTCGTCAGCGACCAGCTCGGCCGTAACGCGAGCAACACGTCACCCCTGGTCCGCCTCGAGGAGTTGTCATCGCTGCGCAGCGCGCTGGCGGGGGTGCCCACGACCGTCATTGCGGCGGCTCTGCTCGCGGGGACAGTGGTGGCGGTGGTGCTCGGCGCCGCGGCGTGGCGGGTGACGACGGGTCGGCTGTTCGTTCTGGTCGCGGTGTCCCAACTGGTCGTATTACTGCTCGCCCCCATCTACTTCTCCTACTACTCGGGGTACCTGGCAGCGGCCGCCGCGCTCGTCGTGGCCGCCGCGACACACCGCGTGAAAGCGCCTCAGGGAATCGGCCGGTTCGGAGAAGCGACCGCGGCGGTGGCGGTGACACTCGTGGCAGCGCTGACCGCCACAGCAATGCTCAGTCGACCGATCCGGATAGTCCAACCCTTCCCCACCCCGGCCGTCGCCCGTGGGGTCGCGCAAGCCCGGTGCGTGATGGCCGACTCGCCGTTGGCGCTCATCGAGCTCAACGTCCTGAGCCGCGGCCTCGCCGCCGGGTGCCCGAACTGGGTCGACGTGAGCGGACGAACCTACGACGTCGATGCCCCGCCGCCCGGGCGGCCGGTGGCGCGAGCGGCGAACGCGAAATGGCAGCGCGATCTTAGGAACTACCTACTCTCGGGCGACGCAGAGATCACCATCCGCGCCGCGACCGGGTACAGCCCACAGACCAAGAAACGCCTCGCGGGGTTGCCCGCCATCGCGAGATTCGGCGGGTACGTCCTGCGCGAGGTGCCGCGCGCCCGGACGGGATACTGAACCCGTGGGATCGCATCGGGTGCTGGTCGTCGAGGACGACCACGGCCTGCGCCAGTTGCTGGCCCGCGGGCTGCGCGAACAGGATTTCGAGGTGGTGACCGCGAGCGATGGGGCGTCCGCCCTGTGCAGCGTGCAGCCACAGCCGGACGCGATCGTTCTCGACATCGGACTGCCGGACTCGGATGGGCGCGACGTGTGTCAGGCACTACGCGCACGCGGTGTAGACGCTCCGGTCATCTTCCTCACCGCGCGCCACGACGTCACCGACCGGCTGTCCGGCTTCGCGTCGGGCGGCGATGACTACCTGGTCAAACCGTTCGCATTCGTGGAATTGGTGGCCCGGCTCAACGCCGTGCTCCGACGCCGGGTGCAGCGTGCACCGGACGAGGATTCCGATCGGCTGACGATGGACCCGGTCAGCCACGGCGTGCGATGGCAGGGCGCACGTGTCGAACTCTCTCCGACCGAGTATCGACTTCTCGCTCGGCTCATCGCGCAACCCGAGGCACTCGTGCGCCGCCAGCAACTCCGCGAAGCCGCGTGGCCCGCCGGTGGCATCGTCTCGGAGAACACGCTCGACCAATACCTCAGCAAACTTCGTCGCAAGCTCACCGAGCTCGGCGCGCCGCACGTTCTCAAGGTGGCACGAGGCGTCGGGTACCAGGTCGTGCGGCCGGAGTGAACTTGACGTCACGTCGGCGTCGCCATCGTCGGACGCTCAGCGGCCGGGTGTCTGTCCTCGCGCTCGCGGTCATCGCCGGTTGGCTCCTGCTGCTCGCGACGGGGTTCGACATCGTGCTGTCCTACCGGGTCCACCAACAGCTCGACGACGCGGTGCAGATCCGGGCACAAGCCGCGTCAGCCACCGTCCGAATCGATCAAGGTGTGGTCATCGGGGTTCGCGAGTCCGCCACCGACAGCGAGCTCGACAGCACGATATGGGTGTACGCCGGCGCCAGAGCTGTCCACCGGGCCGAGGCGCCGCCCAACGCCCAGCGCGTCGCCGACCGCGTCGTCGCATCAGGTACCCAGTACGCCGACGGTGCGGATCGCCGCTTCTACGTGTTGCCGATCGAGTCGAACGGCAAGCGGGTGGGCAGCGTGGTGGCCGCCATTGACACCGAGCCGTACGACGAGACCGAGCGGACGGCGATCGTGGGCTCCGTCGTGGTCGCCGTTCTGCTGCTCGCCGGCGCGTATCCCGTCCTGCGCCTCGCAGCCTCCCGCGCGCTTCGACCGGTCGCGCAGATGACCCGGCAGGCGGCGGACTGGAGCGTCACGGCGCCGACGCAGCGATTCGGTTCGACCCAGCAGTACACCGAGCTCAGCTCGCTCGCCCGCACGCTGGACGAGATGCTCGACCGGCTGGCGGCTGTACTGCGCCACGAGCGCCAGCTGTCCGCTGAGCTCTCCCACGAGCTGCGGACCCCACTCGCCCGGGTGATGACCGAGGTCGAGCTGATGATGACGGACTCGACCGGCCCGCAGCGAGAGGCGCTCGAGTCGGTGCACCAGAACTGCGAGTCGATGAACGGCATCATCGACACGCTTCTCGCCGCCGCTCGAACCGAGTTGGTGCAGACCGTGGGTCACGCCGAGCTGGACACGATCCTGAAAGCTTTCGCATCCGACACCCGACCACCCGCCGTCGTCGCCGTGGACACCGAGCTGACGGTCGGAGTCGATTCCGACCTGGTTACCCGGATCCTTGCGCCCCTGATCGACAACGCCCGCAGGTATGCGCAGGCCGAAGTCCGTCTCGAGGCGTTCCGGTCCGGCGCGGATGTCGCGATCCACGTCAGCAACGACGGCCCCCGACTGCCGGACGAGCTGGCTGATCAGGTGTTCGAGCCCGGCTTCACCGTCTCCAGTGACGAGCACGTCGGGGCCGGACTGGGACTGGCTCTCGCTCGCCGCCTCGCCCGCGCCGCGGACGGTGACCTTGCCGTCGGCACCGAAGCGCCGGTGACCACCTTCGTGCTCACCCTTCCGGCCGGTTGAACCGGCGAGATCCGGCAAAACAGGGGCGGTCAGGTTAGGTTCAGCCGGCCCGAGTCACCCTGGCTCATGACCTCTGTACCGTCGACTGCGGTCGGCGGGGCGGCCGAGCACCGGTACGCCCGACCGATCGCTGTCGTGGCGGGCCTGTGCGTCCTCCTCGCCGCCGCCGCCATCGCGTTGTTGGTGACCGGAGCCGACGCCCGTGGCGACGCGGGCGAGCTTCCCGGGTCAACAGCCCAGCTCCTCACGGCCATCCGTTGGCCCGTGGCGGCCGTGATCGCGGCCCTCGCTGCCGTCCACTACCTTGCTGCGGCTGTTGCGATGCGGGCCGCGGCCGGGGTGCGCACGCCAATGCGGGAGACGATCCTCGTCCAGCTGTCGGCCGCCACCGCGAATCGACTTACGCCGGCGGGCCTGGGTGGATCGGCGGTGCTTGCTCGCTACCTGACGCGTCGCGCGGGATTCGAGCTGTCCGGCGCGCTGGGCGCGGCGTTCACGCTGAGCACATTCGGCGCGCTCGCCGACTTGATCGTGCTGATCCTCCTGGCGTCCGTCGGTGGGTGGTTCGGGCTGAGCGGCGGCGGCGCCGAAGTGGCGACGCTGTTGCACCACGTCGGAGGATTGCTAACCAGGTTCACAACGCCATGGTTCGCGGCCGCGGCGGTGATCGCCGGGGGCACGGCGACCGCGGTGCTTCTTCGCCGTCGCGCCCGGGCGGATCGCAGCGGGCGGCTGCAGCGGTTCTGCCGACCTCTCGTCGAGCTGCGGCGGCGACCTCGGTCCCTCGTGATCCTGATGACGGCATCGGCCGGTACGACGGTCGCCCTCGGCTTCGCCTTCGCCGCCAGCTGCGCGGTGCTGCCCGGTCCGCAGCCGCACCTGTCAGTGGGCGGGCTCGTGATTGCCTACATGATCGGTGCCGCGGCGGCCGGAGCCGTACCGGTACCGGCGGGCATCGGGGCGACGGAGACCGCCATGACCGCGCTGCTCGTCAGCGCTCAGGTACCGGCCGCACACGCGCTGGCCGACGTGCTGGCCTTCCGGGTTGTCACCTTCTGGCTGCCGGCCGCGGTCGGCATTCTCGCCACGCGGCGGCTGTACCGGACCGGAGCGCTCTAGACGATGGGCGCCATTGAGCGGACGGGGCGGCGGAGCCCCGCTGATATTGCGCGGCTGGCGCCGGTGTTCACGCTCCTGGCGTCGGCCGGATTCCTGCTGATCCAGCCTCCGGTTGGCGATCTCTGGGCGGCGCGAGCTCGCGAGTCCGCGGCGGCGCACGGGGTCGGCCTGACCTACTGGTTCTCGTGGTTCGGTGGCACCGTCCCCGGTAGCTACTCGGTACTGGCGCCCTACCTGTCCCGCGTCGCCAACGTCGGTGTGGTCGGCGCCGCGGCGACCATTGCGATCACGCTCTTGTGCCACCGACTTGTGCGCGGCAGTCGGCATCCGACCGTCGCCACCTGGCTCGCGGCGGTCGGCACCGCGTTCAGCCTGTGGAGTGGCCGGGTGCCATTCGCCGTCGGTACTGCGGTGATGATCGTGGCGCTGCTCTGCGTTCGAGCGCGCCGTCCCGGTGCGGCGGCTCTGGCCGGAGTCGCCACCGCCCTGGTCTCGCCGGTGTCCGGTGCGTTCCTGATCCTCGGGTTGGCCGGGGTGCTGGTGCATCTGCCCAGATTCCGTAGGACCGCGACGTCGGCGGTCGTTGGAACGGGCGTCCCGCTGATCGCGATGGCCGGCTACTTCGGCATGCCCGGACCGGAAGGTTACCCGGCGAACCAGGCCATATTCGCTGCTGCCGCCATCGCGTTGATGCTCGTGCTGCGTCCCGATCCGTACGTGCGAACCGTGGTCATCATCTCGCTGATCGCCTGTCCGCTGCTCGCCATCGTGCCGAACGGGATGGGTTCGAACTTCGGGCGATTCGCCTGGATCTGCCTTCCCGTAGCCGTCGCCGCGACAGCCCGGGCTCGGCCGGCAATCACCGTCCTGGCCGGCGCCTCGGCGTTGCTCTTCGGAATCGTCGGCTCGGCGCACGATCTTTTCGTCGCGGCCCAGCCGATGTCGAACGCCTCGTACTTCACCAACCTGGTCGCCGAACTCGATCGGATCCCGAACCTCGCCGAGTACCGGGTGGAGGTCGTACCAGACGGCACCCATGCCGCGGCGTACGCGCTCCTCGGCCACGCGTCGCTGGCGCGCGGCTACGAGACGCAATCGGACAACAGTCTGAACGGCGTGCTGAAATCGCCTTCGTTGAACGCGACGAGCTACAAGACATGGCTGGACGACAACGCGGTGGGCTATGTGGTGATCGACCGCACGACGCTCGCCCACGGACCCGAGGACAGCCTTGTCCGGCCGGGAAAGCTGCCCTACCTCACCGAGATCTGGTCGGACGCGCATTGGCGGCTCTTTCGCGTGGGCGCGGCCCGTCCGATCATGGCTCCCCCGACCCGGGTGCTGGACGCGGAACAGGCCAGCCTGCTGGTGTCGTCGCCGCGCGCCGGCACGTTCGGGCTGCGCATCCGCTGGTCGCGGTTCCTCTCCGCGCAGTCCGTTGACGGCGCACCGGCACGGCTCGCGCCGGACGGGCACGGTTGGACGACCTTCACGTGCGACCGCGCCGGCAACTACGTCATACGTGGTTAGCGATACGTGGTCAGCGATACTTGGCTAGCGGGCAACCGATCAGCATCGTGTGGATGTCGCGGACCCGGGAATCGCAGGTAGGTGTCTGCTAAGCGACCCGTCCCAAGGTTTGGCCCGCCCCGGCTGTCCAAGTAAGGTCAGGCTAACCTATCTTGAGGAGACGCGCCGTGGACCTGTCGACGACGTTGCTGCTGGGATTCATCGCCGGCGCCACCATCGTTCTGGGCTTGCCGCTCGGGCGGTTGCAGCGGCCGTCGCCGAACCTGCGGGTCTTCCTGAATGCCACGGCCGTCGGTGTGTTGCTCTTCCTCCTGTGGGACGTGCTCGCCGCTGCGTGGGAGCCCCTCGACGCCGCCCTGTCCGCGGTGCACGACGAGGACGCGGGCCTGGGCCCGGTCTTCGGGTACGGCGCGTTGTTCGCCGGCGGGTTGGCGGTGGGGCTGCTCGGCCTGGTCGGCTACGACCGGTACATGGCCCGCAAGTCGCGCGAGTCCGGCATCGGTGGGCCTGGCGCCATGGCGGTCAGCGAGCGGCCGGCCCGGCGTAGCGGCGTTGCGGCGTGGTCACCGGCCCGGCGGATGGCGCTGATGATCGCGGTCGGCATCGGGCTGCACAACTTCGCCGAGGGCCTGGCGATCGGTCAGGCCGCCGCCAGCAGCGAGGTCGCGTTGGCGACGGTCCTCGTCATCGGGTTCGCCCTGCACAACGCGACCGAGGGATTCGGCATCGTCGCCCCCCTGGCCGCGGAGAAGGACATCGACGGCGTCGACCGCCGACCCAGCTGGGGATTCCTGCTCGGCATGGCCGCGATCGGCGGCGGACCCACCTTCATCGGTACCGCGGTCGGGCACAACTTCACCTCCCGGCCGGTCAGCGTGGTCTTTCTCACGCTGGCCGCCGGATCGATCACCTACGTGGTGGCCCAGCTACTCGGCATCGCCGGTCGGGCCAAGCGCGCTGATCTGGTCGCCTACGGGTTGCTCATCGGACTGCTGGCGGGCTTCATCACTGATGCCGTCGTCACCGTTGGCGGCGCGTGAATCGAGCGACAGCTCTGGCGATCCCCGTCCTGGTCACGTAGCAGGTGCCGGGCCGCCCCGTCCGCGGATGACCATGGCGAACCAGGACGACAGGATCGGACGGCTCGGCCCCATGCCGCGCGCAGTGAGCCGGCGACGGCTGCTCGACGTCGACCGTGCGGTGCGCACGAGGCGCGCGCGCTCGGCCTGCGCGAGGAGGTCCAGCCGGTGCCCGTCGGCGATAGCGAGAGTGATGGTGGAGTGCATGATTGCTCCTCACGTAGAAGGTTTGCCTGTCAGGAGCTGACCCCGGTCCGGGTTGATACGCCGCGCCGACGGCGCGGTCGACGTGGGATGCTGCCCACGTTCGCCGATGAACCGGGCGCTGCGGTCAACCGTCCCGCACACGGAGGAATGCGCATGGACGTTGCTTTGCCGGTTGAGCCGGGGGCTCTGCCGCTCACCGGTGAACGCACCGTTCCCGGGGTCGCCGAAGAGAACTACTGGTTCCGGCGGCACGAGATCGTCTACCGGTTCGCGCTGCCGCTCGTCACAGGCAAGCGCGTCCTCGAGGTCGGCTGTGGTGAGGGCTACGGCACCGCGCGGCTGGCGTCTGCGGCCGCCAGGGTGCTGGGGGTCGACTACGACGCGCTCGCGACGGCACACGCGTCCGCCACCTACCCGCAGGCCCACTTCGTCCGCGCCAATCTCGCCGCCCTCCCCGCGCCGAGCGGATCGGTCGACGTCGTCGCCACCCTGCAGGTGATCGAGCACGTCTGGAACCATCCGGAGTTCGTCCGTGAGTGCCTGCGGGTACTGCGCCCAGGCGGCTTGCTCTGCGTCAGCACCCCCAACCGCCTCACGTTCTCCCCCGGTCTCGACAAGCCGGTGAACCCCTTTCACACGGTCGAGTTCACTGCCGCCGAACTGGTCGAACTGCTCGAGCGCTGCGGCTTCGCGATCGAGACGGTGTTCGGCCTGCATGCCGGAAAGCGCGTGGCCGGCTTCGACCAGAAGCACGGCGGATCGTTCGTCGACGCCCAGCTGGCCGTTTCGCCGGACGAGTGGACGGAGCGGCTGCGGGCCGACGTCACCTCCGTCACCGCGGACGACTTCGTCGTCGCGGACGCAGCCGAGCGGGCGGTCGACGAGTCGCTCGACCTGGTCGTCCTGGCGCGCCGGCCGAGGTCATGACCGAGCTGACACACCTGTCGGCAACCGCGCTGGCCGCCGCGATCCGCAACGGCGAGACGACGTCGGCCGAGGTCGTCGAGGCGCACATCGCGGTGCTCGATCGCATCAAGGACCTCAACGCACTGGCCGTCGAGCGCTTCGACCTCGCTCGGGAGGAGGCGGCCGCGGCCGACGCGCGAGTGCAGGCCGGCGAGCGCAACCTGCCGCCCCTGCACGGCGTCCCGGCGACGATCAAGGAAATGCTGGCGGTCGAGGGCATGCCGCACACCGGTGGCTACGCGCACCGGCGCAAGTTCCGCGAGGTGGCCGACGCCCCCGTCGTCGCCCGACTGCGCGGCGCGGGCGCGATCGTCCTCGGCCTCGGCAACACCTGCGGATTCCTGATCTGGATCGAGTCGAACAACCCGCTCTACGGACGCGTCTCGTGCGCCTACGACGCCAGCCGGACGGCCGGCGGCTCGTCCGGTGGCGACGGCGCCATCGTCGGCTCGGGGGGCGCCCCGATCGCGCTCGGCTCCGACCTGGGCGGCTCGGTCCGCATCCCCGCGTTCTTCAACGGCGTCTTCGGCCACTTGCCGTCTCCCGGCCTCGTTCCACTCACCGGGCACTTCCCGATGCCGGACGGCGAGCTCAGGCGACGCCTGTCCCCGGCACCGCTCGCCCGCCGGGCAGAGGACCTGATGCCGGTGCTTCGCCTCATCGCCGGACCGGACGGCGAGGATCCGTACACCGAAGAGCAACCGCTCGGCGAGCCGTCCGATGTCGACATCACCGGGCTGCCCGTCGTCGTCTCCACGCATTCGTCGACCCGGCCGCTGCGGCCCGTGCTGCGCCGCGCGATCGACGGCGCAGCACGGGCGTTGGGCGCCCGCGGAGCCGTCGTACGCGAGGCGCCGATGAAGGAGCTGCGTTGGGCGCTGGCCCAATTCCTGGCCACCGCATCCGCAGAGATCGACCTGCTCACCTCGTGGGAGGGCATCACCGCCTCCACCCGGCCGGGCGAGGAGGACGGCAAACGGGCGCCGCTGGTGGTGCGCGGCCCGGCCGCGCTGCTCAAGGTCGTCGAGTCGGCGCCGGCGCGGACAGTGCGCACCCGGGCCGCCCGGCGACTGGTCGACTCCGCCCAGCGAGCAACCGACACGCTCCTCGAGACGATCGGTGACGGCGTCCTGCTGTACCCGCCGTTTCCGCGCCTGGTGCCGAAGCACCGACACACCATCGGCCAGCCCTGGCTCGCCACCAACACCGCGATCTTCAACCTCTACGGCCTGCCGACCACCCAGGTGCCGCTCGGGCTGACCGACAAGGGGCTGCCATTGGGCGTACAGGTCGTCGCCCAGCCGGGGGCGGACCACGTCGGCATCGCGGTCGCGCTGCAGCTCGAGCAGGCCTTCGGCGGCTGGGTGGATCCGGCCTCGCGCTAGCGGTCGTCCGAACCGAAGAGTGCGGACGGTTCGAGGTCGTCGTCGTCCTCGTCCTGACGCGGAGCGGAATGCGGCAGCATGCGCCGCCCGGACAGCGTCAACGGGATCCCGACGACGAGCGCGACGGAGGTGAGTACCAGCCACAGTCCCGACCAGTCATAGCCGTCGTCACCGCCGTCGACGTAGACGGCGCCGAGGCCGTCGCACTCGACGTGGACGTTCCCGGTGAGGCCGGAGACGAAGGACGCGATCTGATCGATGGCCTTGCTGTCGCGCTGCTGCGGCGTGACCGACAGCGCCCCGGGTGCCTGCCCGGCGGCCGCGGCGGTGCACTGCAGCGCCGAGACCTGAACGCCGACCTCGGCGAGGTGCTGGACGCCGCCCGGGACGGCGAGCCAGTAGGTGTGTCCGGAGACCAGATGGACGAACTGCTGCGGCGGGCCACCGTGCGCGTACGCGTGTCGCTCGCGCCCGGCCTGCACCGCGTACATCGCCCAACACGCGACGCCGGCGAGAACGAGCACCGCTCCCCCGATCAGGGCCCGGAGGAAGCCGAGGCGGGGAGCGGACACATCCGAAAGAGTAGTGCCCAGCGGCCGGGGGCTAGTGTGCGACGCCGTGCGGGTGCTCATGCTGTCGTGGGAGTACCCACCGCTGGTGGTCGGCGGCCTCGGTCGGCACGTCGAGGCGCTGGCGCGGGAATTGGTGGCCGAGGGGCACGACGTGCGAGTGGTCACCCGCGGCGCGGCGCCAGTGGGTGGTACGGAGACCCGCGACGGCGTCCGGATCATCCGCGCGGCAGTCGACCCGATCGCGATCGACTTCACGACTGAGTCGTTGCTGGCATGGTCGCAGGTGGCCGAGCACGCGCTGCTCCGCGCGGCATTGCCGGTGGTCAAGCGCTGGCGCCCCGAGGTCGTGCACGCGCACGACTGGCTGGTGGCGCAGACGGCGATCACGGTGTCGGAGTCGGTTGGGGCACCCCTGGTCGCGACACTGCACGCGAGCGAAGCGGGGCGGCACCACGGCTGGCTGCCCCGTCCGCTCAACCTCGCGATCCACTCGTTGGAGCGATGGCTGGCGCAGCGGGCGGCGGCCGTGATCACCTGCTCGACCACGATGCGCGACGAGGCTGCGACGCTCTACGAACTGCCGATCGCCAAGCTGAGCATCGTGCCCAACGGCATCGAGGCGACGCGGTGGACGGCGCCGGCGCGAGCGAAGTCGTCAGCGCGGTCTCGGATCGGTGGCGACGGCCCGCTGCTCGTCTTCGCTGGGCGACTCGTCCACGAGAAGGGCGTGCAGACGCTGCTGCACGCGGTGCGTACGCTTCGCGCCACGCATCCCACGCTGCGTCTGGCGCTGGCGGGCACCGGGGTGCACGAGGCAACGCTGCACGCCCAGGCCCGGCGGCTGCGGATCGTCCGCGCGGTCGAATGGCTCGGCTTCGTCCCGGAGCCAGAGCTACCGGCGCTCTTCGGTGCCGCCGACATCGCGGTCGTTCCCTCGCTGTACGAGCCTTTCGGCATCGTGGCGCTGGAGGCGGCGGTAGCGGGCACTGCTCTGGTGGTGGCCGACACGGGCGGGCTGCGCGACCTCGCGGCCGCAGGGGTTGCCGCCGCGTCCTTCCCGGCCGGCGACGCCGACGCGCTGGCCGAGGCGATCGACGCCCTGCTGGCCGATCCGGCGACGGCCGCCCGGAGCGCGGCCCGGGCGGCGCGGATCGTCCGCCGCGACTACACCTGGCAGACGGTCGGCACGCGGACCGCGGGCGTCTACCGCTCGGTCGTCGCTGAGTGATCAGCCGGTGTTCGCTCCGGCCGCCCGTCCCGTCCCATCCGGTTGACTGGCGCCTCCGACGTCGACTGGCGCCCTACAAGGCGCCAGTCAACCGGATGGACGGGGATGAACGGGGCCACTCACCGGGAGCGCGGGCTCAGAGCGTGCGGCGGTCCTTGATGACCCGGGCGGGCACGCCGACCGACACCGAGTACGGCGGGAGGTCATGCGTGACGACGGCGTTCGCGCCGACCACGGCGCCCTCGCCGATCACCACGCCGCGGGCCACCGTCACCTTCGTGCCGATCCATACGTCAGGTTCGATCCGCACCCGCGACTTCGTGATGCCCTGGTCCTTGATCGGCATGCCGAGGTCGCTGAACTTGTGGTCGAAGTCCGACACGTAGATGTCGTCGGCGAACAGCGTCGCCGCGCCGATCTCGATGTCGAGGTAACAGTTGATCGACACGCCGCGACCGAGGACGCTCTTGTCCCCCACCGTCAAGGTGCCTTCGTGGCAGCGCAGGGCGGTGTCGACACCGAGATGCAACCAGCGGCCCAGGACGATGCGCCCGTAGCCTCGTCGCGCGTAGATCTCGACGCCCCGATCCATGAAGACGAGGC
>JAVHVD010000050.1:0-4786 GCA_032160745.1 Pseudonocardiales bacterium
CCGGGTCGACCCGGCCCGACCTGCACGCCGTGGTGACCAGCCTGCCCGTCGCCGGCTGGTCGGGCACCCTCGCCGACCGTTTCGTGAAGGGCTCGCAGCGCCTGGCCGCGGGCGTCGTCCGGGCCAAGACCGGGACGCTCACCGGCGTCTCGACGCTCGCCGGAACGGTGCACGACCACAGTGGCCGGCTGCTCGCCTTCGCCCTGCTCGCCGACCGGACCCGGTCGACCGTCGCAGCCGAGACCGCCCTCGACGCCATAGCCACGCGCCTAGCGAGTTGCGGCTGTAGCTGACTTGATCCGCCGAAGGCGGATCTCCTCAAGCGCCGCTGACCTGATCCGCCGAAGGCGGATCTCCTCAAGCGCCGCTCGCTTCGCTCGGGCGCATCGTCGATCCGCACGGCAAGCTCGCTTCGCTCGCGCCGCGGCGGGCTCTTCGCGCGAGCGCTCATCGCGTGGGTTGTTGCGTCTCGGTTGCCTGTGCTCCAGCCGCAGCCTTCCGCGAAACGTGGGTAGCGTGTAACTCATGGGATCGCTCATCGACTGGGACGTGGCGGCGCGCAGCGCCAAGCGTCTCAGCCCGCCGTCGCCGGGTGTCTCCCGGCGCGAGGCCGAGGACGCGGTGACCGAGCTGTATCGCGCCACCGCCGAGGCGGCCGACCACGTCGGCCAGCTGACCCGGCTGCACGAGCCGCAGGTCACCGCGATCACCCGGGTCATCGACCGGCCGGCCTGGATCGACGCCAACGCGGGCGGGATGCGCTCGATCATGGATCCGGTCGTCGCCCGGCTGACTGCGGAGAACCCGGTCGGCAAGATCGCCGAGCGCGTCGGCGGCCGCGTCACCGGCGTCCAGGTCGGCTTGCTGCTGGGCTTCCTGTCCGGCAAGGTGCTCGGGCAATTCGAGTTCTTCGACCGGCCGGGCGGGCAGCTCCTGCTCGTCGCGCCGAACCTGGTGGCAGTCGAGCGGCAGCTCAAGGTCGACCCCCGCGACTTCCGGCTCTGGGTGTGCCTGCACGAGGTGACCCACCGGGTGCAGTTCACCGCCGTCCCGTGGCTGCGGCAGCACATGCTGGACGAGATCAACGCGCTCACGGCGACGATCGAGAGCGATCCGGCCGAGATGCGCCGCCGGCTGTCCGGCGCAGTGGCCGAGCTGGTGAAGGTCGCGCGTGGACAGGGCAGCGGCGCGGGCGTCCTGTCCGTGCTGGCCACGCCGGAGCAGCGGGCCGTGCTCGAGCGGGTCACCGCCTTCATGTCCCTGGTCGAGGGGCACGCCGAGTACGTCATGAACGCGATCCCGGCGTCGGTGATCCCGTCCCAGAAGGTGATCGAGAACCGGTTCGCCTCCCGCCGCCGGCGTGGGGGCAACCCGCTCGACCGGCTGCTGCGCCGGCTGCTGGGCATGGAGGCGAAGACCCGGCAGTACGTCGACGGCTCCGCGTTCGTCCGCGCCGTCGTCGATCGGATCGGGGTCCAGGACTTCAACGCCATCTGGACGTCGGTCGAGACGCTGCCGTCGCGGGCCGAGATCGCGGACCCGGGCCGGTGGATCGCCCGCGTCCACGCCTGATCCCCGTGCTGACGGGACCCGCGCGCTGATGGGACCCACGCGCTGATGGGACCCGCGCCCGCGGTGGCCGCCGTGCGCTCCGCCGTCCGGTCTGTCTTGGCCCCGCAGCGGCGCTCCGAGCGGCGTGTCGCGCCGCAGGGGGGCCACGCCAACCGGGTGCTCGTCGCCTGCTCCGGCGGCGCCGACTCCCTGGCCCTGGCAGCCGCCACCGCCTTCGAGGCGCCCCGCGCTGGTATCCCGGCCGGCCTGGTGACCGTCGATCACGGGCTGCAGGACGGCTCGGCGCCCCAGGCGGCCCGAGTCGCCGCGTTCGGTTATGAACTCGGCCTGGATCCGGTCGAGACCATCCGGGTGGACGTGGCCCAAGCCGGCGGTCCGGAAGGTGCGGCGCGGACCGCCCGCTACGCCGCGCTCGCCGCCGCCGCGACCGCCTGGGACGCCCGCGTGCTCCTGGCCCACACCCTCGACGACCAGGCCGAGACCGTGCTGCTCGGCCTCGGCCGCGGCTCGGGGCCCCGGTCGATCGCCGGGATGGCCTCGTCCGACGGGATCTACCTGCGTCCGTTCCTCGGCCTGCGCCGGGCGACCACCGAGGCCGCGTGTGCCGCCCTCGACCTGGAGCCGTGGGACGACCCGCACAACGCCGACCCGTCCTTCCAGCGGGTCCGGCTGCGCCGCGAGGTGCTGCCGCTGCTCGAGGACGTCCTGCAGGGCGGCGTCGCTGAGGCGCTGGCCCGGACCGCTGCGCTGCTGGCCGACGACCTGGCGGCTCTCGACGCGTGGGCCGCCGTGATCAACAGCGAGATGTGGCCGTCCGGGCAGCCACTTCGCGCTGTTGATCAACGGGAGGTGGCGCGGCTCGCTGAACTGCCGCGGGCGGTCCGTACCCGGGTCCTGCGCGCGTGGGCGACCCAGGCGGGCGCCGGCCCGCTGAGCGCCGAGCGCACCGCCGCCCTCGACGCCCTCGTCACCGATTGGCACGGCCAGGGACCGGTGAACCTGCCCGGGCGAGTTTGCGTGCGCCGAGAGTCTGGGAGACTCGTGGTGTATCCCGCATCGGCCGATGACGTTCCACAGGAGTGACGTGAGCGAACGAAGTGAGCGAACAATCGGATGCAGGCTCTGCCGGCAGCACGAGCGCAGCGAGGGCTGACGTGAGCGAACGAAGTGAGCGACCCGAATGCGGGCTGTGCCAGCAGGGCTGGCATGTCTGAGCTCGACGCCGACATCGAGGAGACGTTGATCTCGGCCGAGCAGATCCAGGAACGGATCGCTGAGCTGGCGAAGGAGATCGACGCCGACTTCCATGGCCGCGAGCCCATGCTCGTGGGCGTGCTCAAGGGCGCGGCGATGTTCATGTCCGACCTCGCCCGGGCCCTCGAGCGTCCGTCCACCATGGAGTTCATGGCCGTCAGCTCCTACGGCAGCGGGACGCAGAGCAGCGGGGTGGTCCGCATCCTCAAGGACCTCGACCGGGACATCGCCGGCCAGGACGTCCTCATCGTCGAGGACATCATCGACTCCGGTCTCACCCTGTCGTGGCTGCTGAAGAACCTGCGCAGCCGCAACCCGGCCTCGATCGCGATCGTCACACTGCTGCGCAAACCGGAGGCCGTGAAGGTCGACGTGGACGTCCGCTATGTGGGCTTCGACATCCCGAACGAGTTCGTCGTGGGATATGGGCTCGACTACGCCGAGCGCTACCGCGATCTGCCCTACATCGGGCGCCTGAGGCCCGCTGTCTATGGGGGCTCCTGAGCGCCTGACGTGTACCGTCGGGAGTTCAAGGGGAGCTCTCACCGTCTGTCCAGCGCGGGAAGGAACGCGGGCGGCCAGCCGTTCGTGATAACGATATGAATCGCAAGCGTCTTCTCAAGTCGTGGTGGCTGTGGGGCCTCCTCGTCCTGTTTGTCATCTTCTTCCTGCCCAGCCTGCTCTCCGGCGGCAGTGGCTACCACGGAGTGGGGACGTCCCAGGCGCTGGAGCAGGTCACCTCCGGCAACGTCAAGTCGGCCGTGATCGACGACAAGGAGCAGACGCTCCAGCTGACCCTGAAAACCGAGTTCCAGGGCAAGTACTCCAAGATCAGCACGCAGTACCCGAGCGCCGCGACCACCCGAGTCTTCGACGACCTGATCAAGGCCGAGACCGGTCCGGCGCACACCACCTTCCGCACGCACGTCAGCCAGCAGAGCACGTGGGTTTCGCTGCTGGTCAGCCTGCTGCCGATCCTGCTGATCGTCGGCGTCCTGTTCTTCGTGATGAGCCAGGTCCAGGGCGGCGGCAACCGGGTCATGAGCTTTGGCCGCTCGAAGGCCAAGCTCGTCAACAAGGACACCCCGAAGACGACGTTCTCCGACGTCGCCGGGGCGGACGAGGCCATCGAAGAGCTCGAGGAGATCAAGGAGTTCCTCGCCAACCCGGCCAAGTTCCAGGCGATCGGCGCGAAGATCCCCAAGGGTGTGCTGCTGTACGGCCCGCCCGGCACCGGTAAGACGCTGCTGGCCCGCGCGGTCGCCGGTGAGGCCGGCGTCCCGTTCTACTCGATCTCCGGCTCCGACTTCGTCGAGATGTTCGTCGGTGTCGG
Organism: Pseudonocardiales bacterium; assembly: GCA_032160745.1. GTDB lineage: Bacteria > Actinomycetota > Actinomycetes > Mycobacteriales > Jatrophihabitantaceae > Jatrophihabitans. Next base: position 4,160 of record JAVHVD010000050.1, read on the forward strand.
CGCCTCTCGTGTGCGCGACCTCTTCGAGCAGGCCAAGGCGAACGCGCCGTCGATCATCTTCGTCGACGAGATCGACGCCGTCGGCCGGCACCGCGGCGCCGGCATGGGTGGCGGCCACGACGAGCGCGAGCAGACGCTGAACCAGCTGCTGGTCGAGATGGACGGCTTCGACGTCAAGGGCGGCGTGATCATGATCGCCGCGACCAACCGTCCCGACATCCTCGACCCGGCCCTGCTGCGCCCCGGCCGCTTCGACCGGCAGATCGCCGTCGGCCCGCCCGACGTCCTCGGCCGCGAGGCCGTGCTCAAGGTGCACGCCAAGGGCAAGCCGTTCGCCGCCGACGTCGACCTCGGGGTCATCGCACGGCGCACGCCCGGCTTCACCGGTGCCGACCTCGCCAACGTCATCAACGAGGCCGCGCTGCTCACCGCCCGTAACAACGGCCGGCTGATCACCACCGCCGCGCTCGAGGAGTCCATCGACCGGGTGATCGCCGGGCCGGAGCGCAAGACCCGCGCCATGAGCGACAAGGAGAAGCGGGTCACCGCCTATCACGAGGCCGGGCACGCGCTCACCGCCTGGGCGATGCCGAACCTCGACCCGGTGCACAAGGTCACGATCCTGCC
>JAVHVD010000051.1:0-2893 GCA_032160745.1 Pseudonocardiales bacterium
TCCCCGTGCCGACCGCACTCGCCGCCTAGGGCTCGTGACGCGCCATCCGGCGCACGCCCGAGAAGCGCTAACCTCGCCTACTGGGCAGCCGGTCGCACGTTCGGATCGCGCCCGGCGTACTGCCGACTGGCAGGCAAGACGCCAGCCGGAGGCAACACGGCTCTGAGCGCTCCGCGGATGCTTCGGGGTCGCGCGAGAGAAGGCGGAACGGCCATGAAGCACCACCTCGCCATGCTGATCACCGTAGTCGCGCTCGCGACCAGCGCTCCGAGCGCACATGCCGCACTCCCCGCCGCGGACGCCGATCCGGGTGTCACCTCGATCGGCCACGGGGCGGATCAGGTGTTGCTGATGCGCCCGGCGGGCTCCGTCCGCGTCATCGTCGTATTCGTGCACGGCTGGACCACAGGAGTGCCGACGGACTGGGCTCCGTGGCTGCGGCACCTGCGAGCGCGGGGCGCCCTCGTCGTCTACCCCCGCTTCCAGAGTGGCACGGGCGATACGCCGCAGACCGCGCTCGTCCACCTGAGGCACGGCATCGTCGCAGCGTTCGGTCGGCTCGGTGGCGTGCGCGTTCCGGTCGTGGCGCTGGGGAAGTCCTTCGGCGGGGCCGCCGTGTTCGACTTCGCCGGCGAGGCGCGGTCGTGGGGCGTGCCAGCCCCCGTCGCAGTCGTCAGCATCTTCCCGGCGTATCCCACCGGTCCACTGCCGCCCGCGCTCGCACCGAGCGTCTTCGCGGAGGTGATGGTCGGCGATGCGGACACCATCGCCGGCACAGGCGGAGCCAACACGTTCTGGAGCTGGCTGCGACCGCACCCTGCGGCGAGCAAGCGCTACATCACCATCCGTTCTCGCCCGGGTTTCACCGCCACGCACGAGTCGGCGCAGCTCGCCACTCCGATCGCCCAGGCCGTCTTCTGGCGCCCGTTCGACGCGCTGCTCGCGCGCGTCCGTGCCAGGGCGACGCCGTAGGCCGCAAGCTGAGCGGTGTCCCGGCTACTTGAACGGTACGGTGACGGGCCCGGGCAGGCGCCGGTACACGGCGAAGAAATCGCGGTCGTCCGGTACGAGATAGCGCGTCGCAGGTTGCTGATAGTTGGGCACGACCTTGATCGGATCCAGGCCGCCATGGTGCGCGTAGGTGATCAGCGTCGGCCACTCCGGGTTGATGTCGAGCTGCATCGCCCGCACGGCGCCGGCGCGTTCCAGGATCATCGCCAGCGTCGTGACCGTTTGGGAGTCCGCCGCGGCGTACATGAGGTTGCCGTGCCGGTCGATCCCCGCGCCGGTGCGCCACACGCGGACCGCGTTGCCGAGTGTGTAACCCCACTGCGAGCTGTCGTTGAGAGCCGGATTGAGGCGCCCATGGTCGATGATCAGCGGCAAGCTCTGGCGCGCAAACGCGATCTGCGGGCCGGCGACCGGGCCGCCCTTCCATGTCTGCACGTCGACGCGACCGTCGCGGTAGGCGACGAGCGTCGCGAGGCCGGCTTTGAGCGGCTCGTACTGCCTGCCGGCGATCGACGATCCATTGTGGCCGTCGTTGTAGATAAAACCGCCGTTGAAGGTCGCGAGCAGACGCCAGCGCTGGTCGTTGGGAACTGACATCGGCCCGCGCACCGGGGCGCTCGGAGGCTCGTAACGGCCCGGATAGAACGCGACGGAGCTACGCGTGTGGTCGAACCACGCCACGTAGGCCACGATCCGCGGGTAGTCGACTTCCGTCCGGAACGTCGTCACCAGCACGGGCGGGCGCCCCCGGATAAGCGGACCGGTGCCCCGCCAGATGCCCTCGCCGGGCAACCGATGCGCGAACGGACGCCTGATCACGGGCGGCAGCACCACGACCGGGCGGTGGTGGCGGCGCCTGCTGATCGCCTTCGGGACGACCGGAGCGCTGCCCACACCGACTCGCGGCAGGCGCTTAAGCTGTGGGCCCCCCTTGCTCGGAGCCTTCCAGCCGTAGTAGTAGTGCTCGACCTCGTCGACGAGCCAGTTGCCGTGGTGCGCTCGCACCCATTCAATGCTGCGTGGCCACAGCGGCAGGCTCGACGGTTGCAGCATCGTCGTCGCATACGAGTAGGCCGCCGGCGCGACGAGCGCCAGCAACACGATCAACCCGACCTGACGACGACGGCGGCGGCGGCGACCGAGACGGGCCGCTTCTCGAACGGAGCCGGTCGATACCATCGGCCCAGTATCTCCTGCGTCTCCTGAAGCGCACATGAACGGCGCTCCTCCGCCGCCTATGGCGCGGGATCTGATACGTGTGAGCCCCGAAACGCAGTCGCCGGAGTCACGCGGCCATCTCGTGCTCGTGCGAGAGCCCGCCGAGTCGATCTCGGCGGTGAGCGTTGGGCCGGTCGCCGGGTTGTCGCAGGACGGCACTCGAGGTAGGGGTAGCGATCGTCGACGTCCGGTTTGAGTGCGCGCGCCCAGGGTGTGCTCGCGCGGCTGTGTTGTCGGGCCGGGCGTCGTGGCGAGCGCAGAGGCGAGCGGGGTTGGTGCGATCGCGTCGTTCGACCGGAGCATCGATCGAGTCTCGACGGTTCAGCGGATCGAGCCGACCTGACCGGGACGATCCACCTTCTCGCTGCGGGGAAGTCGCAGCATGACCTTTCGTGCCCGTCGAGTTCTCGCCGTCGCCGCGCGGACTGGGTCTTAGCTGCCCCAGCGTTCGCACTGGTGGAAGCCGTAGGCGCGTGCCCCGGCCTGGTAGCGGTTCGTGAGTCGACCGACGACCGTCGCTCGTGCGCGGAAGCCTGTGGCGTCGCCGGCTTTCGCCCTCGCGATAGCTTGGGCTGTCTCGTTCACGGTCGCTCTGGCGCCGGCGAGCAGCTGACGCAGGGTACCCGCGTCGGCTCCCGGCATGGGCAGTGCCGAGAGGCTCGTC
>JAVHVD010000052.1:0-32373 GCA_032160745.1 Pseudonocardiales bacterium
GGTGCACGATCCGACGGCGCGGTACTGGCGCACGCCGACGTCATCCTCGCCCTCGGCGTCGACTCGATCGAACTGATCCCGAACCCCTGGGACTACCCGGCACCGGTCGTCACGCTCAGCGAGTACCGCGACCCGCATCGCTACTTCGACCCGGAGCAGGCGGTGGTCGGTCCGCTGGCCAAGCTGATCGAGCAGCTGCCCGAACTCCACGACGACTGGCCATCGGGGTTCGGGGCCGAGCACCGGGCGAGCATCGAGCGTGGCCTGATCGACGGACCGGTGCCCCGAGCCGGGGTTGCGCCATGGGACGTCGTTCGCGTGGTGCGTGAAGCGGCTGCGGGTACGAGCATCGCCACCGTCGATGCCGGAGCGCACATGCTCGTCGCGATGCCGTTGTGGACGACTGAGCAACCCGGTCAGGTCCTCATCTCCTCCGGCCTGGCCACGATGGGTTACTCGGTACCGGCCGCGGTCGGAGCCGCGCTGGCCCGACCGGGTACCCGGATCTACTGCTTCGTCGGCGACGGCGGCCTGCAGATGTGCCTGGGGGAGTTGGAGACGATCGCCAGGCTCGAACTGCCCATCACGGTCGTGGTCTTCAACGATCGCACCCTGTCTCTGATCAAGGCGAAGCAACGCTCCGAAGGACATGGTGGGCTCGGCGCCGTCCAGTACTCCAGGACCGACTTCGCCGGCGTCGCCACCGCGATGGGCATCCCGTCCGCCACCGTCCACGACACAACTGAGCTCGCCGCGGCCCTGTCGCACGAACGGTCAGGCCCACTGCTACTCGACGTGGCCGTCGATGCCGACAGCTACCGGCACGTCATCGACATCGTGCGCAACGGCGGAGGGCGATAAACGCCGCTCCCGTGAAACGCCCGACCGGTGCCTGACCCTGGTCAGTGCACAGAATCGGAGGTACGTTCCGCAGATAGCCGCGCCGGTCCGACCGGCGTCCCTCGGTGGGTCGTTCCGCTCCCCTCTCGGCGGCGGCCTCGGAAGGATCTCCGATGGTCTCTGCACTCCGTGTCCGGTCCCGGCGGCTCGTCGTCGTCGCCCTTGGCGTCGCCTCGCTCACGATCGCCGCCCTGCCCGCTTTCGCCTCGACACCGGGGGCCGATGATCGGTTGAGTCATGACGACGGCAGCAACGGCGGGTACGTGTCCAACTACAATCTCAACCACCCGCAAGCTCCGGTGGCGAAGGACGCGACGCTCACCGAGTGCTCCCACTCCCGCGGACGGCAGAACGAACCCGCGGTAGCGATCGACCCGCGCGACACCGGGGTCAAGGTCGGCAGTTCCAACGACTACTGCGGCGTCGACAACGACAGCTCGGACCAGGACGGCGCGCCCATCCCGTCCGGACCCATCTGGCTCGGCTACTACCGGTCGGTCAACAACGGTCCGTTCCAGTCGTCGCTCGTCCCCGGCTATCCCGGCGACAACACGCCCTACGCCAGCCGGGCCCACATTCGCACGGCGAGCGCCGGCGACCCGGTTCTTGCGTGGGACGCCGAGGGCCGGCTGTTCGCCGGTTCGGAGAGCTCCGACGATCCGGCCGGAACCCTCAAGGGCTTCGGTGACGAGTGGGTCGCGACTTACGTGAACCCCGACGGCCCGGGCGGTGCGACGGTCAACGACGGCAAGGAGTTCGCGCGTTCGGTCATCGTCGCGAAGGGTTCGTCGGCACCCAACCTGGGCGGCAAGTTCAACGACAAGACGTCCATTGAGGCCGACCGGACGTCGTCATCCTGCCGCGGAAACGTCTACTTCGCGTATTCCCGCTTTACCGGTGGCGGTGGCGTGGCCATCTACCTGACGCGATCGACCGACCACGGTGCGACGTTCTCGACACCGATGAAGGTGAGCGCCGGGGTTCACGACGTGCAGGGCCCCGACATCTCGGTAACCAGCAACGGGCACGTCTACATCACCTACCGCCAGTTCGAGGCGCACGGGCAGCAGACCGACGCGATCGACGTGGTGAAGTCCGTCGACTGTGGCCGGAGCTTCACCGCACCACGCGAGGTGACAGGCTTCGCCGCCATGGGCGTCACCGACCTCGACACGTCCGGCGCCCCGGCGCGGGACTGTGGCGACGCCCCGCCGTGCCAGTCGGGTTACACGTTCTTCCGCGCCGACACCGGCCCGCGCTCGACCGCCGATCAGGCTGCGGCGGGGGAGGTCGTGCACATCGCCTACGAGGCAATCGTGCCCGGCAGCGAGGTGCCCACCGGCACGACCTTCGGGTGGGCGGACAGCCCGGGCGCCGGCGGCCAGTCGGCGATCTACTACCTGACGTTCGACGGTGCCACCGGAGCCCACTCCACGCCGGCACCCATTTCGGTGGCTGCCGCGAGCCAGCAGGTGTTCCCTGATCTCAGCGTCGACGCAGGGACGGTGCACGCGCTGTGGTGGGACAGCCGCAACGACGTCAACAACGACGCGAGCAGCTTCCGGCAGCGTCCGGTGGGCAACGACGCGGCCGGCAACGTCGGTCCGGCCCTGGACGTGTACGCGGCGACCAAGCCGGCATCGGGCGGCGCGTGGTCGACGGCGACGCGGATGTCGGACGTGACGACCAATCCGAACTACGAGCAGTACGGCGGTCGCACGGTCCCCTTCGCCGGTGACTACCTCTGGATCGACTCCGAGGGCGGTGTCACGTACGGCGTCTGGACCGACTGGCGCAACACGGTGGGCGGCGTCGACCTGCGCGAGACGACCCAGGACGAGGTCGGGGCCGATGTGCGGCAATGCCGCACGCAGCTGAGCGACGGCAGTATCACCGGCGACACCTGCCCGCGGGACGGTGGCCTCGATTCGGACATTTACGGCGACTACGCGCCGTAGCGGCGCCGCGGTTGTGCTTGACCGCCCACTCTTTTGACCCGCGTTCTCCCGGTCTGCTGCCCTGTCGCCTCGGGTCGGGACCAAGGTCCCCAGTTGCGCACGCGGTAAAGCCGCAAAACCGGTCAAGCGCGGACAAGCTAACTCCCGTCGTTATTGCTCACGTGTAGCCGCCGTTAGCTGAGTAATGACTGAGGTGGACGGCACTCACAGCCGGGTCTACTTTCCCGACGCATTGCGGGGCGGTTGCGGGGCGCGACCCCGAGCGGGAGCCAAGGGGGGCTAATGCGAGCGCGCAACAAGCATGCGCTGCTGATCCTGACCGTCGCGAGCGCGACCGTCGGGTGGGTGAACGCAGCTCCGGTCTCGGCCGGCCCGGTGCCGGCGCCACTGACCGTGTCTGTCAGTGGCAACAACGGCGTCGACCGCATCCAGGATCCGGGCCGACGCTGTGCCGACGGCGGCAGCGGCCAGTTCCGGCACGCCAGCATCGAAGCGGCGCTGCCCGCCACGCCCAACGCGGTCATCTCCGCATCGTTGCCCGGCGTGATCCGCGGTTCCTTCGACGTGCACCACGACGGTGACGAGCCCGTCGGCACCCCGCTGTCCGGCGCCGCGGCGAAAGCCTTCCTGCAAGGCAGCGAAAGCCACCTCACCCTGAGTAACCAGCGCGGATCCGTGCAGCTCCGCCTCACATCAGGCTCCTGCGCGAGCCCGACGCTCGCCTTCGACGGGACCACGGTGTCGGGCAGCGGAACGTGGACCGTCGACGCCAACTCGACGACCGGCTCCTACCGCACCGCTACCGGCACCGGCGCGTTCACGTTCAGCCTCGGTGTCGCGCCCGGCGCCGACAACCCGTGGAACGTCGACGTCAACGGCAACATCACCGTCCCGCAGCCGCACCTCAAGGTCGAGGCACTGAGCACGACGTGGGGCAACCTCGGCGTCGACTACCTCACCCGTCGCCCGACCGTCACGTACCGCATCACCAACACCGGCCCGGGCGACACGTTCGCCCCGGTCCTGACGAAGGCGATCTCGCCCAACAACGGGGTCGCGACATTGGGCCCGATACCGCAGAACCTGCCCGACCTGCAGAGCGGCCAGTCCACCACGCTGTCGGTGCGCTACCAGCTCGGGCTGCTCAGTCCGTGCGCGCTCGTCATCCTCGGGTGCCAGTTCGACACGACCTTGTCGGTGTCGATGCCCGACGTCCTCGACCGGGCAGACAGCCCACCACCATCGGCCACCGTTCATGTGCGGGCGCCCGACTTGCCGCCCCCGCTGGCGTAGGAGGACTTGACGGTGAGCAGGCACAAGCGCGTGCGCGAAGGCAGCAACCGCCTGATCGGGCTGACGATGGTCCTCGGGCCGCTCGCCCTCGGGTTGCTGATGGCGTTGCTGATCGGCACGTCGAACCACACCAAGTTCCGCTTGACGGTCGCCGTGCCGGTGCCCGTGTACGAAATCGAAGCCGACGGCGGACCCAACTACAGCCATCACGCCAGCCTGCTCAACCTGAAGCTGGGCCAGCCCGGCGCGCTGCAAGCGCCCATGCCGGTCGACACCGACGGCGACCTCCTGCCCGACGTGACCGTGGCGGTCAACCTGGTCAACCTCGACGGCGCGTTCTTCAACCCGCCGCAGATCGGCCAGATCCTCTCGCCGAACATCCAGATCAACCGGTTGCCCACGACCCAGGTCCTCGGGCAGGCCAGCTATCCGCTGAAGATCAACGTCAAATTCACCGTCAAGGACGTCTTCGGCTCGAACCCCGACACGATCGTCCGCTTCGGGTACGACACCGGCCCCGGTGGCTCGATCCCGCAGTTCTGGAAGGCGACCGTCGCCGGCATCGACAAGTTCTTCAACCCGTTGCAGGCGGTCATCGACACGACCGGCCAGCAGCTCGGCCTGCACCCCGGGATCAGCGACTTCCGCCTCGGCCCGATCGCGGCGCCCTACCAGGGCCCACTGCGGATCATCGGCGGCATCCAAACCGGTGACACCAACGCCGATCTGCAGATCGCGTACCGGCCGTTCCCCAATGCGGTGCGGCTCAGCTACAGCACCGACGACCAGGGGCAGCACATCAGCTACTCCCACGGCGTCGACAGCGAGGTCGACATGACCTCGACGCTGAAGTTGAAGTCCGGGGCAAGCACGACGAACGCCGTGGCCCGGATCGACCGGCTGCCCCGGTCGATGAGCTTCGACGTGAACCAGAACTCCTCCGGTGGCTCGATCGACTACCACTCCGTGCCCAACCGGCGGCTGCCCGATGCCCAGGTGGACGTCACGACCACCGCGCCCGGTGAAGCACCACTGGTGGCGCGGGCGGACATCGAATCGTTGCCTGCGTCCATGCACGGCGAGTGGAACATCGCCGAGTCCCAACCGGCGCACGTCGCCTTCGACGCATCCGGAACCGGCGTCGGCGCCATCGAGGCGCGCGTGGCGAACTACTCCGGCGCTCCGACCAAGCTCGTGCCCTGGGTGCCTGATCAGCAGCAGTACGCCAGTTTCCAGAACGTGCCGATCACCGGCGGCTCGGAACAACTGATCTTGGGACGGGCCGAGCGGCTGCGGAACCTGACCTTCGACCAGCACGGCAGCGGCTACACCGCGCATGCCGGCATCGGTGACGGCGAGCTGCCCTTCGTGGCCAACATCGGGCTCGACCTGCGCCCGGACGGCGGCCCCTTGGTGAATGCGCGGGCGCAGATCGCGCCGCTGCCCGACTCCGTCGACATGACCTTCACCCCGCCCGGCGATGATCAGACCACCGATCCACTGAAGGTCAGCTACGACTCATCGCAATCCGCCGACGTCGACGCACACGTCGAGGTGCGGCTGCCCGACGCTGCCAACGGCGCCGCGTGCGGTGCCGACCAGACGATCTGCGCCGACTTCGCCGGCCGCAACATCCCCGCGCACATCGAGGCGCGCGTGCGGGACGGGCTGAAGACCGCCGCGGGCCAGCCCGAGACGCGCATCGAACTCGACGACGTCCCGCGCGCCGGCGGCGTGCAGCCCGACTTCCATGCCCACGTCATCGTCGGGCAGGACGACCTCGCTCCGCTCGTCGCCGACGCCGACCTGGACGGGCTGTCGCGGTTCGTGCGCATGCGCGCGGTCCAGGGTCTGGACGAGTCGCTGCAGCGCATGGAGCTGCACACCTGCGATTACGACTACACCGCCGCCGCCTGCAAGCCCGGCAGCGAGGACGAGGTCGGCGCGGTGCGGGTGAACGTCCGCAACTTCACTACCCGCCCGGCGAACCTGCCGGCCACCGCGTCACCCGCGCCGCTGTTCGCCGGCGTGACGGCGCGCGGCGACGCGACCGTTCCCGACCTCGTGCGCTTCGAGGCGGTCGGGCGGATGACGCACGTCCGCGAGATCCAGTACGTCAACTCCGGCGGCACGTTCGGTGCGCGCACCCGCGTCGGCGGTGGCAAGAACCTGGCCGTCGACGTCGACATCGCCGGCATCAAGATGTCGCAGTTCCCGGACAACCGGGTTGACCTCGCCGCCCACGCGCTGATCACCCCGCTGCCCGACACGATCAACCTCTGCGTCCAGAACGGCGGCGGCGAGCTGATCGACGGCACCGACCCGGTGACGCAGGGCTGCCAGCGCTCCGATCCCTTCGGTGACGACTCGGTCGAGGCTGCGCCGATCGTCTTCGACTGGAAGGCGTCGAGCCCGTTCTCGACGACCGCCTCGGGACGCATGCACCTCGACGGCGGCACACCGGCCGACAAGAGTGACGACCTCACGGTCGGCGGCCAGGTCAAGGTCGACAACATTCCCGGCGCGCTCAATGCCACGGTGGCTGTGCCGGTCGGCGGCCAGAGCGGCGGCCCCATCCGCGTCCTCACCACCGGCCCGGCCGGCTCGAACATCAACTTCAAGCTGCACGGCGAGATGACGCGCGGCGACGCCAGCTGCGACGACCCGTCGCCGAAGTACGACGTCGCCTGCGGTGACGCCACCATCACCGGGCTGCCCACCAACATGTCGATGCTGATCGACAGCGAGAAGAACAAGAGCCGGGCCGAGTTCCACGCCTGCGACTTCCGCTTCCTCGACAGCACGCCGGCCTGCAAGTCGGGCACCAGCGGCAGCATCGACGTGCTCGCCGTGGACGCCCACATGGTCACCGGCCACCCCGGCCCGCTCGGCGTGATGGAGCCGACGACCGACCAGCACGCTCTCCTGCAGTACCGCCAGCCCGGCAAGGACGACGTCGCCCTGCGGGCGCGGGCCCGGTTCGAGAACATCCGCAACGTGTCGTACCGCCAGACCGGCGACGGATTCGACGCCGGTTATGACCTCGGCAACGGCGTCAAGCCGTTCGAGGCCAGGGTGCAGGCCGACACGCGGACGGGCGTACTGCCTGACGCGGACGGGCTGAAGGCCAACGCCGAGGTCCTGGTCACGCCGTTGCCGGCGCACCTCGCCGTCGCAATGCACGGCCCCGGTGACGGCGCGGGCGCCGACCCGATGAAGCTGACCTACGACGCCTCGTCCCCCATCCGGGTACAGGGCCACGCCCAGGTGTTCCGGGCGGCAGCGGGCAACAGCCCGTCCTGCGGTGACGACGCCACCGCGTGTGCCACCGTCGACATCAAGCGGCTGCCCAGCCATCTCGAGGCCACCATCGGCCAGACCGAAGCCGCGGCCGGCGCCCACGCCGTCGACCACCACACCGTCGTCGACTTCGCCTCCGACGCGCCCGTCGGCGCCAAGCCCGACGTGATCATCGACGCCATCGCCGGCCTCCCGAGCACGACGGCGGTCGTCGGCTCGACCCCGGTCCGCGCCCACGTCGAACTGCTCGGCCTGCCGCGCTACGTCACCGCGCACATCGACGAGCGCGTGACCAACCCCGGCGCGTCGAACGAGCAGCGCGATCTGCAGCGGGCGTCGATCCGCACCTGCAAGCTCGACGGCTCGGACAACTGTGTCTCCGGCACCGAGGACAAGCTCGACAGCCTCAAGCTGGTGGCGCACAACTTCATCACCCGGCCGCTGAACTTCCCGGCGCCCAACGCGGGCATCACCGCGCCGCTGTGGACGAGCATCACCGGCCGCGGCGCGAAGTTCCAGGCCGCCGTCAGCCTGCAGAACATCCGCGAGGCGAGCTACGTCAACCACCAGGACAACGGCACCAAGGGCTTCCGGGTGCGGGTGGGCGACAACGACAACCTGCAGGCCCGTGTCGACATCAAGGGCATGCCGCTCGGCAACATCAACTTCGGCAACATGGCGATCCAGGACGCGACCGTCGATGCCAAGGCCAACGTGCTGATCAAGCCGGTGCCCGACGACATCCGGGTCTGCCTGCGTCAGTCCGGTCTGGCCGTCAAGGCCCCGACGGGTGACCTCATCACCGAACCGTGCGAGGACACCCAGCCGTTCGGCGCGTCGGTCGGCACCGTGGGCAACACCCCGATGTCGGTGGCCTACCGGGCCAGCGTGCCGATCAAGCGGGTCGAGACGACCGTTGACGTCGCGCTGCACGGCTCGGAGGCGAACAACCCGGCGCACCCGGCCATCGAGGCCCGGCGGCTGCACGGTGAGGTCGACATCGACAACATCCCGACGGCCATCACCGCGCACATCCTCACGCCGGTCGACGACGCGAACGGCAATGCCGTGGGACCGACCCGCGTGGTCTACGACGCGCCGTCCACCGGCCCCGGCCTGAACGTGCACTTCCGCGCGGAGCAGACCCAGGGCGACAGCGTCTGCCAGGACCCCCGTCCGTCGGCCACCGCGCTGTGCGTCGGGGCGGATCTGTCGAACCTGCCCAAGCACGTCGAGCTGCGTTACGAGCCGGACAAGCTGAGCGACAACTTCCACGCCGCCACGAGCTCGGACTTCGGCGGCAAGATGAACTTCACCAAGCTCGAGCTCTCGTCGGTGAAGCCGAAGGTCAGCGCCTCGGGTAACCGCATCCCGGGCAAGTCCGACGTGCTGATCGCCACCGGTCAGATTCTCGGGATGAGCGACAACATCACCGTCGACGGCAACATCAACATGCCGCACGACCCGAACAAGGCCGGCTCGATCGACCTGACGGCATCCGTGCGAATCGACGAGATCGACGCGGTCGTGCGGAACTACGTCGCGCCCGACCCGTTCACCGCGGCCATCCCGGCCCGCCCCGTCTACAAGGACGCGGCGTCGGCGAGCACGCTGAACAACTTCACCGTTCGGGCGCAACCGCTGCCCGACGGCTCGCCGGTGATGAAGGCCGAGGCGTCGATCAAGAACGTCGCCGGCTTCGGCTACCACCAGATCGCCGACGCCACCGGTGCGCCGACCGGCACGTCGGTGCTCAACATCGACTTCGCGAAGGACTTCGCGGCCCGTGCGTACGCCAACATCGTGCAAGAGGACGGTACGCACATCGTCGGCGACGTCCTGCTCGAGCACATCCCGGCCGGCATGCAGGTCTGCTTCCGCGGCTCGCGCAAGGCCGACGCGCCGGCGGCCGCGCCCGGCCAGCCGGACACCTTCTGTGACTCGGCAGCGACCAAGCCGGAAGACGGTGCGTTCCAGTTCCTCGGCACCCCGGCCAACCCGAACCTGACCGGGCTCGACGTCGACGCGTTCCTGCGCATGGCCGCTCCGGGCGGGACGAACATCGTGTCGGGCCGGATCAACATCACCGGCATCCCCTACCGCGTCGACGGCATCCTGCCGAGCGAGGACAACGGCGGGAAGCTCGACATCGCCGGCAAGAACCACGACGGTGACCCGCTCGGCATCAAGCAGATCAAGTTCGCGGCCGCGAGCTTCGACCTGCCGTCGGGCAGCGGTGACCTCAACAGCGGGTACACGTCCAGCAGCCCGGGCTTCGTGCCGCTCACCAACCAGAGCGACCCGTTCCCGCCGGCCACCTTCTCGACCGAGTACGCGTCGATCGCCGCCAGTGGCGACCCGTCGTCCGGCCCGTTCGACTTCGAAGCCGTCGGCCGACTGGGTGACGACGACGACTCGGTGTCCAGCTCGCGCCTGCAGCACATCTACTCGTCGTCGACGGCCTGCGCCAACCGCGCGAACCGGTCGGACTTCCCGATGCTGCCGACCAACGACAACGTCTCGACGTACCGGTGCATCGGCGCCGACCTGCAACAGACGAATCCGTCGGTCCCCGACCTGTTCGCGCTGTCGGCGATCTACAAGACGGCCGACGGAAATGTGCTCAGGCTGCGCAACGCCGGCCTCAGTGACCTGCCCGGGTTCTTCCAGGTCAACATCGCCGACACCACGCTGGTTCAGGGCGACAACGACGCACTGCGCCGCCGCTGCGGCACCGCGGCCGCCGAGACGTCGGCCTACAACAGCGCGCACAGCACCAGCTACTCGCAGAGCGAAGCGGCCGCACACATCAACGACTGCATGCCGCCGCTGTTGCGCTTCGACCAGCCGGCGGACAACGCCCGGTTGTTCGGCGTCGCCGAGTACGGCCGCCCGGGCGACCTGGACACGCTGGCCGGCACCAACCCGAAGGAAGCGCTGGCCGACCTCAACGCGATCCCGCGGGCGGACGGCTGGGGCTCGGTCACCGGCGACGGCGACGCGCAAAAAGGCATCCGCGCGAAGGTGGTCACCGTCAGTGGCCGCACGGCCGCGCGGGCCTCGTTCCGGCTGCCGATCCCAGCATCGGTGACCGTCGATCAGGTGCAGTCCGCCTCGAGTCACGGAGAGGCCGACAAGAACCATTACTTCGAGGGCAGCGACCTCCGCTTCCACTTCATCGCGCGGGACTCCGCCAGCAACCCGATCCCCAACCTGGGTGAGGTGTCGGCGCTGTACCAGGGCGGCGACGGCAGCCAGGTGCTGCTCGGTCAACCGTGTGCCGTCAGTGCCCGCAACCGGGTGCACAACAACTCGTTCGGCTCCTTCGACATCGACCACCCCTACAACTGCAACCCCGACTTCGCGCATGGCGTGAAGCTGCCGGGTGAGGTCGGGCTGTCGATGTACACCCGCAACAACATCGGCACCGGCCAGAAGTACATCCGCATCGACGGCCGGCTGAGCACGACGGAGTCGGTCGCCGTCCGCATGATCGGCAACGATCCGACCGGCACCGGGCGCATCGAGGCCGAGATCAAGAACATCCCCGGTCCCGCCGCCGGCATCGGTCCGGACGACGCCACCTTCCGGGTCGCGTTCCTGATGAAGGGCGACGGACAGGACCCGCCGAGCGCGACTCCGACGCCGCCCGCGGCCGAGGACGACAGCGGCTGCATCCTGTGTGTCACGACGAACATCCGGCTGGCCCAGGCGTTCGTGTCGTTCAACTTCCACCCGGTCGCGAACAAGCCCACCGCCCGCCGCGTCGAGGCGACGCTGAACCACGCCGGCGCCAAGAACGGCCTAGAGGTGCAGTCGTTCGACTCGGTGAACGGCGGCTCGCACGCGGCCGTCGAGGCCGACGCCTACGTCCAGCTCGACCCGCTGAACATCTACGGACACCTCGACCTGGCGCCGACGCTCGAATCGCTGGGTGAGGAGGCCGTCCACTGGGTGGCCGACAAGCTCGGCCTGCCCGGCTGGGTGGAGGACATCCTCGACGTGGTCGTCGACGCCGTCGCCGACCTGCTCGCCAGCCTGGTGAATCTGGACTGGACGCTGGAGTCGCGACTGGACGCGACGCTCGAGTTGCGCAGCTCGCACGTCACCATGCGGCAGAACATCCTGCACGTGAAGGTGAAGAACCTCGGCAACGCGAGCGACGGATCCGGCGACGCAACGCTCGGCCCGATCGACTTCTACGTGCACCAGCTGAAGGCGAACGCGAACCTCGGGCTGACGATCCATACCCCGTGGCCGCTGCCCGACATCAACATCGGCTTCACGCTGCTGTCCATCTACTACGTCCCGGTCGCCGGCGACATCGTGCCGTTCCTGTTCAAGTACCTCAGATGCTCGGGCAACTTCTGGGACCTCGTCAGGAGCGACCTCGGTCCCGCCCTGCCCGGTGACACGATCAGCGCCGGCCCGGGTGACGAGGCAAACCAGGTGATCTGGCCGCTGTGGGAGCCGCGGCTCACGTTCGGTGGCATCGTCGGCGCGCTCATCGACGGCATTCCCGAACTGCGCAATCTCGGCGGCCTGTTCTTCTGCATACCCGGCGCCGATGACGGCGACGTGCCCCTCGGCGCGCCGGGCGACACGTTCCAGACCACGACGGGCGGTCTCTGGCCGCAGCACCCGATCTTCGACTCGTCCGCGATGGCCGACAGCGTGCTGACGGCCGGCGCACCGGGCGGGATCGCGGCTCCGCCGGCCCCGCCGGCACCGACGCCGCCCCCGACCCCGCCGACACCGGGTCCGAACGGGCCGAACTACACCGTCTTCAGCGGGCCGCCGCTCGCGCTCTGTGGCCTGCACGGCTTCGGCGACCTCGTCATCCAGGGCGGAGCGACGATCAAGGTCGCCACCGCGGCCGACGGCGCCAACCCGACCGGCACCGGCGCCAACTGCGCGGCGGCCGACGTCGGCAAGCTGATCATCACCGCCGACAACATCACCAACCACGGCACCGTGGACGGCAACGCCGTTCAGGACACCCAACCGGTGAGTGGCACGCCGCCCGTCGGCCTTGGCACCGCGGCATCGGGCAACTCCGGTGGCGGGCACGGCGGCAAGGGCGGCACCGGCTCGAGCGGCACCGGCGGCACGGCATACGCCAAGGTGACCAACGCCGACCCCGAGCAGAACGGCGCCATCTCCGAGACGGGTGGCCCGGGCGGAGCGTCGTCCGGTGACCGTCCCAATGGCGGTGGCCTGGTCATGCTCCTCGCCAACAGCTCGCTGATCAGCGACGGCATCATCAGCGCGAACGGCGAGAACGGTGTCAGCGACACCACCAACACCAACGGGACCGCGAACGCCTGCGCCCACAGCGCGCAGACCGGTGTCGACGGCGACGGCAACCCGATCATCACCAACTTCCCGAACGGCGGCTCGCCGGCGCGGGCCGGTGCGGGCGCCGGTGGCGGCATCGTCCTGTCGGCCACGACGATCGACCTGCGGGGCACCAGCAACACCGAGCTCCGGGCGGCCGGCGGAAACGGCGGCGACAGCTACAAGGGCGCCAGCGGCAGCGGTGGCGGCGGCGTGGTCAAGGTGCTCGGCCCGATCCAGCTGTTCGACGCCGGGTTCAACCCCGGTGTCGGCGCCGGCGGTGCGGGCTCGAAGCTCTGCCCCGAGGCCACCGGCGGAGGCGTGGGAGACGCCGGCACGGTGATCACCATCGCCACGCCGGCCGCGCACGCCGGGAACGTCGACACGTTCTGGCACAAGGGCACGAGCGTGACGGTGCCGTTCTCGGCGCAGGCCGCGTACCAGACCCGCACCGGGTTCACCGCCGTGCTCTGCGGCCTGCACTCCTCGCAGACCGTCCCGCCGTCGGGCACGATCGGGTCTCCGCCGCGAGCGAAGACGCTCGCCGACCTGTTCACCGTGCCGTCGTCCAACTCGGCCGGGAACCCGTGTGGCAGCGGCGCCACCCAGTTGGCCACCAAGACGATCCCGGCCGGCACCGCGTCGGTCACCGGGGACACGGCCGCCGGCAAGATCACATTTAGCCGGACGAACGTGTCCGACAACGGGACGTGGGGTCTCTACGTGGTGGCGGTGCGGCCGAACACCGGTTGCGCCGGTACCGCACCGACGTGCGCGGTGTCCTCGCTGCCCGCCCAAGTCGACACCTTCCTCGGTATCGACAACAGCAGCCCGACGGTGAACATCACCGGACCGGCGGACGCCTTCCTGACGAAGACGCCGGCGGTGTCCATGGCGTTCACGTCGGGCGACCAGGACACGCCGCTCGACCAGTCGCTGTCGCACGTTGCCAAGATCGAGTGCCGCAACGCCGGCCCGACCACGTTCACCGCGTTCGTGCCGTGCGCGTCCGGGTCGACGTTCAACCTGACGCCGGGCAACGGTGCCAAGACGATCGAGGTGCGGGTCACTGACGGAGCGGGCAACACCGCGAGCGACACGGTCAGCGGCATCCTCAGCAACTCGCCGCCGACCGCCGTGGCCACCATCCAGTTCGGGCCCAACGGCACGAACGGCTGGTACACCAACGCGCCGTCGATCACGATCAACGGCTACCACCAGGACGACGGGGTCCCGGCCGAGCCGTCCACCGACGCGAACACCGGTCCCTTCCGGTGGCGGTTCGACAGCCTGCCCGAATCGGTCTGCACCAGCAGTCCGTGCACGGTGCCGGCCGCCGCGATCGCCGGGCTGCCGGCGGGTAAGCACACCTTCTCGTTCGCGGCCGTCGACAAGCTGGGCAACCGGCTGTTCGGTGACGGGATGCAGGGCACCATCCAGGTGCCGAGCGCATCGTCCATCACGTCCTTCAAGTGGGACCCGGACAAGCCGACGACCCAGCTCGACACCGTCCCGTTCACGCCGGACGCCATCGTCAGCGGTCTCGGGTGGTACACCAACCAGCCGTTCCTGGTGCTGTCCGCTCTGGACGCGCTCGGTGGGTCCGGGCTCAACCAGACCAAGTACCGGGTCGACGGGGCCGGTGCGTTCCTCACCTACAACGTCACGAGCCCGCCGCGGTTGGCTCCGGGCATCCACACGGTCGAGTACTTCTCGACCGACCTGGCCGGCAACGTCGAGTCGACGAAGACCTCGGCGACCATCCGGGTGGACGACGTGGCACCGGCTTCGGCCATCACGGTCGCCGGCGGGACGCTGGGACTCAACGGCTGGTACACCACCCCGCCGACCGTCTCGGTCGGGGGCTTCGACGACTTCGGTGGCTCGGGCCAGCCGGGCGCCGGCTCGCTGCACTTCCGGGTGGACAACGGGGACGAGCAGACCTGTGACAACCCCTGCAACCTCGCGGGCCTGGTGTCCGGTACCCACCTCGTCGGTCTGTACGCCGTCGACGCCGTCGGCAACGCGCACAGTGAGGCCGGCACCACGATCAAGGTCGACACGGAGGTGCCGCACACCACCGTGGCCCTGCATGCGCCGACGCCGACCGGCCTGAACGGCTGGTACTCCTCGCTGCCCTACGTCGAGCTCGGCGCCGACGACCAGCCCGCCGACTACACCCACGTGCTGCCGGTCGGATCGGGAGTGGCTCTGACCCAGTACCAGCTCGACGGCGGGTCCTGGCAGAACTACACCGGGCCGTTCCAGGTCGCCGGTGATCACCTGCTGTGCGTGCGGTCGGTCGACGCGGCCGGCAACCTCGAGCCCGTCGATCCGGCGAAGTGCATCAAGGTCAAGGGTGACGACACCGACCCGAGCACCACGTTGTCGGTCAGCGGGACGCCGGGGCTCAACTCCTGGTACACCAGCAACGCCACGGTGACCGTGGGCGCGGGCGACGCGTCACCTGGCTCCGGGCTCGTCCAGCCGGGCGCTACCGGGACCCCGTGCTACGACGCCGTGCCGACTGCACCGGTGCCCGCCGGCACCTGCGTGTCGGTGGACGGCCGGCCGTTCCAGCCATCGGTCGGCTCGTACGTCCTGCGCGAGGGTGTGCACACCGTCCAGGCCTACAGCGTCGACGCCGCCGGCCACCGGAGCCCGGTGGTCGCCACCGACGTGCGGATCGACCGGTCCACGCCGTTCACGACGGCGCGGACGATGCCCCCGCAATCGGCCCGCAACGGCTGGTTCCGGGCGGTGCCGCAGGTCGTCCTGCGCGCGGCCGACGGTGACCAGAACGCCGGCGTCGCCGCGACCTACTACAAGATCGACGGCGGACCGTTCGTGCTGTACACAGCTCCGTTCGACCTCAGCAACGGCCAGCACACGGTGAGCTACTACAGCGTGGACTACGCCGGCCAGCAGGAGGCGACGAAGTCGCTCAGCGTCAAGGTCGACACGACGCCACCGATCGCGATCGCGACCAACCCGGCGCCGGCTCTCTGGCTGAAGCTGCTCGACCTCCTCGGCAACCTGCTCGGGTTCTCCCCGCCGGCGGCCAAGCTGCAGTGGACGGTCGGTGACCAGTACTCGAGCAAGCTCTCGGTGCGGGTGCTGATCTACGACGTCACCGGCAACGTGGTCCGCCAGCTCGACTGCGAGTACTACAACGGGGACCCGACGAAGCCGCTCTGCGCCCTGCAGAAGCCGCCGGCGGCGGACTCGCCCGTGCTCAACCCGTTCACGGTCACGCCCGGCACGAACGTGAACGGGTACACGGTCTGGGACGGCCGGGATCTCAGTTTGACCGGAATTCTCCCGGTGGGCCTCTACTACTACCGGGTCGTCGTGACGGATGATGCCGGCAACGTCGCACAGAGCGGCGAGTCGAAACCCATCCAGATCAAGATTGGCTGAGTTTGAGGCACTGGCAGATCGGGGCCCTGTTCGCGGTAGTAGGCCTGGTGTTGGGCGGTACGGCGGTGTGGTTGATCACGCGCTCGTCCGATTCGGGTTCGCCCGCCGGGGGCGCGGCGTCGAAGGGCACCTCCGGGAGCGCCTCGTCCACACCCGGCGTGTCCGTCAACGCGAAAGAGTTCCTGGACCGGATCGACAAGGCGTCGAAAGCGACGTTCCACGTCCGGTACTCGACCGGCTCGGCAACGGGCAGTCACGCGGTGCTGGAGATCTGGCACACCGCCGACCGCGTGCGGCGTGACGTCCAGGCTGTCTCCGCGACCGAAGGCACGGCGCACACCGAGGAGATCCTCGCCAACAACAAGCTCGTGCGATGCGTCCTGTTCGCCGGCAAGCCCTGGCAGTGCGTCGGCGCGCCGACGTCAGCGGGCGCTTCGGTGGCCGATCCGCTGCAAGGCGCCGACCACGACGTCGCCGGGCGGAAGGTGACGGTGACGGTGGACACCATCGCCGGTCACCCGGCGAAGTGCTACACGGTGGCGGCGGGCACCACGACCGCCAAACCCAGCCGGTACTGCCTGTCGGCCGACAACGTGCCCCTGCGCATCGACGGTGGTGACGGCAAACCGGTCGACGCCACGAACTACGACACGAACGTTCCCAGCTCCGTGTTCACGCCGCCGGCCAAGGTGGCCGGGTCGTGAAGGCCCGGCAGCGCACCCAGGCGCGGGTGCTCATCGCGCTCGGCGCGGTCGTGGCGGTCGCCAGCGTCATTGCGTTCGTGCCCTGGAACGGCAGCGACAACAAGCCCACCCCGCAGCCGTCGCCGACGGTCGGCAAGTTGCTCGACGCCAACGGCACCGCGCTGGCAACCCTGTTGACCAACGCGCGCAAGCACACGTTCCACGCTCGCTACGCGGTGCAGGGCGATCCCGCTGTCATAGGCGGAACGCTCGGGTTGGAGTGGTGGAACACTCCCGACCACAGCCGGCTCGACACCACCCGCACGCAAGGCGGCAAGGTCGTCAAGACCGCGAGCATCGTCAACGACGACCAGGGCGCGAGTTGCCAGAAAGACGGGTCGTCGGCCTGGACCTGCAAGCAGATCGACGTGCCGGCGGCGGGGGACCCCGGAGGCATCGTTGCCAACCTGACGGGGCAGTTGTCGGGGCGGGCCGTGACGCAGCATGCCGACACCGTTCAAGGACATCACGCCCTGTGTTTCAACGTGGCTGGCGGGACGGAGCCGATCGACGTGTGCACGAACTCCGACGGCGTCTTGCTGCGCAACGCCTCGGCGAAGACGAAGTTCGAGATCTCGAGCCTGGACACGAAGGTTCCCGATTCGATCTTCAAGGCGCCCGCCGCCGTCTTGCGCTGAGCGGCCGCAAGCGCGGCTGGCGCGACCCGCTGGACCGGTGCGCATTCGCCGGCGAGCTCGGCGTTGACTTCCGAGATGCAGAAGATAGGGTCCACGATACGAAAGAGTGGAGGACGTTTCGTGGGCATCGACATCGACCAGCTGGCCCGAACCCTCGATGCTCGCCTCGCCGAGTCCGACACGGCGCTGGCGGCGCAGTTTCCAGGTGCGCGACCCGGTCGGCAGCCCGTCCACACCGTCTACGTTCCCGCGGATCGCTACCGTGCCGACCTCTGCCCGTCCTGGGGCGCGGCCGCGGTCGAGGCCATCGACGCGCACGATGTGCTGTTCGCCGAACTCGTCGGCGACGATGACGTGGTCGAGCGCGTCCGCCGCAAACTCGCCACGGAGCCGATCGAGGATCTGCGCATCGACTTCGAGGACGGCTACGGCGCCAAGCCGGACGACACCGAGGACGCCGACGTCGTCGCCGCGGCGACCGCGCTGGCCGACAGCCGCCAGATCGACGCTGCCGCCGCGTTCACCGGCATCAGGATCAAGAGTTTCGAAGCACCCACCCGGGCGCGCGGCCTACGCACCCTGGTCATGTTCCTGACGACCTTCACCGAGGCCGGGGGAGACCTCGAGAACGTCGTCACCACCCTGCCGAAGGTCACGAGCGTCGAGCAGGTCGAGGCGATGGTGTACGTCTGCGAGCAGCTGGAGCACGACCTCGGCGCCGACGGGCTGCGCTTCGAGATCCAGGTCGAGACGCCGCAATCCATCCTCGGCCCGGACGGCGGGGCGCTGGTCGCCCGGATGATCCACGCGGCTGACGGACGCTGCTCCGCATTGCACTACGGCACCTACGACTACTCCGCCTTCTGCGGCATCGCGGCGGAGTACCAGAGCATGGCCCATCCGGTCGCCGACCACGCCAAGCTCGTCATGCAGGCCGCCGCGGCGGGCACCGGCGTACGGCTGTCCGACGGCTCGACCAACGTCATCCCGGTGGGCGACCGGGTCCGCGAGGGCTGGCAGCTGCACCTGGGCCTGGTGAGGAGATCGCTGGAGCGCGGCTACTACCAGGGCTGGGACCTGCATCCGGCTCAGCTGCCTAGCCGGCACGCTGCGACGTTCGCCTTCTTCCGCGCCGGCCTCGACCCGGCGACGACCCGGTTGCGCAACTACGTGACCCAGACCAGCTCGGCGATCCTGGACGAACCCGCGACCGCGCGGGCACTGGCCGACTACCTGCTGCGCGCACTGCACTGCGGTGCGGCGACCGCGGCCGAGCTCGCGGACGCGACGGAGCTGACCGCCGAGCACCTTGCCGAACTGGCCCGCCCCGGCCGTTGACGAGCGCGGAACCCGTCCGATAAACTTCCGACATTCGGTAGTGAGTTTCCGCTCTACGGAAAGCGGGAAGAACAAATCGAATGGACCGCAAGGAGCCACCCCGATGGGTATCTCTCTCGGCGCGAACCAGTACGGCAAGGCGGAGAACCGCGTGGTGCGGATCTACCGTGACACCGCCCGCCACGAGATCGTCGATCTCAATGTCTCCACCTCGCTGCGAGGCGACTTCACGCTCGCGCACACCGACGGCGACCAGGCCGACGTCCTGCCGACCGACACGCAGAAGAACACCGCGTTCGCCTACGCCAAGCAGCACGGCGTCACGTCGCCCGAGGACTACGCGATCGCGCTCGGCCGGCACTTCCTCGACGCGACGCCCAAGGCCGACAGCGCGCAGATCCGCGTCGAGCAGTACGCCTGGGACCGCATCCCGACCGGCCCGCACGGACACGACCACGCGTTCGTCCGCCGCGGCGGCGCTACACGGAGCACGGTCGTCACCGTCCGTGGCCGCGGTGCGGACCAGCACATCTGGGTGGTGTCCGGAGTCCAGGACCTCGTGATCCTCAAGTCCACCGGCTCGGAGTTCAAGGGGTTCCTGAAGGACGAGTACACGACACTGCAAGAGGCCGACGACCGCATCCTCGCGACCTCGCTCGTCGCGCGGTGGCGCTACGAGAGCACCACCGTGGACTGGAACAAGACCCACGACGCCATCCAGGCCACCCTGCTGGAGACCTTCGCGACCACCTACAGCCGGGCGCTGCAAGAGACCCTGTACCTGATGGGCAAGCGGGTCCTCGAGACCATCGAGGACGTCGCCGAGCTCCGGTTCTCCGCGCCCAACAAGCACCACTTCCTCGTCGACCTGGCGCCGTTCGGCCTCGAGAACGACGGCGAGGTCTTCATCGCGGCCGATCGCCCGTACGGGCTGATCGAGGCCACGGTTGCCCGCGACGATGCCTCCGACGCGGGCGACGCGTGGCTCGCCGTCCCGTCCTTCGTCTGACCGGAGAGTCATGACTCTGAACTACCTGGCCAACTGTTCGATGCTGTTCACCGAGCTGCCCTTGCTGCAGCGTCCCGCGGCCGCGAAGGCCGCCGGCTTCGACGCCGTCGAGTTCTGGTGGCCGTGGCCCGCCGAGCCCGTTCCCGACGACAGCGACGTCGACGCGTTCGTCCGCTCGATCCAGGACGCGGGCGTGCAGCTCGTCGGCCTGAACTTCTTCGCCGGCGACCTGGCCGGTCCGGACTGCGGTGTGCTGTCCATCCCCAGCCGCTCGAAGGAGTTCCGCGACAACATCGCCGTCGCCGTCGACATCGGCGCGCAGCTCGGCGTGTCGGCCTTCAACGCGCTCTACGGCAACCGGGTCGAGGACGCGAGGGCGGCCGAGCAGGACGAGCTCGGCCGCGAGAACATCGGCCGGGCCGCCGACGCCGCGACGCGCATCGGCGCGACCGTCCTCGTCGAAGCGGTCAGCGGCCCGAAGCCCTACCCCCTGCGCACCGCCGACGACGCGGTCGCGGTGGTCGAGTCGGTCCGCGATGCCGGGCATCCCAACGTGGGCTTCCTGCTCGACCTGTTCCACCTGGCGAACAACGGCGACGACCTGGACGCTGCGATCGCCAAGCACACCGACGTCACCGCGCACGTCCAGATCGCCGATTGCCCAGGCCGCGGCGAACCCGGCTCGGGTGCACTCGACTTCGACCGCCTGCTCGCGGACCTCGCCGCGCGTGGCTATTCGGGCTGGGTCGGCCTGGAGTACAAGCCGACCACCGACACCGAGACCAGCCTGGCGTGGTTGCCCCGCGACCGCCGCGCCGCACCCGCTAGGAGGACAACATGACGAACGTCGCCTTCATCGGCCTGGGCATCATGGGCAGCCCGATGGCCGTCCACCTGCAGAACGCCGGCTACCAGATCAGCGGCTACAACAAACCGCACGACCGCAGCGGTCCGCTCGTCGAGGCGGGCGGCCGCAGGGCCGACTCGATCGCCGAGGCGGTCGCCGACGCCGACATCGTCGCGGTCATGGTGCCGGATTCGCCCGACGTGCAGGACGTCCTGCTCGGCGAGAGCGGCGTGTTCGACGCGGCCAAGCCGGGCACCCTGGTGATCGACTTCTCGAGCATCCGCCCGGACGTGACGGCCGAGTTCGCGACCGTCGCCAAGGAAAAGGGCTTCCGGCTGCTCGACGCGCCGGTCTCCGGCGGCGAAGCCGGCGCCAAGAACGCGGCGCTGTCGATCATGGTCGGTGGCGACGCCGCAGACTTCGCGGCGGCCAAGCCGGTGTTCGACGCGGTTGGCAAGACCGTCGTACACGTCGGTCCCAACGGCGCCGGTCAGACGGTCAAGGCCGCCAACCAGCTCATCGTCGGCGCGCACCTCCAGGTGCTCGGCGAAGCGCTGGTCTTCCTCGAGGCCTACGGCGTCGACACCGACGCTGCGCTCGAAGTGCTCGGTGGCGGGCTGGCCGGATCGAAGGTGCTCGAGCAGAAGCGCGGGAACATGCTCGGGCGCACGTTCGAGCCGGGCTTCCGCATCGACCTGCACCACAAGGACATGGGCATCGTCACCTCGGCCGCCCGCGAAGCCGGAGTCGTCCTGCCCGTCGGCGCGATCGTCGCGCAACTGATGGCCTCGGCCCGGGCCAACGGCGACGGCGGCCTCGACCATTCCGCGCTGCTGCGCGGCGTCGAGCGGCTCGCCGGCAAGACACCCAACTAAGCGCACTCACCGACTCTGCGGAGACACACATGGCACGCATGACGGCGGCTCAGGCCGCGGTGGAGATCTTGAAGGCGGAAGGGGTGACGAACGTCTTCGGCCTGCCCGGAGCCGCGATCAACCCGTTCTACAACGCGATGCGGACGAATGGCGGTCTGCACCACACGCTGGCCCGGCATGTCGAGGGCGCCTCGCACATGGCCGAGGGCTACACCCGCGCCGCGGCCGGCAACATCGGCGTGTGCATCGGCACGAGCGGCCCGGCCGGCACCGACATGATCACCGGCCTGTACTCGGCCAGCGCCGACTCGATCCCGATCCTCTGCATCACCGGTCAGGCGCCGGTGGCGAAGCTGCACAAGGAGGACTTCCAGGCCGTCGACATCACGGCCATCGCGTCGTCAGTGACCAAGATGGCCGTCACTGTGCTGGAGCCCGCGCAGGTGCCCGGCACGTTCCAGCAGGCGTTCCACCTGATGCGCTCGGGCCGTCCGGGCCCGGTCCTCATCGACCTGCCGATCGACGTGCAGATGTCCGAGATCGAGTTCGACGTCGAGACCTACCAGCCGCTGCCGGTCTACAAACCACGTGCCTCGCGCGCGCAGATCGACAAGGCGCTCGATCTGCTCGCGGCCGCCGAGCGGCCGCTGATCGTCGCCGGCGGCGGGATCGTCAACGCCGACGCGGCCGACCTGCTCGTCGAGTTCGCCGAACTGACCGGAGTGCCGGTGGTGCCGACGCTGATGGGGTGGGGGACGATTCCGGACGACCACGAGCTGAACGCGGGCATGGTCGGGTTGCAGACGTCCCACCGCTACGGCAACGCGACGCTGCTGGCCGCCGACTTCGTCCTGGGCATCGGCAACCGGTGGGGCAACCGGCACACCGGCGGCCTCGACACCTACACGCGGGGACGCACGTTCGTGCACGTCGACATCGAGCCGACGCAGCTCGGCCGGGTGTTCGCGCCCGACTACGGCATCGTCTCCGACGCGAAGGCGGCCCTGGAGCTGTTCGTCGAGGCGGCTCGCGAGCGCAGCCTGCCCGATCGCGAGCCCTGGGCCGCGCAGTGCCAGGAGCGCAAGCGCACCCTGTTGCGCCGCACCAACTTCGACGTCGTCCCGATCAAGCCGCAACGCGTGTACGAGGAGATGAACCGCGCCTTCGGACCGGACGTGCGCTACGTCAGCACCATCGGGCTGTCCCAGATCCAGGCCGCGCAACTGCTGCACGTCTACCGGCCCCGGCACTGGATCAACGCGGGCCAGGCCGGCCCGCTGGGTTGGACGATTCCGGCCGCGCTCGGCGTGGCAACCGCCGATCCCGACAGCACGGTGGTCGCGCTGTCCGGCGACTACGACTTCCAGTTCATGATCGAGGAGCTGGCGGTCGGCGCGCAGTTCAACATCCCGTACATCCACGTGCTCGTGAACAACGCCTACCTGGGCCTGATCCGCCAGTCACAGCGCGCGTTCGAGATGGACTACTGCGTGCAGCTGTCCTTCGACAACGTGAACGCACCCGAGCTCAACGGCTACGGGGTCGACCACGTCAAGGTCGCGGAAGGTCTCGGCTGCAAGGCGATCCGGGTGTTCGAGCCGGGCGAGATCCTGCCCGCGCTCGAGCAGGCCAAGAAGCTGATGGTCGAGTTCCGGGTGCCGGTGATCGTCGAGGTGATCCTCGAGCGGGTGACCAACGTGTCGATGGGCCTCGAGATCGACAACGTCACCGAGTTCGAGGAGCTTGCGTTGACCGGCGCCGACGCTCCGACGTCGGTGTACGCGAACCTGGACTGATGAACCGCGTCCTGTTGGCCCCTGACAAGTTCAAGGGGACGCTGACCGCGGCCGAGGTCGCCTCCTACCTGGCGGCCGGGATCCGGGCACGCCGCCCCGACCTGCAGATCGACACGGCGGCGGTGGCTGACGGCGGCGACGGGCTGCTCGAAGCCTGCGAGAGCGCCGGCTTCGTGCGAGTCGCCGTCATGGCCGCCGGTCCGACCGGTGCGCGCGTGCGCACGGCCTACGTGCGCCGGGCCGACGAGGCGGTCGTCGAGCTGGCGGCCGTCGCCGGCCTGGCCCAGCTCGGCGCCGAGCGCGCGCCGATGACGGCGACCAGCCGCGGCGTCGGCGAGGTGATCGCCGCTGCACTCGACGCGGGTTGCACGCACGTGGTGCTGGGCATCGGCGGCAGCGCGTCGACCGACGGTGGAGCGGGCATGGTGCAGGCGTTGGGTGCGCGGGTTCTCGACGCGGACGGACGAGACGTCCGCGATGGCGGCGGAGCGCTGCTCGACGTCGCCCGAGTCGACCTGACCGGCGTGCACGAGCGGCTGGCCGACGCGCGCCTCGACATCGCCTGCGACGTCGACAATCCGCTCACTGGAAGCCGTGGGGCGGCCGCGGTCTACGGTCCGC
Organism: Pseudonocardiales bacterium; assembly: GCA_032160745.1. GTDB lineage: Bacteria > Actinomycetota > Actinomycetes > Mycobacteriales > Jatrophihabitantaceae > Jatrophihabitans. The sequence continues at coordinate 24,076 of JAVHVD010000052.1, forward strand.
AGAAGGGCGCAGACCGAGTTCAGGTCGACACGCTCGACGCCGGGCTCGCCCATTGGGCCGACGTGGTCGCCACCGCCACCGGTCACGACCATCGCACTGACCCCGGTGCCGGCGCCGCCGGCGGCGTAGGCTTCGCCGCCGTCGCGCTGCTGGGTGGCGCGCTGCGGCCGGGGGTGCAGTTCGTGCTCGAGACGATCGACTTCCCCCGGCACCTGCGCGGCGCCGACCTGGTCGTCACCGGCGAGGGGTCGCTCGACCGGCAGACCCTGAACGGCAAGGCGCCGGCCGGTGTGGCCGCGGCGGCGCGCGCGGCCGGCGTGCCTGTCGTCGCGGTGGCCGGCCGGTGCATGCTCGACGACGTGGAACTCGAGACGGCCGGCTTCGGTGCGGTGTACACGCTGCTGGCCGAAGCCGACTCGCCCGACGAAACGTTTCGCGCACCCGGTCCGCTCCTGCACCGCATCGGTGAGCAGATCGCCGACCGGCTGGACGGAGCGGCGCGATGACGCTGGACCTTGTGATCCGCGCGCCGCGCGCGGTACTCGCCGGCGTCGAGAGACCGGCCGCCGTCGGCATCGCCGACGGTCGCATCGCCACCGTCGAGTCGTTCGACGCGCCCCTCGACGCGACCGTCGTGCTCCGCCTCGGCGAGCACGAGGCGCTGTTGCCCGGCCTGGTCGACACGCACGTGCACGTCAACGAGCCCGGCCGCACCGAATGGGAGGGCTTCGACACCGCCACCCGGGCCGCGGCCGCCGGTGGCGTCACGACGATCATCGACATGCCGCTCAACAGCATTCCGCCGACGACGACGCTCAACGCCCTGGAACTCAAGCAGGAACGAGCGCGCAGCCAGGCGCACGTCGATGTCGGCTTCTGGGGCGGCGCGGTGCCCGGCAACCTCGGCGACATGGCAAAGCTGCACGACGCGGGCGTCTTCGGATTCAAGTGCTTCCTGATCGACTCCGGGGTCGACGAATTCCCGCCGCTCACCGGGGCCGAGTTCGCCGCGGCGATGACCGAGACTGCCCGTCTCGGCGCGCTGCTGATCGTGCACGCCGAGGACCCAGAGGTCATCGCGCACGCACCGCACCCGGGCGGGCCGCAGTACACGACATTCCTGCGCTCTCGCCCACCCGAGGCCGAGAACCGCGCGATCGCGCAGGTGGTCGATGCCGCCCGCAACACCGGCGGACGCGCGCACATCCTGCACCTGTCCAGCGCGGCCGCGGTGGCCCAGTTGCACGACGCACGGGCGAGCGGCGTCGACGTCTCGGTCGAGACGTGCCCGCACTACCTGGCCCTGGACGCGGCCTCCGTCCCGGACGGCGCGACACAGTTCAAGTGCTGCCCCCCGATCCGCGGACGCGCCAATCAGGACCGGTTGTGGCACGCCCTGCGTGACGGCGACATCGACATGATCGTCTCCGACCACTCGCCGTGCACCGTCGACCTCAAGCGCCTCGACACCGGTGACTTCGGCACCGCGTGGGGCGGCATCGCCTCGGTGCAGCTCGGCCTGGCAGTGGTCTGGACCGCCGCCCGCAGCCGGGGACACACCCTCGCCGACGTCGTGCACTGGATGGCCACGCGGCCAGCCGACCGCGTCGGGCTCGGGCACAAGGGGCGCATCGAGCCGGGCGCGGACGCCGATCTTTGCGTGTTCGACCCCGAGGCCGAATTCGTGGTCGATCCGAGCCGGTTGTGGCACAAGAACCCGGTCAGCGCGTACGCCGGGCAACGCCTGACCGGCACGGTCCGGCAGACCTGGGTGCGCGGGCAACGAGTCGAACCCGATGGACCGCCGCACGGCCGACTCTTGACGAGAGGAAACCGATGACCGGTTACTACGCACCACGCGGGGGGCTGCCCGCCCAGACCGAGCTCACCACCGACCGCGCGATCTTCACCGAGGCGTACGCGGTGCTGCCGAAGCGGACGATGACCGACATCGTCACCAGCTTCCTGCCGTTCTGGGACAACACTCGGCTGTGGGTGATCGCCCGGCCGCTGTCCGGATTCGCCGAGACGTTCTCGCAGTACATCGTCGAGGTCGGCAAGGGCGGCGGCAGCGACCAACCCGAAGCCGACGTCGAGGCCGAGGCCGTGCTGTTCGTCGTGGACGGCACGCTGCGGCTCACGGTCGACGGCGCCGCCCACACGCTGCGGCCCGGCGGGTACGCCTACCTGCCCCCAGGGGCGGCCTGGACGCTGCGCAACACCCGGGCCCGAGCGGCGCGCGTGCATTGGATCCGCAAGGCCTACCAGCGGGTGCCCGGCATCGACGCACCGGTGACGTTCGTGACCAACGAGTCCGACGTCGAACCGGTCCCCATGCCCGACACGGGCGGCAGGTGGACGACGACCCGGTTCGTCGACCCGGCCGACATGCGCCACGACATGCACGTCAACATCGTCAACTTCGAACCGGGCGCGTCGATCCCGTTCCCGGAGACGCACGTCATGGAACACGGGTTGTACGTGCTGGAGGGCAAGGCGATGTACCTGCTCAACCGGGACTGGGTCGAGGTCGAAGCCGGCGACTTCATGTGGCTGCGCGCGTTCTGCCCGCAGGCCTGCTACGCCGGCGGCCCCGGCCGATTCCGGTACCTGCTCTACAAGGACGTCAACCGGCACGTCCCGCTGAGCCGTCAGTTCTTCTAGTCTCCCTTGGTTCACGATGCGGAAATAAATTTCCGAAAACCCTACCGTTGCGCGGCGACGGCTTGTAGATTCGAGGCCGGACAGGCCGAGCGGAGGAGCACGCCATGGCAGCGGCCGAAATCACGATCAATGGCCGGCGAGCGACGCTGGACGGTGTCCCCCCGCACACCACCCTGCTGGACTTCGTGCGCGCCGAGGGGCTGACCGGCAGCAAGGAAGGCTGCGCCGAAGGCGAGTGCGGCGCCTGCTCGGTGCTCGTCGCCCGGCCCGGCATCGCCAGCCCCACCGAGTGGGTGGCGATCAACGCCTGCCTGCTTCCCGCCGCGGCGTTGGACGGGCAGGAGGTCGTCACCGCCGAAGGCCTCGGCCGGCCGGACTCGCTGCACCCGGTGCAGCACGAGATGGCGGTGCGCGGCGGTTCGCAGTGCGGCTACTGCACGCCGGGGTTCGTCTGCAGCATGGCCGCCGAGTACTACCGGCCCGGTCGGGCCCGGGCGAACGGGCACGTCGACAGCGAGCACGGCCCGAACGGTTTCGACCTGCACGCGCTCAGCGGCAACCTGTGCCGCTGCACCGGCTACCGGCCGATCCGCGACGCGGCGTACGCCCTGACCGGGCCGCCCGCCGACGACTTGCTCGCGGCGCGCTGTGAACAACCCGCGCCCGCAGCCGCAGCCACGACCATCGACGACGCCGAGGGCCGGACGTTCGTGCGCCCGACCTCGCTGCCGGACGCCCTGCGGATCCTGCGCGAGCGGCCCGACGTCACCGTCGTGGCCGGTTGTACGGACTGGGGCGTCGACGTGAACCTGCGCGGTCGCCGGGCCGGCTACGTCGTCGCGATCGACCGGCTCGCCGAACTGCGCGCGCTGCACGTCGGCGACGACCGCATCGAGATCGGCGCCGCGCTCACCCTGACCGAGATCGAGCGCCGGCTGGACGGGCGCGTCCCGCTGCTCGCCGAGCTGTTCCCGCAGTTCGCGTCGCGCCTGATCCGCAACGCCGCCACGCTCGGCGGCAATCTCGGCACCGCCTCCCCGATCGGCGACGCGCCGCCCGTCCTGCTGGCCCTGGACGCGAGCCTCGTCCTGGTCGACGCTAGCGGCGAGCGTGAGGTGCCGCTGGCGGACTACTTCACCGGCTACCGGCAGAGCGTGCGCCGGCCCGACGAGCTGATCCGCGCCGTGCGCATCCCGCTACCGCTCGCGCCGGTGAGCGCGTTCCACAAGATCGCCAAGCGGCGTTTCGACGACATCTCCAGCGTCGCGGTCGGATTCGCGCTCGACATCGTGGGCGGCGTCGTCCGCACCGCTCGGATCGGCCTCGGTGGCGTGGCCGCGACGCCGGTCCGCGCGCGGGACACGGAGGCCGCGCTGCAGGGCCGCCCTTGGACGGCCGAGACCGTGCGGGTGGCCGCGGCAGTGCTGCAGTCCGAGGGCACGCCGTTGGACGACCACCGTGCCAGCGCGCGGTATCGCGCGGCCATGCTCGGGCAGAGCCTGCTGAAACTGCACGCCGAGAACGCCGAGCAGGTGACCGCGTGAGCGAACTCTCCGCCCGGCCCGACCGCCCGTCGGTCGGCGTCGCGATCCCGCACGAGAGCGCGGCCCTGCACGTCACCGGCGCGGCGCTGTACACCGACGACCTCGTCTACCGCACCAAGCACGTGCTGCACGCCTATCCGGTGCAGGTGCCGTACGCGCACGCCCGGGTCACCGCGCTGCGCACCGAGCCGGCGCTCGCCGTGCCGGGCGTCGTCCGGGTACTGACAGCGGCCGACGTGCCCGGCGTCAACGATGCGGGTGTCAAGCACGATGAGCCGCTGTTCCCGACCGAGGTCATGTTCCACGGCCACGCCGTGTGCTGGGTGCTCGGCGAGACCATCGAGGCGGCGCGGCTCGGCGCCGCGGCGGTCGAGGTCGACGTCGAACCGCTGCCGGCCTACGTGACCGTGCGCGAGGCGATCGAGGCCGAGAGCTTCCAGGGCGCACAACCGCAGCTTGTGAGTGGCGACGTCGAGGCCGGGATCGCCCGCTCGACGCACGTGTTCACCGGCGAGTTCGAGTTCTCCGGCCAGGAACATTTCTATCTCGAGACGCACGCGGCGCTGGCTCACGTGGACGAGGGCGAGCAGATCTTCGTCCAGAGCAGCACCCAGCATCCGTCCGAGACCCAGGAGATCGTCGCGCACGTGCTCGGCAAGCACAGCCACGAGGTGACCGTGCAGTGCCTGCGCATGGGCGGCGGCTTCGGCGGCAAGGAGATGCAGCCGCACGGGTTCGCGGCCATCGCCGCGCTCGGTGCCGTACTCACCGGCCGGCCGGTTCGGTTGCGGCTCAACCGCACGCAGGATCTCACCATGTCGGGCAAGCGGCACGGCTTCCATTCGCAATGGCGAGTGGGCTTCGACGACGACGGACGGTTGCAGGCCCTCGACGCCACGCTCACCGCCGACGGCGGCTGGAGCCTGGACCTGTCCGAGCCGGTGCTGGCCCGCGCGCTGTGCCACATCGACAACGCGTACTGGATTCCTGACGTCCGCGTGAACGGTCGGATCGTCAAGACCAACAAGCCGTCCAACACCGCGTTCCGCGGGTTCGGCGGCCCGCAGGGCATGCTCGTGCTCGAGGACATCCTCGGCCGCTGTGCCCCGCTGCTCGGCCTGGACCCGGCCGAGCTGCGCCGGCGCAACTTCTACGCCACCGGGCAGTGCACGCCGTACGGGCAACCGGTGCGGCATCCCGAGCGGATGACCACCATCTGGGACGAGCTGGGCCGGCGGGGTGAGCTCGACGCCCGGCGCCGCGAGATCGAGCGCTTCAACGCCGAGCACGAACACGTCAAGCGCGCCCTCGCCGTGACCCCGGTGAAGTTCGGCATCTCGTTCAACCTCACCGCGTTCAACCAGGCCGGCGCGCTCGTCCACGTCTACAAGGACGGCTCGGTGCTGATCAACCACGGCGGCACCGAGATGGGCCAGGGCCTGCACACCAAGATGCTGCAGGTCGCGGCCACGACGCTCGGCATCCCGCTGCACAAAGTGCGGCTGGCGCCGACCCGTACCGACAAGGTGCCGAACACATCGGCCACCGCGGCGAGTTCCGGCGCGGATCTCAACGGCGGCGCGGTCAAGAACGCGTGCGAACAGATCCGCGGACGGCTGCTGCAGGTCGCCGGTGCGCGGCTGGGCGCCAACCCGGCCGACGTTCGCATCGTCGACGGCGTGGCCCGCTCGCTCGGCGGCGAGCGCGGCGTGGCGTGGGACGACCTCGTGCTCATGGCCTACATCGAGCGGGTGCAGCTGTCGGCAGCGGGCTACTACCGGACGGAGGGGCTGCACTGGGACTCGTCGACGTTCCGCGGCTCGCCGTTCAAATACTTCGCGTACGGTGCTGCGGCGACCGAGGTCGAGGTGGACGGGTTCACCGGCGCCTACCGCAGCCGCCGCGTCGACATCGTCCACGACGTCGGTGACAGCCTGTCGCCGCTGGTCGACCTGGGGCAGATCGAAGGCGGGTTCGTGCAGGGCGCGGGCTGGCTCACGCTCGAGGAACTGCGCTGGGACGAGACCGACGGTTCCGGCCGGGGTCGCTTCCTCACCCAGGCCGCCAGCACCTACAAGCTGCCGAGCTTCTCCGAGATGCCCGAGACGTTCAACGTCACGCTGCTGCAGAACGCAACCGAAGATGGCGCGGTTTACGGCTCCAAGGCCGTCGGCGAGCCGCCGTTGATGCTCGCGTTCTCCGTACGCGAGGCGTTGCGCGCGGCCGCGGCCGCGTTCGGACCGGCCGGGACCAGCGTCGACCTCGCCTCGCCGGCAACCCCCGAGGCCGTGTACTGGGCGATCGAGCAGGCCCGCGAGCACAGCTCGCACGGGCACGTCGTCGAGGGTGGCAACGGCGCCGTCCCGCCGCAGCCCGGCGCTGACGCGCACCCGATGAAGCCGCGCTCGGAAGAAGTGCTCGAGGAGGTGACTCATGCCTGAGCGCACCTGGCTCGACGCCATCGCGCGGCTGCGGGAGCGCCGCGAACCCGGCGTGCTCGTCACCCTCGCGGCGGTGCGCGGCCACGCCCCCCGCAAGGCCGGCGCGAAGATGGTCGTCGCCGCGAGCGTGACGTGGGGGTCGATCGGCGGCGGCAACCTGGAGGCGGTGGCCATCGAGCGCGCCCGCGGCATGCTCACGACGCCCGAAGCGACGGCGGAACTGATCAGCTCGGCGCTGTCGGACAAGGCGCCGTACCAGCACGGCGTGCAGTGCTGCGGGGGAGAGGTGACCATTTTGCTGGAGCCGCTGCCCGTGGTGCCGGCCGTCGCGATCTTCGGGGTCGGACACGTCGGGCTCGAACTCGCACGCATCCTGGCTCGACACGATCTGGAGCTGTACCTGATCGACAGCCGACCCGAACAGCTCACCGAGCAGCGGCTGTCCGTGCTCGCCGACGCCGTGGCCACGGTGCACGTGCACAACGTCCCGGTGCTGCCGGAGATCGTGCTCGGCGAATTGCCGCCCGGCGCGCACGTCCTGATCATGACGCATGACCACGCCGAGGACGCCGCGCTGTGCGACGCGGTGTTGCGCCACGGCGAGTTCGGGTCCATCGGGCTCATCGGCTCGGCGGCCAAGTGGTCGCGGTTCCGGCAACGCCTGGCCGAGGAGGGCGGGCACTCGCCGGACGTCATCGCCCGGATCAAGACACCGATCGGGCTCGCCGACATCGCCGGCAAGGATCCCGCCGCCATCGCGGTGAGCGTCGCCGCCGAGTTGCTGCGCACGTTCGAGCGCGTGCCTGCCGCCGATCCGGTTCATCGGCTGTGACGATCTACCGGGCCTCGGTCGTCGACACACCGGCCGACCCGTTCGCCGGTGCCGCCTTGCGGTCCGACGGCGACGTCGGGTTGGCCGTGGCGGACGGCGGGATCGTCGACCGGGGATCGTTCGCCGCAGTACGCGAGCGCCGCCCGGACGACGAGGTGGTGGACCTGCGGGCCGGGCTGCTGCTACCCGGCCTGGTGGACACGCACGTCCACTACCCGCAGCTGCGCGTCATCGGCGCTCTCGGCCTGCCGCTGCTGGACTGGCTCGAACGCTGTGCGCTGCCCGAAGAGGCCCGGCTCGCCGACGTCGACTACGCGCGGGACGTGGCCCGCGAATTCACCGCCGCGCTCGTCGATGCCGGCACGACGACCGCGCTCGTCTTCGGCTCGCATTTCCCGGGCGCGGTTGACGCGCTTTTTCAGGCCGCGTCCAGCAGCGGACTGCGGGTGACCAGCGGGCTCGTCGTCGGCGACCGGCTGCTCCGAGCGGAACTGCACACGAGCGCAGCCCAGGCGTACGAGGACGGCCGCGCTCTGGCGGACCGGTGGCACGGCTCCGGGCGCTGTCGCTACGCCGTCATCCCACGCTTCTCGCTGTCGTGCAGCGACGACCTGCTCGACTCGTGCGCCGCGCTGCACGCCGACGTCGCGGGCAGCTGGTTCACCTCGCACATCAACGAGAACCCGGCCGAGATCGCGAAGGTGCGCGAGCTGTTCGGCGGAAGCTACCTCGACAGCTACGACAAGCACGGCCTGGTCGGTCCGCGCAGCGTGTTCGCGCACAACGTCCACTCGACCGAGGATGAGCTCGAGCTGCT
>JAVHVD010000053.1:0-6658 GCA_032160745.1 Pseudonocardiales bacterium
GGCATCAAACTCGGTATCTGCGGCGAGCACGGCGGCGACCCGGACTCCGTGCACTTCTTCGAACGGGCCGGGCTCGACTACGTCTCGTGCTCGCCGTTCCGGGTGCCGGTGGCCCGCCTCGAGGCCGGGCGCTCGGTCACCGATGAGTGAGGGCGGCGGGGCGGCGGTTCTCACCCGCGGCGACGAGTGGCAGCGCCTGCTCGAGGCCCGCGACGTCGATTCGATCGGCGACTACCTGCACGAGGATTACGCGCTGGTGCTCGTACACCCCGCCGAGGCGACGGTGCCGCGGGCGGCCTGGCTGGCGATGCTGCCCGACTACGTCGTGCACAGCTGGGACGTGCACAGCCGTGTGATCGACGTCGACGGTGACGTCGCCGTGGTGCTGACACTCGGGACCCAGCAGGCGACAGTCGTGGGCGCCGACCGCAGCGGGCTCTTCGCGATCTCGGACTGCTGGCGGCGCGGGGCGGACGGGCAATGGCGGGTATGGCGCCGCCACTCGACACCGCTGTCGGCCGGACCGATGCCTACCGGCTGAGGGCCGTGTAGACGGCGGCGAGGTCGTCGTCGCCGTGCCCCTTCTCCGCGGCGGCGTCGAACAGCGCGCGCACGCCGTCGAGCAGGTTCTGGGGGACGCCGGCGGCGCCGGACGCCTCCGCGATGAGCCGTAGGTCCTTCCGGCCGCCGTCCAGGCCGAAGGCCGGGGTGAAGTCGCCGGCCAGCATCGCCTTGCCCTTGAGCTGCGCATAGGGGGTGTTGGAGGGGCCGCCGTCGATGGCCTCGAGAAAGAGGCTCGGGTCGATCCCCAGGTGTCCGGCCACGGCCAGGGACTGGGCAGTGGCCGCGGTGATCGAGAAGATCCAGGCGTTGCAGGCGAGTTTGAGGGCAGTTGCGTCGCCGATCCGTTCGCCGGCGATGACGGTCTTGGCGCCGACGGCCTCGAGGACCGGACGGGCCCGCTCGACGAGGTTGGCCGGCCCGGAGACCAGGGGCACCAGCCTGCCCTGCTCGGCGGGCTGTTTGGTGCCCAGCATCGGCGCGTCCAGCAGGGCGACATCACCGGCGCGGTCGGCGATCCGGCGGATGCCGTCGACCCCGACCGTGGCCGACTGCAGCCAGACGGCGTCGGCGGGTAGAGCGGCGAGGAGGTCGTCGGTGACATCGAGTACCGCGTCCACATCGAACAGGATCGTGATCACCGCGTCGGCTCCGCCCACCGCGTCGGCGACCGAGTCGGCGACGGTGACGCCGGCCTCGGCCAGGGGTTCGGCCTTGGCTCTCGTCCGGTTCCAGGCCGTCACCTCCAGCCCCTCGCGACGCAGCGATCGCGCCATCCCGGCGCCCATCGTTCCGGTGCCCAGTACTGCAACTCGCATGGCGAGACGTCCTCTCCGGTCAGGCGGATCTCTCCTCGCCCCAACAGGTAACGTCGGAGAGGTGTTCCGACGGAGGCCGCGTTCTGAGTCCGAGCAGTCACTGAGTACCCGGAGGACCGAGCCGGGCGGCGGCACGCTTGTCATTCCCACCGTCGCGCTCATCCAGCAACTTCTCGACGAGTTCGGGCTGAAACACAGCATCGACGACGACGGCGATCTGGTCGTGCGGTGGGAGAAATGCAGCATCTACTTCTTCTTCTACGGCGAGCGGCGCGAGGTCCTCCAAGCGCGCATGTACGTCAACCGTCGCTTCGATGTCGAGACCCGCGCGACGATGACCCTGCTGCTGGACGAGTGGAACCGCACGAAGCTCTTTCCGAAGGCGTTCACGATCCTGCCCGACGACGGCATGGTCGGTATCTGCGCCGAGCAGTGCTATGACTTCGAAGCCGGCGCCAGTCGCGCACAGCTCAAGTACGCGGTCGGCATGTGGGTGGACACGCTGCTGCGCTTCGCCGACTGGCTCGACGACCAGCTATGACCGACGCGCACTAGGGTGCCGCCGTGGGGTACGAGGCGCGCGACCGCGAGCGATGGGTGGCCGAGCCGCCCAAGCGGGCCGGCGCGCAGGCGGGTGCCGCGCAGCGCAGCGACTTCGCCCGTGACCGGGCCCGGGTGCTGCACTCCTACGCGTTCCGGCGGCTGGCGGACAAGACGCAGGTCGTGGTGCCCGGCGAGGACGACTTCCCCCGTACCCGCCTCACGCACTCGCTCGAGGTCGCCCAGATCGGGCGGGAGATCGGCCACGCACTGGGCTGCGATCCCGATCTCGTGGACACCGCGGGCCTGGCGCACGACATCGGGCATCCTCCGTTCGGCCACAACGGCGAGGGAGCCCTGGACGAGGCCGCTGCGTCCTGCGGCGGGTTCGAGGGCAACGCGCAGACGCTGCGGGTGCTGACCCGGCTGGAGGCGAAGACGATGCGGGCCTCCGGCGAACCGGCCGGGCTGAACCTGACCCGTGCCGTCCTCGACGCGACGTGCAAGTACCCGTGGGAGCGCCGGTCGGGCACCCCCAAGTTCGGCTACTACGCCGCCGACCGCGAGGCGTTCGAGTGGCTGCGGGCGGGCGCCCCCGACGGGCGGCGTTGCCTCGAGGCGCAGGTCATGGACTGGGCCGACGACGTCGCGTACTCCGTCCACGACGTCGAGGACGGGGTGCACGGGGGCCTGATCCGGTTGTCCGAGGTCGACCGCGGCGAGCGTGAGGTCGTGTGCCGCGTCGCCGCAGAGCGGTACTCGGCGTTGTCGGCCACGGAGTTGGCGCCGGTGCTCGACGAGCTGCTGGCGCTACCCACGCTGCGCGACCTCGCCGAGTACGACGGTTCGTACCGCGCGCAGGCCGCGGCCAAGCGGGCGACCAGTGAGCTCACCGGACGCCTGGCCGGTGCGGCGGTCGCGGCAACCCGGGCGGCGTATGGCGACGGGCCGCTGTCGCGGTACGACGCCGATCTGGTCGTCCCGGCGCAGATCGTCGCCGAATGCGCGCTGCTGAAGGCCGTCGCGATGCACTACGTCATGCGCCGACCGGGGACGCCCGAGCGTCAGACGGGGCAGCGGCGACTGCTCGCCCAGCTGGTGGACGCGGTGCTCGACGGTGCTCCAGGGACACTCGACCGCGGGCTGCGCCCCTCCTGGGCCGCCGCCGAGTCCGACGCTGATCGGCTCCGGGTCGTGATCGACCAGGTCGCCCAGCTGACCGACACGTCGGCGGAGGCCAGGCACGCCCGTCTCGTCCGTCCGGACTGAACCGGCGGCGCCGGTCGTCCGGCATGCTGGTCTGCGTGACTGCTCAACCCGGTATCTTCGCGCTCGGCACGCCCGAACACTGCTACCTCGAGCTCGACCTGTCGCCGGCTGCTGCGCCGGTCGATCTCGTCCGCGCACTGGCCGGAGTGCCGGGTCCACTGTCGACCGTCGCGGGCGTCAACTGCGTGGTCGGCCTGCGCCCGTCACTGTGGCGCGGCATCGCTCCGGACGACACCCCGGCCGACGCAGCTGACTGGACCGACGACCTGGTCGGCCCAGACGGGTTCACCATGCCTGCGACGCCGCACGACGCCTGGGTGTGGCTGTCCGGCGGCGACCGCACGGCCGTCTTCGACAACGCCCGGGCCGTGCTCGCTGCGACCAGTTCGGTGGCGCGGCTCGGCGGCGAGGTGACCGGTTGGCTCTACCGGCACGATCGGGACCTCACCGGCTTCATCGACGGAACCGAGAACCCGTCCCTGCTCGAGGCGCCTGACGTCGTGGGCGTGCCGGAGGGAGCCCCGGGCGCCGGGTCGAGTGTCGTCCTGCACCAGCTCTGGCGCCACGACACCGCCGCATGGGAGGGCATCGGCGAGCACGGCCAGGAACTCGCGATGGGGCGGACGAAGCCGGACAGCATCGAGTTGGCGGAGGACGCGATGCCGCCGAGCGCGCACGTCGCGCGAACCAGCTTCGAGATCGACGGCGTGGAGCAGGACATCTTCCGCCGCAACGTCGCGTACGGCGGAGTCACCGAGCACGGAACGGTTTTCGTCGGCTTTGGTCGGGACCAGTTCCGACTCGCCGAGATGTTGCGGCGGATGGCCGGAGTCGGGGACGGCGTCCGCTGCGCGCTGACCCACTACCTCGTCCCTCTCACCGGTGCCTACTACGTGACGCCGAGTGTCGAGGCGTTGTGCCGGTTCGCCCCGCCGGCGTCGGACTGAGGACCCCCGAAGCTGATTGACCGAATGCGGGGGAGCGCCGGACCGATCCACAGCCCGTCCGGGTCGGGCCGCGGCCGTCCGAGCTGCGACCTAGACTCGGAGCGTGGCAGGGCGAATCCGGGACGAGGACATCGCCCTAGTCCGCGAGAAATCCCCGATCGACGAGGTCATCGGCGAGCACGTCCAGCTCCGCAACGCCGGTGGCGGCAACCTGAAGGGCCTGTGCCCGTTCCACGACGAGAAGTCGGCGTCGTTCAACGTCACGCCTTCTCGTGGGCTTTACCACTGCCTGGCCGGTGAGACCCGCGTGCTCACCAAGGACGGCCCGCAACCGATCGCCACATTGGCTGGTCGGGTCGTCACGGTCATGACCGAAGCCGGTCAGTGGATCGACGCCCCGTTCTACGACTTCGGCGTTCAGCCGCTCTGGGAGATCCGCCTTCGTCGCAACGGTCGACACAAGATCATCTTTGCCACGGACGAGCACCGCTGGTTCCTGGCGAGCGCCAATAGGGGCCGAGAGAAGGGCGCCGAGCGCGTCACCCGTGACCTTCAGGTTGGCAACCGGCTCGCGGCGTCCTTCCCCACTTCCAAGCCCGCCGTGCACAAGGTCGTGCCTTCGCCGTTCGGGATCGTCCGCGGCATCACCTTCGGCGACGGGCACCGCGCGCACCGCGGCTCGTTCGCGAGTCTGTTCCGCGGCAAGGACATCGAGCTGCTCAAGTGGTTCCCGCTGAGCGACACCTACGAGCGCGAGGACCGGATCACGGTCACCGATCTGCCGGCGTACTTCAAGGACCTTCCCGATCTCGACGAGAACCCGTCATATCTGTACGGCTGGCTGGCCGGTTACTTCGCGGCGGACGGGTGTGTGGCCGACGACGGCGACGCCATCCTCTCGAGCGCAACAGTGGCGAATCTCGAGTTCGTCCGCAATCTCTGTACTCGCCTGGGCATCGGCACGTTCGCGGTTGCCTCGCAGACCCGGGCCGGCATCGACGGCCGCATCTCTGACATCCACCACGTGCGGCTGATGACCGAGGATCTGACACCCGGCTTCTTCCTGCTCAGCAAGCACCGCCGGCGCTTCGAGTCGTCGGCCAAGGCCTACAGCCGCCGGCACTGGGTGGTCGAGTCCGTCCAACCGTCGGACCGGGTCGAGACCGTCTACTGCGCTGTCGTCGAGCGGACCCATTCGTTCGTCCTCGAGGACAACATCCTCACCGGCAACTGTTTTGGATGCCAATCCGGCGGCGACGTGATCAAGTTCGTCCAGGACATCGAGCGACTGGACTTCAGCGACGCCGTCGAACGCCTTGCCTCGCGGGCGGGCATCCAGCTGCGCTACGTCGAGGGCGGCCCGGTCAGTACGCAGAACCGGGGTCAGCGGCAGCGCCTACTGGACGCGCACCGCGAGGCCGCCGCGTTCTACGCCGAGCAACTGGGCACCCCAGAGGCCGAGACGGCGCGCGAGTTCCTGCGCGGTCGCGGCTTCGACATGGTCGTCGCCGCCCGGTATGGCTGCGGTTACGCGCCGTCGACGTGGGACGCGCTCACCCGACATCTGCTCGGCAAGGGCTTCACCGGCTCGGAGCTGACATCCGGCGGGCTGTCCCGAGAGGGTGGCCGCGGCGGACTGATCGACCGGTTCCACCGCCGCCTGCTTTGGCCGATCCGCGACGTCGGTGGTGATGTCGTCGGCTTCGGCGCCCGCCGCCTGTATGACGACGACCGGCTCGAGGCGAAGTACCTCAACACCCCGGACTCGCCGATCTACAAGAAAAGCCAGCTGCTCTACGGCGTCGACATGGCCAAGCGCGACATCGCCCGCCAGCACCGCGCGGTGATCGTCGAGGGTTACACCGACGTGATGGCCTGCCACCTGGCCGGCGTGACCACGGCGGTGGCCACGTGCGGAACGGCGTTCGGGTCCGAGCACGTGTCGGTCGTCCGCCGGCTGCTGATGGACTCCGACGCGTTCAGTGGCGAGGTCATCTTCACCTTCGACGGCGACTCGGCCGGGATGAAGGCGGCCGAACGGGCGTTCAGCGACGACCAGAAGTTCATGTCGCAGACCTTCGTCGCGATCGAGCCGACCGGCATGGACCCGTGCGACCTCCGGATGAAATCCGGGGACAAGGCCGTGCTCGACCTCGTCGCCCGTCGGATCCCGCTCGTCGAGTTCGTCCTGCGCGCCACCGTCGGACGGTTCGACCTCGACACCGCCGAGGGGCGCAGCGCGGCGCTGGACCGGGGGATCCCGCTGGTGTCCCAGATCAAGGACCACGGGCTGCGCGACGAGTACGCCCGGCGGCTGGCCGGGTTGGTCGGCGTCGACGATCCGATGCGGGTCGTGGCTCGCGTGCGTGGACTCGTACGGTCCGGCGACAAGCGCGCCGAGGCCGGCCGCGCGGCCGAGACCGCGGAGACCCAGGCCGCCGGTGCGAAGGCCGAGACGGTCAAGGTGGACGACGCCGTCGTCGCGGTCGAGCGGGAGGCGCTGAAGATTGCGCTGCAGCTGCC
>JAVHVD010000054.1:0-2519 GCA_032160745.1 Pseudonocardiales bacterium
GAGGCGGCCGGAGTCGAGATTCGGATCGCGACCGAGCGCCCGCCCCAACTCGATCACGAAACCTGTCCGCAGGCATTCGTCCTTGGACGTGGGTCGTGACCGGACGGCAGCCACCACTGCCAACCAGCCGGCGAACTGGGGCAGCCCCCGATTCCGGCCTCTGACATGATCAGCGGGATGGCGGAACCCGCGGGTCTCCAGGTTCTGGAGGCAGTGTCCGCGATGGTCGAGGCTCTTGAGCCGCACCTTGCTCGCGGCTGGAACGTCCCGGCTGGCCGACTGGCGTGGAGTTGCCAGGCAACTGCAGCTCACGTCGCGCACGATCTCGCTGCGTACGCGGCACAACTCGCTTCGAGGTCCTCGCAGCGGTACCTTCCGTTCCGGTTGATCGTTCCCGCAGA
Organism: Pseudonocardiales bacterium; assembly: GCA_032160745.1. Classification (GTDB taxonomy): domain Bacteria; phylum Actinomycetota; class Actinomycetes; order Mycobacteriales; family Jatrophihabitantaceae; genus Jatrophihabitans. Next base: position 402 of record JAVHVD010000054.1, read on the forward strand.
TGCGACCGCAAGGGATGCAATCGAAGTTGCCCGCGCGTGGGGAATCGTTCTCGCTGCTGTGGTCGACGCCGCTGATCCCGAAGATCGCGCTTGGCACTTCGGCCCCGCCGACCGGGGAGCCTTCGCGGCGATGGGCATCGGCGAGGTCCTCGTCCACACGCACGACATCGCGTCCGGGCTCGGCGTGGATTGGCGACCACCCGCCGACCTTGCACGGCTGGTCGTGGCGCGGCTACTGCCCGACGCGCCCAAAGGTGATCCTGTCGAAATCCTCCTTTGGGCGACGGGGAGAACAGAGCTCAGCGGTCAACCTCCGGCCACCACGTGGGTGTGGAAGGCGGCGCTGGAGTGACTCGATCACCGACCCGGCGTATACGGGGACGGTCTGCTCGGGTGAGACGAAACCACCAGACATGATCTCGAGAGACGGGGACCCACGCGGTTCCGAGCTTGCCATGGCCAGTTGCGATCAAGGCGTCGAGTGTGCGAATTGTTGTTGCCGTACGTCAGCGCTCATCCGTAGCGGTGTCGGTCACCCAGCGCTCTCCTCGTAGGACCCGTTCAAAGCCCAGCCAGACGGCATTCATGGCTGCCTCGACGACCCTCGCGCGGGGAGCCTCGGGACGCTCGCGCCACCACACGGCGAGGCCTTGCAGAGTCGCGCGCAACGTCTCCCAAGCCAGGTCGACGGCAACGTCGTCGCCAAGGTCGACCCCGGCGGCGTCGGCCTGAACACGTAGGAGCGCGGTCACCTCGACTCGGCTGCTGTCTTGAATACGGTGATGCGCGGCCGAGACCACGTCGTCGCGGGTGGATTCGTGGAACAGCATCCGTCCGGCAAAGGGATGCTGCTCGACATACGCGAACCATTGGTCGACGGCGAGCCCAAGCCAGGTGGCGAGCGTGTTGCCGCTGGATGCGTGTCGGAACCAGATTTCGCGCAGCGACTGGTAGTGAAGTTCGACCAGCTCGATGTACAGGTCGGCCTTCGACTTGAAGTGGTCGTAGAGCACGGGCACGGTGACTCCGGCGGCACGTGCGATGACGTCGACGCCCGTTGCTTGGTAGCCGCGCTCGGCGAACTCGCGCCCAGCGGCGTCGAGCAGGAGGCGGCGTCGCTCGGCCGCAGGCACGCGTTTGCGCGGAGTGGTGGTCTGGGTCATAACCTAGTGATTGCTAGGTTAGCGATTTGGAGGTCGTCGTGGTCGTTGCCTCGGTACATGTCGCCGATGTCGGGATGGCGCGGGCGCTGCCCCTGCTGCGCGGACCGCGCCGCGTACCCGGCCTGGTGTCGGCGAGCGCGGCCATCGCCGTGCCCTTGCGGGGAGAAGCAGCGTCGATCCCAATACCGATGCCAGGCCGGGTCACGCTCGTCGCGTTCTGGGAGGACGACTCGACCCTCGACGCGTTTCTGGACAGTCACCGGTACGCCCACTGGCTGGGCGGCGGCTGGTGGGCTCGGCTGGAGCCCCTCCGGGCGTACGGCACCTGGCCAGGGTTGCCGGCGGACATCGATCACAGCCGCGCCGTCGCCTACGACGGACCAACGGTTGTCGTGACGTTGGGCCGGCTGCGGTTGTCGCGGGCACGCGAGTTCCTGCGCGTCAGCCGGCGGGCGGAGGCGGCGGCTGTCGCGTCAGCTGGTCTGTTGTGGGGGACGGCGCTGGCGTGCCCGCCGTTCGTCTCGACGGTCTCGCTGTGGGAGTCGGCGACTGCCGCAGCGACGTACGCCTACGGCGCTGACCCGGACGCACACGCAGGGGCGATAGCCGCCGACCGTCGGAAGGCGTTCCATCGTCGTTCGGCCTTCGTCCGCTTCCGACCCCGGGAGGTGTCGGGCGCGCTCGACGGTCGGAACCCGCTGCACGAGGGGCTACTTCAGCCGCGCTCGCCCGCTGACCCGTGATGAACGCCGCCGACGATCGCCGCCCTTACCGCCAGGTCTGGGAGACCCGGAATCTCGACAACTGGCGGCAGTCATTGGCACCCGACGTCCGGGTGTGGTCGCCCGTGCTCCGCGATCCTTTCGAAGGCGCCGACGCCGCGTGCGAGCTGTTTCGAGCGCTCTTCGCTTGCATCGACCGCTTCGAAATCACGCGGGAGGTCAACGAGCCCGAC
>JAVHVD010000055.1:0-17049 GCA_032160745.1 Pseudonocardiales bacterium
CCGGCCGCCTGGGCGGCCGCCACGTCGGTACCCGCCGCCGCGAGCCGACTGATGAACGCACGCCGATGGGGCTCGGTGGCGACGAGGATCGCCACGGCGTCCTCGCCACCGAGGACGAAACTCACGACCCGCTCGGTCAGCTCCGCGTCGGACGCGTAGAACTGGACCAGATGCTCAGCGGTCGACCGGGGAGGCGATGCCGTTGTCGACACGACGTCCCCTCACCGCAGGCAACCTGATGCCGACAACGTACCCGCAGGGCCGGTGAATTAGCACCTCTGTGGCCTGCAATTCGCCTCGCGCAGTATCGACGTGGCCAGCGCGACCAGGTCAGCGGCCCGCAAGCCGGGCCAGCCGTGCAGCACATCCCGCCACGCGCTCGGCACGGCTGACGCACCGTGGGCAGCGCCGAGCAGGCCGCCCGCGATCGCCGCGACGGTGTCGGCGTCCCGGCCGCCGCGGACGGCTGCCTCCAGCGCGTACCGCAGGTGCCCGGCCGGTGACTCGCCGAACCGGCCGGCGCGGGTCGTCTCAATCGCCGACCACGCGGCCTGGAACGCCTCGACCACCCAGCCGTTCTTCGCGAAGTCGGCCGGGCGCGAGGCCTCGGCCACGTCGATCCGTTCGGCCCACACCGGACGGCGCTCGGGAGCCAGCCGTTCCAGGCCGACCTGGATGTCCAGCCCGCCGGTGAGCACGGCGTGCCGGATCGCGAGACACCACAGCACGCAGGCCTCGCCGGCCTCCGGGTCGAAATGGGTCAACGCGCTCAATGCGGACGCGGCCTCGACCAGCGCGTCCGCATTGTCCAGGTAGGCCAGCGCGACCGGTGCCGTGCGCATCAGCGAGCCGTTGCCGCCGGAGCGGCTGGTGCGCGCATGCAAGGCCTCGGCGGCCGCGCGGGCCGCGGCGGCTCCGCCCGTCCTCACCTCGGAGAGCACGGCGCGGGTCTGGACGCCCACGTCCTTCGCCCCGTCCGCCCATCCGATCCACCGGGCGACGATGCGGTCCTGGGCGGCAGCGCCGCGCAGGTCCAGGCCTAGCGCGGCCACTTCGGCGATCGCGATCGCCATCGAGGTGTCGTCGGTCCACTCACCGGCTCGCCGAGGACGGGCACCACCAGCACCTGCCATCGTGACTGGAGTGTCATCGGCCAGCGGCGGGCCGAACTCGTACGGAGCACCGAGCGCGTCGCCGGCCGCCGTCCCGAGCAGGACGCCGCACGCGCGATCCAGCCGATCGGGGCTCAACTCGTCCAATTCCGACCTCCGGCTCGCTTCATTCAGGCGTAGCACTCACCCCGTTGGCGATGATCTCGGCGTATACCTCGCCGCTGTGCTTGATCGTCCGCCGCTGGGTCGCGTAGTCGACATATGCCAGGCCGAACCGCGGCCGGTACCCGTAGGCCCATTCGAAGTTGTCGAGCAGAGACCACGCGTAGAACCCTTTGACCGGCGCGCCATCGGCCATCGCGGACCGCATGGCGTCAATGTGCATGCGCAGGTACTCCGCCCGCTCCAGATCGCGTACGTAACCGTCGGCGTCCGGGACGTCGTCGAACGCCCCACCGCTCTCGGTGACGTACAGCGCCGGACTCTCGTACTCCTTGGCCACCCGCACCAGCAGGTCGCGCAGGCCCTGCGGATGGATCTCCCAACCCATCGCCGTCGTCGCCGCGCCGTCGACCGGGACGGCGCGATAACCGAGCGTGGCCACGGTCGGATCGGCCGCGGCCCGCATCCGGAAGTAGTAGTTGATGCCGAGAAAGTCGAGCGGTGCGGCGATGGTGTCGAGATCATCCGCGAGTACCGGCGGCTCCACGCCATAGAGGTCGGTCATGTCCACCGGGTATCCCCGCCCATGCAGCGGATCGAGCCACCACCGGTTGGTGTGCCCGTCCGCTCGTTCGGCGGCGCGGACGTCGTCCGGGTCGTCGGTCGCCGGCTCGCACGGGCTGAGGTTGAGGACGATTCCGACCGCGGCCGGGGCGGGTGCGGCGGCACGCACGGCCTCGGTCGCGAGCCCGTGCGCGAGCAGCAGATGGTGGGACGCATGGACCGCCTCGTACAGATCGCGGTGGCCCGGAGCCATCGTTCCTTCGAGGTGGGCGATCCACGCACAGCACAGCGGCTCGTTGATCGTGCTCCAGTCGCGGACCCGGTCACCCAGCCGCTCGGCGACGATGGCGGCGTACTCGGCGAACCGCAGCGCAGTGTCGCGCGACACCCAGCCGCCCGCCCGCTGCAGCGCTGTGGGCAGGTCCCAGTGGTACAGCGTCACGAAAGGGTGGATCCCCGCAGCCAGGAGATCGTCGACGACCCGGTCGTAGTGGTCGAGCCCGGCTGCGTTGACCGCTCCCTGGCCGAGTGGCTGCACCCGCGGCCACGCCACCGAGAAGCGATAGCTGTCGACCCCGAGCCGACGCAGCAACTCGAGATCCTCGGGCCACCGTCGGTACGAATCGCAGGCCTCGTCGCCGGTGTCGCCGCCGTCGATCGCATGCGGCGTCCGGCTGAAGTCGTCCCAGATCGATGGCAGCCGGCCGTCCGCCGCCACGGCGCCCTCGGTCTGGTACGCCGACGTCGCGACGCCCCAGCGGAAGTCCGGCGGCAGGGACGAGAGGTTCATCGAGAGGTCCTTTCATTTCACCGAGCCGGCGGTCATGCCGGCCACGAGGTAGCGCTGGAGGACCAGGAAGCCGACGACCACCGGCACGCTGACCGTGAGTGCGGCGGCCATGATCTGGTTCCAGTAGACGTTGTTCTGCGTCGCGTAACCGCGCAGTCCGACGGCGAGCGTCCGGGTGGAGTCGTCGGTCAGCACGGATGCGAACAGCACCTCGCCCCACGCCGTCATGAAGGCGTAGATGAGGACGGCGACGATTCCCGGGATCGCGGCCGGGATCACGACGCGCACGAACGCGCCGAGCGGCCCGCATCCGTCGACCTTCGCCGCCTCGTCGAGATCGCGGGGGACCGAATCGAGATAGCCGGCCAGCATCCAGATCGCGAACGGCAGCGTGAACGTCATGTACGTGACGATGAGCCCGGTTCGCGTGCCGTAGAGCTCAATACCGGTGGCGCTGCCGAGGTTGACGAAGAGGACGTAGAGCGGCAGCAGGAACAGGATGCCGGGGAACATCTGGGTCGACAGCACGACGACCGAGAACGTCTGGCGGCCGCGGAACCGGTAGCGGCTCAACGCGTACGCCGCGAGCAGCGCCACGACCACAGACGCGATCGAGGCGATCGTCGACACGATGATGCTGTTCATGAAGTAGTCGGCGAGCGGGATCGTGTCCCACATGTCGACGAACGGCCTCGTCGACACGTGACTGGGAAACCAGGTGAACCGGTCCTGGACGTCGGCCAGCGGCTTCAACGCCGAGGTCACCATCACCCACACCGGCACGAGGGCGAACAGCGACAGGAGCAGCAGCCCCACGGCGCGCGTCCATTTGAACCAGGTCGGCTCACGCATCGTCGGCACCTCGATTGGCGATGCGCAGATACGCGCCGGTGATCACGAGCAGGAACAGCAGCAGCAGGACGGACATGGCCGAGCCCGTGCCGAAGTTCCAGGTGACGAACGAGTTCTGGTAGATGTGCATCGAGATCAGATCCGCCTGACGCGGTGCACCCTTGCCGAACAGCGTGAACGGCGTCGTGAAGTCGTTGAACGTCCAGAGGAACAGCACGAGCAGCAGCACGCGGTTCACCGGGCGCAGCATCGGCAGGGTGACGCTGCGCAGCTGCCCCCACACTCCCGCGCCGTCGAGCCCGGCCGCCTCGTACAGATCCTGCGTGATGCTCTGCATTCCTGCGGTGAGCATCAGGAACGCGAACGGCCAGGTTCGCCACACCTCGACGAGGACGAGGCTGTAGAAGCTGTTCTGCCCGATCAGCCAGAAGGGCCGGTCACCAGTGGCGAGGTGCAGCTGGTCGACCAGCACGTGGTTCACCGCGCCGTTGTCCCGCTGCAGCATGAAGTTCCACGTGATCACCGAGGCGAACACCGGCAACGCGTAGGGGATCAGGAAGATGGTCCGGACGATCCCGCGGCCGGGGAACGGACGTTGAGTGAAGACCGCCGCCGCCATTCCGAGCGTCCACGAGATCACCAGGACGATGACCGTGAAGACGACGGTGACGAAGAACGAGTGCAGCAGCTCCTTGCCTGCGGCGGAGTGGAAGTCGAGCGCGTAGCGGTAGTTCGCGAACCCGGCCGGCGGGGCGTCGCGCCAGTTTGCGATGTAGAACTGCGTCAAGTGCAGAAAGCTGATCCCGATCCCGACCAGCATCGGAACGATGTGGATCAGCAGTTCGAGCAGTACGGCCGGGATCAGCAGCAGGTAGGGCAGCAAGTGCCGGCGCGGCCGTCGACGCGCGGCCTTGGACGGCGCGAGCGGCGCCGACTCGGGTTGGGTCCTGGTGTCCAGTTGCACCACCGGGTTGATCCTCCTTCCGGCGGCGGGCCCCGAAGCCCGCCGCCGGTTGGTCGAGAGGGGCGATCAGGAGAGCTGCTGCTGTGCGGCCTTCAGCTCCGAGCTGATCTTCGAGTCGGACACAGTCTTCCCGCTCGCGGCATCGGCGAGCATGTCCTTGACCGCGGTTCCGATCAGCGTCTCGAACTGGCTCTCCGCCGCGACCGCCGGAAGGGGCGCCGCCGACTTGCTCAGGATGCTCTTGAACGTCTGGACGGCCGGCGTGGTGAAGGCCGGGTCCGCATACGCCTCCTGTACCGACGGTAGCGAGCCGTAGGTCTTGTTCAGCACCTTCTGTTCGGGCGTGCTGGTCATGAACTTCACGAACTTCAGCGCGGCATCCATGTGCTTCGTCGTCTTGAAGACGGCCAGGTTGATCCCGGCCACCATGCTGGTGACCGCCTTACCGCCGGCCGGCATCGGATCGGGCAGCGGAATCGGCGCAACGCCGATGTCGGCGGCGTTCATGCCCAGTTGCTTCAGCGATCCGGACGCTGCCTGCCACAGCACCATCGCAGTCTTGCCCTTGGCGAAGTCGGCGAGTGCCTCGGTGCCCTGCGCGTACTCGGCGTTGCTCGGGTTGGTGATCTTGTCCTTCTGGATGAAGTCCAGGTACTGGCGCACCGCTGCGACGTTCTGCGGGGTGTCGAAGGTCGGCTTCCCCGCACTGTCGAAGAACGCGCCACCCTGCTGCTGGCTGAACGTGAACACGTTGTGGACGTTCTCACTGACGCTGCCGCCCTCGAGCGAGAGGCCCCAGTGCTGCGGGGTCGTGACCTTCTTGGCGTCGGCCAGGAACTCCGGCCACGTGGTGGGCGGCTGGCTGATGCCGGCGTCGGCGAAGTACTTCTTGTTGTAGTACAGCCCGTACGCGAGGCTGTAGATCGGGACGGCGGTCGGCGGCTTGCCCGCCGCGCCGGTCGCCGAGAGGCTGCCGCCGAGGAACCGGCTCTTGCCGCCGATCTTGCTCATGACCGAGTCGTCGAACGGCACGAACGCGCCGGTGGCCTGCAGCGATGCGGACCAGGTGTTGCCGATGTTCAGTACGTCCGGACCCTTGCCCGACGTCGTCGCCGTCAGGATGTTGTTGAGCAGGTCCGACCACGGCACGACCTGCAGCTTGACCTTGATGCCGGTCTGCTTGGTGAACTTCGCGAGCTCCGGGCCGAGCACCTGCTTGTCGTTGTCCAGGCTCGTGCCCTGATTGCTGGCCCAGTAGGTCAGTGTCGGATTCTTGTCCGAGCCGCTGCCGCTGCCACTGCTGCTGCACGCCGTCAGCGCGGTCGCGCCGGCCAACGAGGCCAGGGCCAGAGCAGCCAACCGAGTCACTCGCATGCTGAGTCCTTTCCGTATGAAGAGATCTCTGACCGAGCGGCGTCGATACCGGCCGGGCCACATCGCGCAGTTCTTTTATGACTTCCTCTAAGGCGTGTATGTTGTGCGCGGAAACAAACCACGTCAAGGATTGCTCCGCTCCGTAACCGATTCGTTACCAGCTCGGGGGGCGCCGTCCCCGAGGCCCAGAGAGGACCGCCCCGTGCGACGACTGACGACGGTGCGCGACCTCCGCGCGACCAATCGGTCGACCGCGCTGTGGGAGCTCTACCTTCGTGGCGCCTTGAGCCGTCAGCAGATCGGTGCGGCGACCGGCGTCTCTCTCGCGACGGTCAGCAACGTCGTCGGTGAGCTCATCGAGCAGGGCCTCGTGATCGAGAGCGGGCTGGAGGAGTCCAACGGCGGCCGGCCCCGCGGCCTGGTGCAGGTGAACGAGAAGTACGGGTTCGTCATCGGCGTCGACATCGGTGAAACGGCCTTTCTGGTCGAGCTCTTCGACCTCGCCATGACCGTGCTGGCCTCGCACCGGTCGTCCACCGTCCTCACGCATCTCGAGCCCGAGGACGCGGTCACCCATGTCGTCGAGGGCATCGAGCAGGTGATCGCCGACGCGAACGTCTCCACCAAGGACATCATCGGCATCGGCATCGGGGTGCCCGGTGTGGTCGAGCACCGCGACGGCGCGGTCGTCCACGGCCAGAGCGTGGGTTGGGACGCGGTGCCCTTCGAGCAACTGTTGCGCAGGCACGTGGCGTTGCCCTTGATCATCGACAACGGCGCCAAGACCCTCGGCCAGGCCGAGACGTGGTTCGGTGCGGCCCGCGGCGTCGACAACGCCATCATCGCCCTGCTCGGAATCGGCGTCGGCACGGGCATCATCAGCAACCGGCAGCTGTACCGCGGAGCCACGAGCAGCGCCGGCGAGTGGGGCCACACAACGGTGGTCGTGGACGGCCGCGAGTGCCGCTGCGGCGCGCGGGGCTGCCTCGAGGCCTACATCGGTGCGGCGGCGATCGTGTCTCGGCACGAGGAGCTCGCCGGAGGCGACCAGCATGTCACCCAGCTCGATCTCGAGGTCCGCGTCGATCATCTGCTCGCGACCCGGGCCGACGACGCCTTCGCCGCCCAGGTGTTGGACGAGGTCACCACCTATCTCGGCGTCGGCATCGCCAATCTCGTGAACCTGTTCAACCCGCAGCGAGTCGTCGTGGGCGGGTGGGTGGGACAGCGTCTGAGTGAGGAGTTGCTGCCGCAGATCCGCGCTGCCGCGGCCCGAAACGCACTGCGGCTTCCGTTCAGTCACGTCGAGATCGTGCGCGCCGAACTCGGCGCCGACGCGGTCGCCCTCGGTGCCGCGACGCTGCCGATCTCCGATTTCCTGTCCCGCGGGGGACCGGCCAAGATCGCTCCGCAGCCGGCGACGGACGTGCGCCGGCGGTCGGTGTGATCAGGTGGTCGGTGTGATCAGGCGCCGCGATGGCGGGCGATCAAGCGGTGCACGACGCCGCGCCGAGTGAGATCGAGGCCAGGATGGGGAAGCTTCTGACAACACCGAAGGAGAACCCATGGGAATGCTCAGCAAGGCAGTGAAGATCGGCGTCCTCGGCAAGCTCATCCAGGTGGCGCAGCGCGAGGCCAGCAAGCCGGAGAATCGGAAGAAGATCGCGGACGCGATGGAGCAGGTCAAGAAGAGGGCCGGCGGCGCGTCGCGGCACGGAAGCTAGCCTTCGTCGGACGGACGGACGGGCGCGCGTCCGGTTGGATCAGTCGGCGGCACCCATGACGAGGCCCTCGATGTCGTGCTTCTGGGTGATCGGCGTCAGCTCGTCCACGATCGGGCACTGCAGGTGACGACGGACGGTCTCGGGCAGCGTCGCCCAGTACTGCTTGGTGACGGCGAGATCGTGATGTTCGCTGTTGTTGGCCTCGGGTCCGTCCACGCCGAGCACGACGACCGGCCGGAACGTGTCCGACTGGTTCTGCGTGCCCCGGTGGATGGTCAGCGCTGAGCGGGCCGAAATGTCACCCATCTCCGGGTACTTGCGGACGGCGCGCTGCTGGTAGCGCTCGTAGAACGACTTGGGCGGAAACATGCCGTGGTCGAACTCCGGGCTGTCGTCGAACTGGGTGCCCAGCGCGATCTCGAATGGACCCATGTCCTCGGTGGTGTCGACCGTCGTCAGATTGAAGGCCAGCGACGTCAGCCGATGCTGCTCCGCCGTCTCGCGTGGGGAGCGGAAGTCGCGGTGCCACGGCTGGTACATCGCGCCGGGGAACGGGATGTCGAAGCCGATCTCGACGATGGTGTAGTCCGGACCGAGCACGGCCTCACTGACCGTCCGCACCCAGGGGTGGTCGGCGAGATCGACGAAGCCGCGAAAAGCCTCCGGATGAACCTCGACGTACCAGCGGTTCGGGCCGCGGCCGATCGCACCGTTCTCGCGGGAACGGGCCTCGTCGAACGCCGCCAGCACGTCCGCACCCAGCTCGGCGACCCACTCCCGGGAGAACGCTGCCTTCAGCGCGGTGATGCCGTCGGTGTAAAGGTTCCGCAGGATCGGCTCGGTGTCGTACTCGCTGTCGGCAACCGGAAAGGACGGGAATTCCTTCGTCGTCATGAAGTTCCTCCGCGGGGCGCGGCGGGTGATCCGCTCGACTTGCAACGTTGCAAACCAGGATGCCTCCCGAGCCCCCGCATGTCACGAGCCCGTCCCCGGAGGCGGCGGTCCCCGACCCGGCTTCGTCCTTCCCAGCACGTCCGCGACGTGCGCAGTTCGATCACTGAACGGCGGATTTGTCGGGTCAGGGACGAAAGACCTTGATCGAGTCAGGAACGTATCGCGCTCGATCTGGCTGCGTTTAGCTCAACGAGTGGGTCGTCACCGAACTGCGGAGCGGCCATGATCGAGGGGTTGTCGGCATGAGCGTGCTGACGAGAGTTGCGGCCGTGACGCGCCGCCCGGCCACGCCGGCCGACGGCGAATACCTGCGCGAGCTGTACGCCGAGTCGCGCGACGACCTGTGGGTCATGCCGGCCGACGTCCGCACCGTTCTCCTCGACGCCCAGTACCGCACCCGGCGGCACCAGCTCGAAGCCGCCCACCCCGACGCCAGCTACGAGATCGTGGTCGCCGACGGGCACGACGCCGGTCTGCTGATCCTCGAGCGTGGAGCCGACGGCGTGCATGTCGTGCAACTGGCGATCGCACGCCGCCACCGGCACTGCGGCATTGCCGAGTCGGTGCTCACCGCGCTGGCCGCGGAGTCGGCGCCCCGCGCGGTTACTCGCTGAGGGTTACTTCGGGTTACTTCGGCTGCGGGGGCTTGCCGCTGCGGTCGGACTGGAGGACCTGGCTCAGTTCCTTCGCGGCCTTGGCCTTCTTGTCCTGCTTCGGTTTGCGGATCTCGCGTCCGCCCTTGTTCTTCGACGACATGGGGCACTCCAACACTCGACGGGTCGGTGGCCGGGGTGCTCCTGCGCCGCGGGTTAGTAGGAGAGGGGCGCAGTTAGGGCAGAGCCGCGGCGACTGGCGCAGCCGCCGTCGCCGGCTGCGGAAGCAGCCCGTGCAGCGTCCGCACGCCGTGGACGTCCACATAGGACGGTTGGGCGAGCCCGTCGGCCACCAGGCCGCGGGCCAGTGATGCGATGAGCGGAGCGGTCGCCCCGAGGCGGCGTGCGAGGTCGTTGAACGTCGCGGGCCGGTCGGCGCTGGTCAGCGTGGTGAGGACTTGCAGGATCTGTACTTCCATTGCCGTGGGCACAGACCGACACTAGCCCTATTCAGTCCGTCCACCGTCACGTCGCGTCCTCGGAATCCGGAACAACCGCGGGATAGGGGGTGCTGCCGTCGAACATGCCGGCCAGCAGCGTTCCGACATCGGTGGCGATCGTGGCCACGGCGCCCATCGCCTGGGCCAGCACCGGTTGAGTCAATCCGAGCGGGCTGACGGTCTGCGAGACCACGACGACGTCACTGCGCAGCTCGATGCGCGCGCTGAGCGAGCGGCGTTGAATCTCGTTGAGCTCGCGCAGCACCCGCAGCGAGGGCTTCAGCCCGTAGGCCGCGTGGGCGAATACCCGCACCATCGCCGGCTCGGTGTCCAGGACGGACACGTAGCAGGCTGCGGTGCCGTGCCGGAACGGGAAGTCGCCGTCGCCGTCGACCACGACGCGGCAGACGTCCCATTCCCGCTGCAGCAGCAACTCGACGTGCGACCGGATCCACATGAGATCAGTCATGGCGTCCCCTCTCGACACGTCGAGCATGGCGCCGGGGTACGACAGTTTCGGCGCTGGACGTCACGGCGATTCTTCGAATGGTCAAATTTCGACCGCATCGGGCAGCGAGACACCACACGGGTCCGACATCGATGATGGGCCGCGGTCGCCTGCGGCATACCATCCGGACATGGCGACCGAATACGTCACGTGCCCGCTGTGCGAGGCCACCTGCGGTCTGGAGATCACCCTGCAGGACGGCCGGATCGAGTCGGTCCGAGGCGACGATGCCGACACGTTCTCGCATGGCTTCATCTGCCCGAAGGGCGCCTCGCTCAAGGCGCTGCACGAGGATCCGGACCGGCTGCGCACGCCGCTGATCAAACGCGACGGGGTCTTCGTCGAGGCGACCTGGGACGAGGCCTTCGCCGAGATCGACCGCCGCCTTCCGCAGCTCCGTGCCGACCACGGCGACAACGCCGTCGCGGTCTATCTCGGCAATCCCGGCGCGCACAACCTCGGGTCCCTGCTCTACGGCCGGTTGCTGTGGAAGGCGCTGGGCACGCAGAACGTGTACACGGCGGGCACGGTCGACCAGGTGCCCAAGCACTTCTCGTCCGGTTACCTGTTCGGCGACGGCCTCACGATCCCGGTACCCGACGTCGACCGCACCGACTTCCTGCTTCTGCTCGGCGCCAATCCGCTCGTCTCGAACGGCAGTTTGATGACCGCCCCGGACATGCGCGGGCGACTGAAGGCGATCCGGTCCCGGGGTGGACGGATCGTCGTCGTCGATCCGCGGCGCACGCAGACCGCCGAGGCCGCTGACCAGCATCTCGCGATCCGCCCCGGAGCCGACGCATTGCTGCTGGCCGCGATCGCGCAGGTCCTGTTCGCCGAGCAGCGGGTCAACCTGCGTGACCTCGATGGCCACGTCACCGGCGTCGACGACGTCGGGCGGCTCGTCGCGCCGTTCACGCCCGAGGCGGTGGCCCGCGTCGTCGGCGTCGAGGCCGACACGATCCGCACCCTCGCCCGCGAGCTCTCCGCGGCCGATCGCGCGGTCGTGTACGGGCGGATCGGCACCACGGTGCAGTCGTTCGGGACGCTGACCAGCTGGCTGGTGGACGTGCTGAACGTGCTCACCGGCAACCTCGACCGCGAGGGCGGCGCGATGTTCCCGCTCGCCGCGGGTGGGCAGGCCAACGCCCAGCCCGGACGTCGCCGCGGGTTCACGCACGGCCGCTGGCGCAGCCGCGTCCGCGGGCTGCCCGAGGTGATGGGCGAGCTGCCGGTGGCGACGCTGGCCGACGAGATCCTGACGCCGGGCGACGGGCAGGTCCGGGCGCTGATCACCGTCGGCGGCAACCCCTGCCTGAGCACGCCCAACGCCGTGCAGCTCACCGAGGCGATCGAGCAGCTTGACTTCGTCCTGTCGCTCGACGTCTATCTCAACGAGACCTCGCGGCACGCCGACGTGATCCTGCCCGGCCCCACTCCGCTCGCCCGCGACCACTTCGACCTGGTCTTCTACCAACTGTCGGTGCGCAACGTCGCGAACTGGACGCCCGCGGTCCTGGCGACCGACCTGCCGCAGGAGTGGCAGACCATCCTGCGCCTCATCGGCGTGGTCACCGGTCAGGGGCCGAACGCCGACGTGGCCGCGCTTGACGACTTCGTCGGCGCCCAGGCGGCAGCCAAGGGCGGCCTCGATCCGGCGCTGGTCGACGGGCGCACGGGGCCGGCCCGGCTCGTCGATCTCATGCTGCGGGCCGGGCCGTACGACATCACCCTGGCCGACCTCGAGGCCCAGCCGCACGGCATCGACTTCGGGCCGTTGCAGCCGCGGATCCCCGACGTCCTCGCCACGCCGAGCGGGACCATCGAGTTGGCGCCGCCGGCCATCACCGACGACGTCCCCCGCTTGGTCGCGGCACTCGACAGCGAGCCGACCCAGTTCGTGCTGATCGGGCGTCGTCAGCTGAGTTCGAACAACTCCTGGATGCACAACCTTGCGCCGCTCGTCCGCGGCGCGAACCGGTGCACCGCGCAGCTGCATCCCGAGGATGCGGACAAGCTCGGCCTGGTCGACGGCGCGTTGGCCCGCGTGTCGTCACGGACCGGCGCGTTGACCGTCCCGATCGAGATCACCGACAGCGTTCGTCCCGGCGTCGTGAGCATTCCCCACGGGTGGGGCCACGGCCTGGACGGCACCCGCGGTCAGGTCGCCAACGCGCATCCCGGGGTGAACTCGAACGTGCTGGCCGACGACCTGTTGCTCGACGTGCCGAGCGGAACTGCGGTGCTCAACGGCATCCCGATCGAGGTGACCGCCGCCGGGTGAACGGTGGCCGCTCTATCTGGATCGGTACGCGGCCCTGTTCACCGCAACCTGAGGCGCCTCAACGTCAGAGGAAGCCGCCGCTCGTCCACTGCGACCACGACAGGTTCCAGTCCCCGAGGCCGTCCCAGCTCGGCATCTGGGTGCCGTCGGTGTTCGTGTACTGGACGACGTCGCCGATCTGGCTGAAGTGATAGAACCACTCGCCGTCCGCGGTGTGCAGGTTCGTGCAGCCGTTGGACGTGCTCCGGGCACCGATGCCCTTGTTCCACGGTGCAGCGTGGACGTACTCGCCCGACCGGGTGATGCGCACCGACCACTGGACCGGATCGTCGTGGTAGCCCGGCCCGTTCATCATCACCGTGCCGTTGGGACGCAGCCGGTTCGTGCCGGGAAGGTCCTCGCCCTTCTGCATGACGACCTTGACGCCGTTGAACGTCGGGGTCGACGCCTTGCCGAGTGAGACCGCAACCGTGCGGACCGGCTTCCCGTTCGACGTCACCTGCATGCTCAGCCCCCGCGCGTCGACGAGCGAGACGTGCGCGTCACCGATCTTGTAGTCCAACGAGGAGAGCTTCGCTGAGTAGACCAGCCCCTTACCGGCACTGAGTCCGCCGATCGGGGTGCGGACATGGATCGTCGAGTCGGCCGGCCAGTAGTTGCGCATCCGGTAGTGCGCCTCGACGATGTGCCCCTTCACCTCGTCCGCCGTCGGCTGCTCCCAGTACCAGGCACCGCCGGCCGGGGCGCCGTCAACCGTCACCGTCGCCGCGGCTTCGAAGGCCTTCGGGTCGGTCGGGGCGGGGGAGAAGTACAGGACGATCGGCATGCCGACGCCGTAGCTCGC
The DNA here is from genome assembly GCA_032160745.1 of Pseudonocardiales bacterium. Classification (GTDB taxonomy): domain Bacteria; phylum Actinomycetota; class Actinomycetes; order Mycobacteriales; family Jatrophihabitantaceae; genus Jatrophihabitans. Next base: position 13,226 of record JAVHVD010000055.1, read on the forward strand.
GCCGTCGTTCTCCAGGGCGGTCACACGCACGACCTTCGCGGGCGGGCGAGCGGCGGCGGACGTGCTGCCGGTCGCCTTGATCGTGGCGCCGCTCGTGCTGCCGGTCGCCTCGGTCGTGGAGCCGGTTGGATTCGATGTGACGGCGGTCGGCGTGCCCGACGCGCCGGCGGCCGGACTCCCGTCCGAGCCGGAGCGGTGACTCACGACCAGGGCGGTGGCGACGGCCGCCGCTACCACCGCCGTTGCGGCGGCGACGATCCACCGGGTGCGCGCGCTCGATGCGGTCATGATCCGTCCGTTCGCCGGTCGTTGCTCATACCCATCGGATGTCCTCCGTCAGGTGTCCGTCTGTTGGACGCCCGACGGACCCTTCTGGTTGCGACGCGGGACGTCAGGACTCGAGGATTGCCAAAACCTGCTTCGAAGCGAAGAACGGCTCGAGCCGCGCACGGATCAGCGCGTCGAGCCGTCCGGTCTGTTTGGCCGCCTCGATCAGCGGCGGCACGAAGCGCAGGGCGTCGTCCAGGACGTCGTCGCGGCTGATTCCGAGCTCGGGCAACAGCGAGGCGAGGTCGCGGTCGCCGTAGCGCTCGAAGAAGACGTCCACACATTCGTCGACGAGGTGGCCGGTGTACTCCGTCGACCGGGCGCTGCTCACGATCTCGTGCACGAGCACCGCGAGCTCACGCAGCTCGGCCTTGCTCAGGTACCCGCGCAGGTCGCTGATCGGTTCGTCGGCGTGCAGGTCCCAGATCTCCATCGCCGCGCCCTGCAGCGGCGCCTCGCGGACGAGGTCGCGCATCGCGCTGTTGGTCCGGCGGATCGCGAACTGGGTGCTCTTGCCGGCGGCGTCGCCGAGGAATTGGTCGACGGTCGCGCTGCGCACCTTGGACGCCGCGCCCATGCCGAAGGAGATCAGTGACTTCGCGCCGGGCAGCCGCTCGGCCATCTGCCGGTTCTGCTGCAGGAAGTCGCCGACGATCTTGGTGACGAAGCGAGTGGCGACCGCCGCGACCAGCGGACTCTCGGCCATCCGGTCCAGCGCCCGGTCCTGCAGCGTGTGCATGCTCAGCACCTTGGCGACGAGCGCCTCGACCGGGTCGCGCTCGACGACTTCCCCGAGGTTGTAGTCCTCGCTGGCCGAGAGGTCGTAGATGGCGTCGGACAGGGCGCTGACGAGATCCTCGAGCAGCTCGCTGCCGCCGACCCGCTCGACCAGTCGGCGGGCCGCGCCCTTGACCTGGTCGGGATCGACGACATCGGCGACGGTCAGCTGCTCGGCCAGCGCGAGGAGGTCGGTGACGTCGCGCTTGATCACCTGCGTCAGCCGCTTACCGCTGAACTCGGCCAGCACGAACTTGACCTGCGCGTCCAGCAACTGGTTGGCGATGTCCTTGCTCATGTCGATCAGCATCCCGCAGCGTGCTCAGGCGGCCGACTCCGGGACCGGGGCGGCGATCCAGCGCAGGGTGCGGACGAGCCCGGTGCCGGCCGCGCGGACGACCGTCGACTCGGCCAGCGGCAGGTAGGGCAGTCGCAGCGGCCACCGCGCCCAGAGCGGAAGCGAGGCAACAGCGGCCGACGCGAGCACCGCGTACGGCGGCCGGGCGTAGGCGGGCAGGGGCGGGCGGACAAGCAGGAAGCGAGCCGCAGCGCGGGCGTCGGCCGTGCCCCGCAACTCTGGGCGGTAGGAGTTGAGTTGGTGCTTCAGCTCGGCCACCGTCGTCGGCGGATCGGGGACACCGACCGCCTGCGCCACCCGGGCGGTGTCGGAGACGTACGCGTCCCGGTCGGCCGGCGAGAGCGGTGCCGCGCCGTAACGCTGGTGGGTGGTCAAGAAGCTGTCGACCTCGGCGACGTGGACCCACTTGAGCAGATGCGGATCGGACGCGGCGTACGGCCGTCCGTCCGGTGCCACGCCGTGAACGCGTCGGTGGATGCCCTTCACCCGCGCGACCGTGGCCTCGGCGTCGGAGGCCAGCCCGAAGGTGGTCACCGCCAGAAAGTAGCTGGTGCGCTGCAAGCGTCCCCACGGGTCGCCGCGGTAACCGGAGTGCCCGGCCACGCCGGCCATCGCCAGTGGGTGCAGCGACTGGAGCAGCAGCGCCCGCAGTCCGCCGATGAACATCGCCGAGTCGCCATGGACGGTGCGGATCGGGCGGTTCTCGGCGAACCAACGCTCGCCCACGGCGTTGTGGATGCGGTCGCGGTGCTGCGGACCGTCCGGCCCGGCGACGCGTTCGAACACCATCGCGCCGAGGCGGGTGCGGAGGGCCATGCCTCCATACTGCCCCGCCGCGGATTCAGCCACCCCGTGCGGCGGACGTCGGCCAGACGGGGCGGAGCATCGTCTCGCGCGACCAGTGGCGCCATTGGTCGCGGGGAGGGCCGGCCGGCAGCCACGCCGGCTGCCACATGCCGAGCGCGCAGTCGACATCATCCAGCGCGGCCTGCAGCTCGGCGTCGATCGGCGTGCGCAGGTGCTCGCTCCACACCCGCGTCCGCAGATCACGAACCAGCGACGTGGTGGTGGACACCGCAGCGCTGAGCTCGCTGTCCACGCCGCTCATCGACCGGCTGAACATGTTGGCCGACCCGATGCAGGCGAACGCGTCGTCGATCAGCACCAGCTTGGCGTGCACCGTGCAGCGCTCGACCCGCCAGACCGCGACGTTGGCCCGCGCCGATCCGGAAAGCCGGTCGACCAGCTTGCGACGCAGGTCCCGGTTGAGCTTGCGGTTGATGGGCCACGGATAGATTCCTGGATCCTCCGGGTCGCGCACGCCGGAGCCGACGAGCACGATTTTCACCCCACGCTCCGCCGCGTCCCGCAGGTATGGATACAGCTCGAAACGCCGCTTCCCGCCCAGTGACTCCTCCAGGTACTGGTCCTCGATGTACACGTAACGGTGGGCCGTGGACAGCGCGGCGGTGAGCGTTCCGAAGATTTCCTGGACGCCGCTCGACGGCAGGGCGTCCCACGCAGTGCAGCGCCACGGTCGGATGGATTCGGTCTTGCGCTCCGGCAGCGACCGAAGCACCTGTACGGCGGTGCCAGGCGTCTCGACGGCCGGTTGCCGCGGCGCTCGCGGCAGCGGGGGCGCGGTCAGCTTCGGGTTCATCAGCCGCCCCGGTGCGGCGTAGCGCGGAGGCAGGGTGGCGGCCTCGCACCACCGCTGAGTCAGGATGTCGTGGACGCGCGCGGCCGCCGGGCCGCGCAGCCGGACCGCGGCGTCGTGCCATCCCCAGCGCTTGCCCTTGAGCCGGAGCGTGTCGTGCGGAGCCCCGTCGAAGCGCCCGTCCACGAGGTCGATGCCGGCGACGAAGGCCGTCACCTCGCCGCCACGGTCGATCACCACCACCTTCTGGTGGTTGGACCCGGCCGCCACTCCCGACCAGTCGACGAGTACGCAGCCGGCCAGCGGCGGAGCATCCACTCCGTCCGAACGTGCCGCGTTCAGCGTGCGGGCCGACGTGACGTTGTCGCGGAATCCGGCGAGGGCCGGCAGCCACAGCGAGCGGGCGATGACCCGCCCGGCGAGCAGGACGCGAACCTGCACCCCGGCGGCAGCCAGCGCTACGAGTCGAGCTCCGAGCGGCTCGTACTGGGCCGAGCCCGGTCGCCGCCCGGACAGGTCGAGCCCCGGCCAGAGCTGGAGCCCGGTGATCTGCACGCTGTCACCCGGCCCGAGGCTCCGCAGCGCGGCGTCCAGCTCGGCGAAGTACCGGTGCCCGTCGATCAGCGGATGCCATTCGCTGTCATCGACGAACGTGGGGGAGTCGGCCGTCGATTCGGGGAAGTAGGCGACCGTCCCCAGCCGTCG